>JANOPQ010000175.1:0-3983 GCA_031421935.1 Bacteroidota bacterium | reverse complement strand
TTTCCTGGGTTTGCGGAGATGGATACCGATGGTGTTACTGCAGAACTCACAACCATTGTGATGCCGTTAGACGTAGCTGTCGTTGGACTTGCACAAGCTGCATTGCTGGTTAATACACAAGTCACTACTTGTGTATTGGTCAGAGTTGATGTAGTGAAGGTAGTACTGTTGGTACCCACATTCCCTCCATTTACTTTCCATTGATAAGACGGTGAGGCACCACCGTTAGTAGGCACTGCCGTAAAGGTTACGCTGGTTCCTGCACAGATGGTATTTCCGGGATTAGCTGAGATCGAAACCGATGGTACTACCACTGGATTTACTACCATCGTGATGCTGTTCGATGTAGCCGTTGTTGGACTTGCACAAGCTGCATTGCTGGTTAATACACAAGTAACTATTTGTCCGTTGGTAAGGGTGGTCGTTGTAAAAGTTGAGATGTTTGTTCCAGCATTTACTCCATTCACTTTCCATTGATAAGACGGACTAGCGCCACCGTTAGTGGGCACAGCAGTAAAGGTGACACTGGTTCCAGCACAGATAGTACTTCCTGGATTAGCGGAAATGGATACAGATGGTACTACCACTGGATTTACATTCATCGTAATGCTATTGGAGGTGGCTGTGGTCGGACTTGCACAAGCTGCATTGCTGGTCAATACACAAGTCACTACTTGTGTATTGGTCAGAGTTGATGTAGTGAAGGTAGTACTGTTGGTACCCACATTCCCTCCATTTACTTTCCATTGATAAATCGGAGTGGCACCACCGTTAGTAGGCACTGCCGTAAAGGTTACACTCGTTCCAGCACAGATGGTATTTCCTGGGTTTGCGGAGATGGATACCGATGGTATTACCACAGGATTTACAATCATCGTGATGCTGTTCGATGTAGCCGTTGTTGGACTTGCACAAGCTGCATTGCTGGTTAAAACACAAGTTACTATTTGTCCGTTGGTAAGTGTGGTCGTGGTGAAGGTAGTACTGTTAGTACCCACATTCCCTCCATTCACTTTCCATTGATAAGACGGAGTGGCGCCACCGTTAGTGGGCACAGCAGTAAAGGTGACACTGGTTCCAGCACAGATGGTTGCTCCGGGATTAGCGGAGATCGTAACCGATGGTACTACCACAGGATTTACAATCATCGTAATGGTATTTGAGTTAAGTACAAGATTACATCCACCTGTGACAGTGACTACACACTGAATCTGGTTACCATTTGCGAGACCTGCATCAATATATGTTGAACTATTAGTTCCTACATTTCCGCCATTTTTCTTCCACTGATAAGTAAATGTACCCACGGGTACTGATGCAGTTGCAGTAAACGTTACACTTGTTCCGCTGCAAATAGTGGAACCAGGATTAGCACTGATGCTAACCGTTCCTCCAATATTCAAAGCAGTCATTACTTCACCAGCCGGCTTACAAGCACCATGCGTAGCTATGGCTACGGTCATCTGATAATCGCCTGCAGCTTCATCGGAAACTAAAAGCAAGGTCCGTTTCGCCACACCATTTGAAACCGTAGCATTCATAACGGCAGTAGCATTTATAACATGTAATATCTGGTGAGCATGGCCTAATTCATGAAGGGAAACAGTTTCAAAATCAATTTCACTTATGGAGGGCAATGCAGGACCATATTCCCATGTAGTTCCATCATCAAAGGCAACATCAACTTCAGTGCATTCCCAAACCGTATCAGAAGGAGCTGCTCCGTTAATACATCCAGAGAAATAAGATGTTGCTCTGCCTAAAACATTCACTGGTAATTCAGCTCCATTATCAAAACGCACCACATTCACATCGTCATCTGCAACAACATCTATTGTTGTAGTAGCTCCAACGATCCAATTCACATTAGTTGCGCAAATCCAAGTATTCATAGAACGCTCGAACGAAGCAGTAGCTAGCGCATTGCCAGAAAACTCAGGGCTATGATACCTGAATGTATACCCACCCGTACCATTGTTATTTTGAAGTTCGGTGGGTTGACCCGTTGCATTAAATTCAACATTGGTTATTGCGTAGGTAACGGTAAGTGTTCCAGTTGAAGTAGCTTGATTTGGTGAGGCGGTGCTGTTCGTCACTCTTATTTGACCAGTACCAGCAGGAGGACCATTTCCATTAGAGCTCGCAGGCACCCATACTTGGATTTGCGTATTACTCCAAGCTCTATAATCGTTTGCTTTAGGTTGAATATATGAAGTTCCTCCAGGATCATTTGCATTTCTAAATTCAACAAATCCAGTTCCTCGTGTTGCACCAAATCCACTTCCAGTAATCGTTAAAAGTGTTCTTGTACCTGCAACTACAGAAGTAGGACTAAAAGATGTAATAGTTGGAACGGTTAATAAGCCCGGTAATTTCGGATTAGGATTCGATTGGATGGGTCCAGGTTGAATAATCATTGGATTTGTGCCGATGTAACTATTCATCCATTGATATACTCCTGTAGGTGCATCTTTAATGAAATTATGCGCATCAGATGCGGTACTATCACTTAGGTTATATCTAAGAAAACCCTGCTCTGCTGCATACACTTCGTAGTAATCTGTTGGATTGTTTCCATTATGTTGCAAACCAAAACTTGCTGGAACGAGAAAGAAAACACCTAAATCACCAACGGCAAAATTATTTTCAGCAGTTGTTTTCATAGCAAATAATCCTACTTGACCTCCACGAGTAACAACATGAATTGTATGAGGAACATTATTCCCTTTAAAATACTTGTAAACTCTAATGTCTTGTACAGTATAAATATCTGCCTTTCCTTCCCTCTGCTGATAGGATTTTTTACTGATTACTTCTCCTTCAACAATGAGTACGGAGTTCTTTATCTTATCTACAACGGGAACCTGTAATGACATACAGGAACCATCAGCCTTTGCACGAACGGCGGAAAAAAATAGGAAGATTGAAATAATTGAAAGCAGATTAATTTTTTGCATATCTATCGAAATAATAATTGTTTAGTTACTTTTTTACTGCTTAAATTAATAATGTTGTGGATTGCCTACACAAAATGCACATCATCTCTTATAGGGTTTGCAAAAGTAGATACCATTAATTCAATCGGCAATCACCCAATTAGGGGGTTCTACTAAAGTTATCTACTTAAATGATCTAGCAAACTAGGGAAAAAAAATCAATTGACAAAATTTTGAAGTTGATTTGCACCTTAAACACAATTCAATCTACTTTTTTTGCAAACTTTTTTACTTTTATAAGATTCTTTTTCAATATTCTATGTTAACATTAAGACCATTTTGGTCTTGCTAAATCTGGTTCCTTTGGTCATTAATATGTGCAATTAAAATGCACTTTAGGATTTACGATTTCATATCAATTCTATTCCTACTTAAAGGGCGCAGATCTGCATCCTAATAGGCAAACACCAATCAACCTAGACCCTTTTAAAGGTATCGTTACTATAATTAATACTAGAATATGATCAGAACAAACGCATGCTTTAAAAAAAGCGAGGTTACCCATGGGCAGCCTCGCTTTAATAAATTCAATTTATAGACTTTTTACGGATGCACAGATCCGATAAAGTTAAAGATGTTATTGTCAACGATTGATTGGTCAACGATATCTACGAATCCATCTCCATTTAAGTCAGAAACTACATAGCCGCCTGCGAAATTGAAGATATCATTGTCGATCACACCTTGATCCAAGATATCGATAAACTCATCCTGTGGACTTAAGTCACCACTATACATCGCCCATACACCAGGTGCCACTTGTACTTGGTTTGAACCATATGCTTGTGTTGCTGCTGTAGTGAAGTTGTAGTTGGTAACACCTGCGAAGGTCATCACATCACTCCATGTTTGAACTGCATTACGATGGAAGATCGCGATGTATCCATTCTGACCAATTACTGATCCTGGGAAGGTAAAGCTCGCTTGACCACTTGTACTTAATACAGCTGTTCCGCTTGCTAATACTGTAGTAGGCGATAACTGATC
>JANOPQ010000174.1:0-6324 GCA_031421935.1 Bacteroidota bacterium | reverse complement strand
GAAAAGAAAGTAACCAAAGAAAGCACGCCACCCAACACCAACCAATTTTTGCAGTTTCTGCTTTCTACTTTCTTTCGCAACCACTGAACAATCTTTTGTGCTATCTCTTTACTTCACCGGTTCAGCAAAAATCGGTTCGCGCTGTTGCCTGGACGACCTCCGCGCTGTTCCGAACGAAATTACTGTTTGTTAAAATTTTTTGCTCGAATTATGCTTCCATTTGTGTTTAAATAATTGGAAAATATATTATGTATAAATGGCATTATATATTTTTAAGCTGAAATCAGATCTCCGTACATCCGTGCGCGCAATTCCTGAACCGTAGTATCCTCTAAGTACTCATCATACGTCATTCGACGATCGATAATTCCAGAAGGAGTTAACTCTATAATTCGATTCGCTACTGTATGTGTAAACGCATGGTCATGAGAACTAAACAATGCAATATGTTTCCAATCTACCATTGCATCATTAAAAGCAGTAATCGATTCAAGATCTAAGTGATTTGTTGGCTCATCAAGAATAATACAATTTGCATTTGTCAGCATCATACGAGAAATCATGCAACGCACTTTTTCTCCTCCTGAAAGAACGGTAGACATCTTCAAAGACTCTTCACCTGAGAACAACATCTTTCCTAAAAATCCACGCACAAAACTTTCTTCTTTCTCTTTTGAAAACTGACGCAACCAATCGATCAATGACAATTTTTCCTTGAAAAATTCGGCATTATCATTCGGTAAATACGAACGAGTGATTGTCGTACCCCATTCAAAGGTTCCGGCATCTGCGGTTTCATGTTCCGTGATGATTTGAAAAAACGAAGTTACTGCACGACGCTCTTTAGAGATCACTGCAATCTTATCGCCTTTATCCATTGAGAAAGTAATATCTTTAAAAAAAGTAATGCCTTCGTTCGATACTTTTTTCAATCCTTCCACTCTCAACAACTGATCACCACAATCGCGATCGGGTCTGAAAATAATTCCTGGATACTTACGCGTGGATGCAGGAATATCCTCCACCACTAATTTTTCCAATAATTTTTTACGACTCGTTGCTTGACGCGATTTCGATGCATTCGCAGAAAATCGTTCCACGAAATCTTGCAACTCTTTACGCTTATCTTCTACTTTCTTATTCTGATCGGAGCGTTGACGCAATGCTAATTGACTTGACTCATACCAGAAAGTATAATTTCCAGAATACAATCCCATCTTACCAAAATCGATATCGGCTACGTGTGTACAAACGGAATCTAAAAAGTGACGATCATGACTTACCACCAATACCGTGTTTTGAAAATCGGCTAAAAAGTTTTCCAACCACGCGATCGTTTCCACATCGAGATCATTCGTTGGCTCATCCAACAAAAGAATATCTGGATTTCCATAAAGTGCTTGCGCAAGGAGTACACGTACTTTTTCTTTCCCGCTAATCTCCGTCATTTTCTTACCGTGATACTCTTCCTTCACACCTAAATCGCTCAACAAACTAGCGGCATTACTTTCAGCATCCCAACCTCCCATCTCTGCAAAAAGACTTTCCAACTCAGCAGCACGGAGTCCATCTGCTTCCGAAAAATCAGGCTTTCCATACACTTCATCCTTTTCACGAATCACATCCATCAACTTCACATTTCCCATCATCACCGCTTCCAACACGTTAAAAGCATCGTATGCGTAATGATTTTGTTTCAACACACTCATTCTAGCTCCAGGATTTGTAGAAACTTGTCCGGTAGTTGCATCAATTTCACCTGAAAGAATCTTCAAAAAAGTAGATTTACCGGCACCGTTAGCACCAATAATTCCATAGCAGTTGCCGGGAACAAATTTGATGTTAACATCATCGAAGAGAACACGCTTGCCATAACGCAAGGAAATATTTGATACTGAGAGCATTTTGGTGATATTTTTGGGGCTGCAAAGATAGGGCTTTAATTAAGAATTATGAATTAAGAATTCAGAATTAAGGGTGCTAAATTGAGAATTGGTCAAATACTTCCATTACAAAACTTTTAAAAAGCTGAATTTATGATACTTAGCCTACCTAGAAAGTTCTTAGTTACAATCCTTACTTTTGCACTGAAGTAGAGAAGCCTTCCTTTGGAAGTCTTCACACTTCAGTGCAAGCCAGAATTATTTTGGATTCAAAATATTAGCACCCGTAGTTCAATTGGATAGAATAACAGATTCCGATTCTGTTGGTTGGGGGTTCGAATCCCTTCGGGTGCACTGATTAATATGTGAATGACAGCAACGCTGTTTTTTTTATTTTAAGGAGGAGGTCAAGCTTGCTTGTACCTCTGATAGAAAATAAAAAAAGCAACCCGCATTTGCGGGTTGACATTCACTATTTCCCATCCGGCTAGAAGGGAACTGCGGAGCTAATCCCCCTTAACAGTCCCGATAGCTATCGGGAGAGAAACAGTGCGAGAGCGAGGATTATTTGTTGGCCTCGAGAGCCTCAGCCAACATCGAATTTTGAGTTGCTGCCCGAGGGAACTCGCGGGCAGCTTGGAGTTTGGCCTCGAGTACCTCAGCCAACATCTAGAGCGGTAGTCAGTCCCGATGGCTATCGGAAGAGAAGCAGTGCGAATGCGAGGGGAGAATGAGTGTGATAACGAGTGAGTTAAAGTCACAACATCGCTTTCACTGTCACTCTCACTCTCCTTCTCACTCTCATTTTATAGCTATCTTTGCAAAAAATTTCTACTATGAAAACGAAAACTCCATCCGATAGCGCTGCCATCTCCACTGAAATTGTTCTTCCAAATGATACCAATACATTAGGAAATTTAATGGGTGGTCGGCTGTTGCACTGGATGGATATTACTGCTGCGATTGCGGCACATCGTCATTGCGGCAGAGTGGTGGTTACAGCGGCTGTGAATAATGTGGCTTTTAGTCAACCCATCAAATTAGGCGATATAGTTACATTACAAGCAAAAATTTCCCGTTCTTTTAATTCAAGTATGGAAGTTTTTATTGATGTATCGGTAGAAGATAATTTTCGAAATAAAAAAATAAAAAGCAATGAAGCGATTTATACTTTCGTTGCTGTTGATCAACTTGGAAATCCGATTCACGTTCCGGAATTAGTTCCTGAATCGGAAGAAGAAAAAGATCGCTTTGCGGGTGCTTTGCGTCGTCGACAATTGTCTTTAATTTTGGCTGGTAAGATGAAAGCTGCGGATGCAACGGAGTTAAAAGCTTTATTTGTGGATGGAAAGTCGTAAGACTTCTTTCAAAATAAATTATAAAAAGGATTTTATAGCGTTCACGATATCTGCATTGTCAATTCCACTCATGCAGTTGAAATGACCTTTAGGACATCGATCATAACCAATCTTTGAACAAGGTCGACAGGGAAGGTTTTTTACTTCCATGATTTTCGACAAATTTTTATTTTGCGGAAGGTACGGTGTCATACCAAATTCCGGAACGGTATTTCCCCAAACAGAAACGATGGGTTTATGAAAGGCTGCAGCAATATGCATTAAGCCGGTATCGTGAGTGAGAACTACTTTAGCAGCCTTTACAATTTGCGCCGATTCACCGAGAGATAATTGTCCGCAAACATTCCAAACATTTTCAATCGCACCCATTTCAATTTGCTTGCTTCGAATTTTATCTTCCTTCCCTCCTAGCAACACGACAGGATACTTCAAAGCTTTAATTACGCGCACAATTTTATCGCTGGGCATCATTTTCGTCGTATGTTGTGCGCCGATAGCGATGGCCACAAATCCATGCTGATGCGTTGCGGGCAATTTACTTAATACATTTTCCGCTCCAGGTTCCGAATAAAAATCGAGTCCCTTACCATCGTTCTTCACATTAAATTTTTGCAGCGTTTCCATGTAACGATCCACGATATGAATCGGCGGCATTTTATTAATATGAAAATTAACCAACATCCATTTCTGTATGTTCAACTTTCGAAAAGAAAAACTCTTCACCTTCAATTTTTTCTTTAATTTAATAGATCGAAGGTTATTGTGGAGATCGATGATATAATCAAACTTTTCAGCTTGCAAGGAATCCATTATATCGTCTAAAGTCCCATCGGTGGTCCACAGCTTATCAATTTGCGGATGATGCATCAACACAGAAGCGTAACTCTTCTTGGTCAGGTAATGAATTTCTGCTTCTGGAACCTGTTCCTTTAGACAACGAATTACAGGAGACGTGAGTACGATATCTCCAATAGAGCTGAAACGAAGGATGAGAAATTTTGGCAACTTTAACGATTTTGACGCCTCAAACTTAGTTAAATTCGCAGCATGCAAATCATCGATACCCATATTCATTTATATGCCAAAGAATATGAAGGAGATCTCCAAGCACTTATACATGCCGCTCAGCAAGATGGAGTTTCTCAAATGCTGTTGCCAAATATTGATCATGAATCGATTGAAGGGGTAAAGACCCTCGCTACAAATTTTCCTGGATTTTGTATTCCAATGATGGGCTTACATCCATGCTATGTGAAGGGGAATTTTGAAGATGAACTCACGATCATCGAAAAAGAATTGCGATCTGGAAATTACATTGCTGTAGGTGAAATTGGGATGGATAAATATTGGGAGTTAGATTTTATTCAAGAACAAGAAATCGCTTTAAAACGTCAATTGATTTTGGCGTATGAACTAAATCTTCCCGTTGCTTTACATACACGAAATGCCAATCAGGAAGTATTATCAATAATTCAGGAGTTACAGTTAGATGGACTCCGTGGCGTCTTTCATTGTTTCAGCGGAACATTAGAAGAAGCCGAGACGATGATAAAGTTGGGATTCTATTTAGGGATTGGCGGAGTGCTGACCTACAAAAACGGAGGTCTCGATAAAATTGTAATTGACATTCCTCTCGAGCATCTTGTTTTAGAAACTGATGGACCTTATCTTTCACCACACCCACATAGAGGAAAAAGAAATCAGCCTGCATTTATAAATTATGTTGCAGAAAAGTTAGCAGAAATAAAAAACATCAGTAAAAAAGAAGTAGCCGATATCACGAGTGCCAACGCCAGAAAACTATTCCGACTATGAAAAAAATTTTAATTATTTATACCGGTGGAACCATCGGCATGCAACATGATAAAAAAGGATCTTTAGTTCCTTTTGACTTTGGCAAAGTGAACGAACAAGTTCCCGAGTTAAATCACTTAGGATGTAAATTAAAGCATCATGCTTTTGCAAAACTCATCGATAGCTCCAATGTTACTCCTGCATTCTGGGTAGAGCTAGCGCAAACGATAGAAAAAAATTATTCGAAGTTTGATGGATTTGTTATTCTCCATGGAACGGATACCATGTCGTACTCTGCTTCGGCATTAAGTTTTATGCTCGAGAATTTAGCAAAGCCTGTTATTTTCACGGGATCGCAACTACCGTTAGGGGCTATCCGAACAGATGCAAAAAGAAATTTAATATCGGCAGTTGAAATTGCAGCCGGAAAAATATTAGTGCCCGAAGTATGTATTTATTTTAGTCACCGACTTTTCAGAGGGAATCGTTCTGAAAAATTTAACTCTGCAATGTTCGAAGCTTTTCAGTCGCCCAATTGTGCACCCTTAGCCAATGTTGGAGTGAACGTAGATTACAATCACGACATCATCGCTAAACCCAACAAGAAAAAATTAATTGTCCACACTCAACTTGAAACGAGCATTGGACTGTTCCGACTTTTCCCTGGCATTACTGATGTTTGGTTAAAAAATATTGTAAACATGCCTTCGCTAAAAGCGATTGTGATGGCTACTTATGGCAGTGGCAATGCACCTAATGATGGGGCATTTATCAAAACACTTTCGAGTGCAATTAAAAAAGGATTGATTGTGATTAATGTTTCTCAATGTTCGGGTGGAAGTGTTACTCAAGGGAAATATGCAACGAGCAAACACTTGGAAGAGATGGGCGTTTTAGATGGCGCCGATTTAAATGCAGAAGCAGCATTAACGAAGTTGATGGTGTTGTTGGGACAGTATCCGAATGATTCGAAGAAAGTGAAAAAGTTGATGGTGACGAGTCTTTGTGGAGAGATGAGTTAATTGGTGTCCCGATAGCTATCGGGATGGTAAGTTGGCAGATTGGTGAATTGCTGCGCCAAGAAGTCTGTACGGAGTACTGTACTTCTTGGGTAAATTGAGATCGTTGTGCTCCCGATTCTTCGAGACGTTGCGCACGCTGCGATCCCGATGCTTCGCATTGGCGTCAGGCTAATTTTTGGTTTAAAGAATGTTTTTCAGAAATATTAAGGGTCGAAAACCTAGAATGTAGGGGCGCATTGCAATGCGCCCCTACAAGAATTCACCCCC
>JANOPQ010000173.1:0-3038 GCA_031421935.1 Bacteroidota bacterium | reverse complement strand
TTGCTGCGCTCTGCTATCTACGCTAAATATTGCAATCCCGATAGCTATCGGGAGGCAAATTGGTTAGTTAGTAATCGCGATGCCTCGCGAGGTGAGTTACTAATTAAGATGTACAGTTTCTAAATTAATAATTAAAAATTAACAGAATGAAATTTAATATAAACCCCTTTAATTCTTTAACATCATGTCACAGTTCTCTGAAAAACTACGAAACCAATCAAAAGAAATCGCATTAAAAACAATTAAACTAACAAGAAATTTTCCAAACAATGTAGAGTCCTGGACAATTTCAAAACAACTAATAAGGTCATGCACATCTGTTGCAGCCAATTACCGATCTGCCTGCAGAGGAAGAAGTTCTCGAGAGTTCTACGCTAAATTATGTATTGCAGTCGAAGAACTAGACGAATCAATATTATGGTTAGAATTTACAGAGGAATTGGAACTTGCAAAAACTGAACAAATAAGTCCAATAGTAAATGAAATGAAAGAATTATTAGCCATCTTAACAACCTCAAAAAGCACCCTGAAACAGAAGTTGTTTCCCGAAAATTAGCAAGTAATAATAATACTAAGAATAGATAAATTGAAGTAAGCAAATTAAATAATTAAGAGTTCAGAGAAAATAAAAACTCCAAAAGTTTACGAATTTAAAAACTATTCAATCTTAAAATTTCAAACTTGCAAATTTACCAACTTACCAATTTACCAACTTGCCAATAAAAAGCACTATACAACATGGAATCTATTCTCAACCTAATTTCTGAACACCGCGAAATGCTCTATTTCGTAATCTTATCTGTATTTGTCGGAATTGAAGTAATTGGTGGTGTGCCTACCGTTTTGCATACCCCTCTCATGAGTGGAGCAAACGCCATTCACGGAGTAGTTATCGTGGGTGCCATATATGTGATGTTAAACATCGACCCTTCTAATGTCTTTGCCCTTGTGCTTGGATTTTTAGCAGTATTACTCGGAACATTAAATGTGGTAGGTGGCTTTGTGGTTACTGATCGCATGTTAGAGATGTTCAAGAAAAAATAATAGTATAACGATTAATATTTAAAGATTATGAAGAGCTCCCTGCTCGAAATTTGTTACCTCTTTGGCTCTGTCACTTTCATCGTCGGATTGAAAATGATGGGAAATCCAAAGTCGGCACGTAGAGGAAATTTATATGCTGCATTAGGAATGGTGATTGCCATTTTCGGAACTATTTTCCTCTTTGAAAAGAAAGATCACGCCGGAAATGTAGATACTGCATTTGTTGTTCCTGCTATGGTATATTACCTCATTTTTGGAGCCATCGCTCTCGGAACTGTTATTGGTTGGTTAACTGCCAAGCGTGTTCAAATGACCAAAATGCCAGAGCTTGTTTCCATGTTTAATGGAATGGGTGGTGCATGTGCTGCATTGATTGGGTTGATGGAATATCAGCATAATCTAGATAGCACAGGAGCCTTGGCCGCTATCATCGCTGGAATGGTGATTGGAACGGTTTCCTTTAGTGGATCCGTGATTGCATATTTGAAATTAAATGGCACGATGAATAAGCCTATTCGTTTGCCCAATTACAATATCATCAATACCATTTTCATGATTTCGGTTGTGGCTTTTGGTACATGGATGGTGATGGTGAAGCCCGACAATATGGCTATTTTGTATGCTTTGTTTTTTGCGGCTATCGTTTATGGAATTCTATTTACGATTCCAATTGGTGGTGCAGATATGCCAGTCGTTATTTCTTTATTGAACTCATTTACTGGATTAGCAGCTGCGTTTGGTGGCTTCTTATACGATAATAAAATTATGCTTACTGGAGGAATCCTCGTTGGATCCGCAGGAACGCTGTTAACGTTGGTGATGTGCAAGGCGATGAATCGTCCTTTGAGCAGTGTTATATTTGGCGCATTTGGCGCATCAGGAGCAACAGAAGATCGTGAAGTGTCGGGAAATATCAAAGACATCAATGTGAGCGACACAGCCGTTCTAATGAATTACTCGAAGAAAGTGGTGATTGTTCCAGGATATGGATTGGCCGTAGCACAAGCGCAGCATGTAATTCACGAATTAGAAATGATTTTGGAAGAACGCGGAGTAAGTGTAAAATATGCCATTCATCCCGTGGCAGGTCGTATGCCCGGACATATGAACGTGCTTTTAGCAGAGTCCAATGTTTCTTACGATAAGTTGGTGGAGATGGAAGACATCAATCCAGAGTTTACATCGACAGATGTAGTATTGGTAGTTGGAGCAAATGACGTAGTAAATCCAGCTGCCCATAATGATCCGGCCTCTCCAATTTACGGAATGCCTATCCTCGACGTAGAAAACGCTGCTCATATCATCGTAAACAAACGTTCGATGAATGCGGGTTATGCAGGTATCGAAAACGAACTCTTCTTCAATCCCAAAACGAATATGTTGTTTGGTGATGCAAAAACTGTTTTGACGAAATTGGTGGCGGAATTGAAAGCACTTTAGACGCGAAATGCGAATGAACACGAAATGCGAACTGACGCGAAATGCGAACTGACGCGAAATGCGAATAAACACGAAATGCGAAATAATGCGAAATGTGATCTGACGCGAAATGCGAAAGAATGCGAAATGTGATCTGACGCGAAATGCGAAAGAATGCGAAATGTGATCTGACGCGAAATGCGAATGAACACGAAATGCGAAATTTGTTTTCGTTTTTTCTAGTTTTTCTATGTGCGACTTAAATATTGTAATAAGTAGAAAAGTAAATTAAAATACGCGAAGCGGTACAAAATTGATTTTTCGCATTTCGTGTTCATTCGCTTTTCGCGTCCTTTTAAGGTTGATGCAAGGCGTAATTCCTATTACTTAGAAAGTAATTATTTTACTCCCCTCCCCTTCCATCGATGCTACCATCCTTCCAATCGGCTTCCAACATCGTTGATCGATTTCATTCTCTTTAAATAAAGCTAAAAGCGCATCTACATTTTTCTCATCAATGGCTATCAGCAATCCACCACTGGTTTGCGGATCACATCCTAAATGCAATTCACGCG
>JANOPQ010000172.1:0-18299 GCA_031421935.1 Bacteroidota bacterium | reverse complement strand
AGATGAATTGGTGAGGGATTGTGGCTGTGGTAGCTCTGTAAACACACCAGAAGAGTTTTTTGAGGTAATGGAAGGTTTGTATAACACTTGGAGGAAGGATGGAACCCTGCCAACTTTAGGAGACAAAAAAAAGGTGGAATTTTATTCGCGCAAAAAGCAAGCGCAGCGGATGGCTAATCTGATACATGATTATTTGGATAAAAAGAAATAGATTTTTTTTGTATTTTTGAAATGTAGTTGAAGTATTGATTCTTGAGTTTTATAGAAGCAATATACTTTATGTATGATCCCAAAAAATACAATCGATGTTGATTTTTAACAACTTTAATTTAAAATAAAATAAAAGATGAGAATAAACTTTAGTCAAATTCATCATTAATGTTAGCTGTTTGAAGAAGACTAAACTACTTTATATTATCTCAGGGATTAATTATTCTCTGGGTTTTGATTGGCTCGATCAACACATGGATCATGCAAAATTTGATGTGTCGTACCTCTTTCTGAATGGAACTGTGCCTGATTTATTTCAAATTTTTAATCAGCGAAGTAGAGAATGTACATTTGTAAAAGTAATTGCTAAGAAAGATTACCCATTTGTATTGTTGAAGCTCTTATCTTATATTTATAAAGCAAAGCCTGATATCGTGCATTGTCATTTGTTTGAAGCCAGTTTATTAGGGTTGTTTGCCGCTCGTGTTTGTCGTGTCAAAAAGCGAATTTATACTCGACATCATTCGACTTTTCATTTTGATTATGCTCCTCATATGATAAAATACGACCGTTTGATTAATCGATGGTCAACACACATCGTTTCAATTTCTGAAAATGTCTCATCCGTACTTGAAAAGAAAGAGTTGGTAAATAAGGAGAAGATTTATCTTGTGCATCATGGGTTTGTAATGGAAGAGTTTACTTCCACGAATCAAATGATGATAGATTCCATGATGAATCGTTATAATTCAGAAAGGCGAACACCAGTAATTGGTGTCATTTCTCGCTTTACAGAGTGGAAAGGAATTCAATATGTAATACCAGCTTTTAAGAAGTTACTTATTGATTACCCAGATGCTTTTTTAATTCTGGCTAATGCAAATGGCGATTATTCAATGGTTTTAGATGAAATGTTAAAGCAATTGCCTATTAATAGTTATCGTAAAATAGGTTTTGAAAAAAATGTTGGCGTTTTGTACAAACTCTTCAATATCTTTGTACATGTTCCTGTTGATGATTCGTCTGAGGCATTTGGGCAAACTTATGTAGAGTCGTTAGCCGCTGGTATACCTTCTGTATTTACTTTGTCTGGAATCGCTAGAGAGTTTATTGTAGATAAAAGAAATGCATTAGTAGTTTCATTTAAGAGCTCTGAAGCAATATTAATGGCGATTAATCGGTTGTTGACTGAAGAAAGTTTAAGAAATAAAATAATCGAAGTCGGTTTGAAAGATGTAAATGCACGATTTCAGGTCGAAGTCATGATAAAGGAACTTTGCAATTTATATGAATCCTAATTTGAAATTTTCAATTATAATTCCCACGTATAATCGGGTTGAATTTATTTTGCTTGCAGTGAAGTCTACATTAGACCAGAATTATTCGAATTTTGAAGTAATAATAGTTGATGACGGAAGTACAGATTCTACTACCGAAGTGGTAGCTACTATTACTGATCCACGTATTCGTTATTTACGAATTGAAAATTCAGAAAGGGGAGCTGCACGGAATGCTGGTGTACGCATTGCAACTGGCGATTATATCACCTTTCTTGATTCAGATGATGTTTTGTATTCTGATTATCTAAGCGTAGCAGCCAATAATTTATTAAAGTATAAGAATACTGTTTTTTTTCATCAAGGTTATGAAGTTCGCAATTATTTGAAAGAAAGATCAGGGTTAATTCATAAATACAAGGGGAATGATATTTATTTTCTCTTAAAGGGCAATCCGCTCAGTTGTCTGGGTGTTTTTATTCGTCGAAATGAAGCAATTAAATTTCCTTTTAATGAAGATAGAAATTTGTCAGGTTCTGAGGATTGGGAATTGTGGATTCGGCTAGCAGTAAATTTTGGTTTAAAGCGCGATTCGAAAGTTTGCGCCTGTTTAGTCATACATAATGATAGGAGTGTTCTTCAAATAGATGAAGAAAAGTTAGTTAGACGAAAAATGTTGGCTATGAAGTATTCTTTTATGGATACTGAAGTGCAAAGGAAGTTTGGAAAGCATTGGAATGAAATGGATGCTTATTCAGATACTTATAATTCTCTCCATTTGATGCTCGATAATCAGACCCAAAGGAGTCTCTATTATTTTTGGAAAGCAATATGTACCTATCCACTTTGTTTATTCGAGCGTAGGAGCTTGGGTATACTGAAGTACTTTCTAATTAATACGTATAAGAATTTTACTTCTAGTTTTTCACAATCTTAATATAATAGACTTCTTCCTTGTAATTAACTTTTAACACATAAACAGCATTTGCTAATTCACTCATCGCAAGGTTGATCGTATTTAATCCTTCATCCAACTTAATAACTTTATTTTCAAATTGAATACTTCCATTGATATTTAAAAGAGAAATTGAAATATCCCCATTATTAATCATATTGATTCCTAAATAAAGTTGATCATTAAATGGATTAGGATACGCATTGAATATTTCGAATGAATTTGAATGGCTTCTGCAAAAACGGTCGTTGAAGGAATTCATATCTTCAAGGTCGTTAATGCTAATTACTTCCACGCAGAAAAATGGCGGTGTAGAATTACCTGCGTCAAGTGTTGTGTTGAAAGTATACTCTTTGAAGGTTCCAGCTTTTAGTGTATCAAATTTAAATTCATTGTAAAATTGTTGTTCTCCACTTAGGTTTGCTTTTAATTCAAATTCTTTTGCATCTTCATTTCCAAGGTTTGCTACAATTGCTTTCATAATCCACTTATTATTCACTTTGTTAAAGGATACACCATTTACACTTAAATCTCTTAATGGAATTTGTACGTAAATAGAAACACTTGAACTATCAATACAACCTGCCGCATTGGTGACCATAAGTGTGCTTTGGTAAACTCCTGTGTCATTAAATACATGTGACGGCACGGATAATGATGAATTAGGTGATCCATCTCCAAATTGCCAATTGTAAGATCCTGCGCTCGAAGTATTGGCAAACTGAACATTTAATGGAGGTGCTCCATAGTTAGGACTTGCTGCTATTGAAATAGTAGGGAGTGCATTTACAGTTATGCTTTTCGTTGTTGAATCTTTGCATCCAAAGGAAGTTTGTATGGTGAGCTTTATATTTTGTGTCCCAAAGGAATTATATACTGCAGATGGATTCTGTTGCGTCGAATTTCCTGATGTACCCAGATTCCAATTGTAGGAAGTGATAATTCCATCTGAACTTACACTAGTGTCATTAAATTGAACTGCTGACCCAACACAAACTATCGAATTGCTAAATCCTGCCGTTGGCAATGAATGTACAATTACTGTGTCTATTGAGAGTGAGCTACAACCATTTATTAAATCAGTTACCAGTAGGTTCACTGCAAATGATCCCGAAGAAGAAAAGTTGTGTAATGGTGATGGAAGAAAGGATGCTGTACTATCCCCAAAATTCCATAAATAAGTATAGCTGCTATTCGATCCTGGAGCCGGAGTGGAGACAAATGCCTGGTTAGTTCCAAAACAATGGTCAGAAGTAGTAATCGAATAATCAGGTGATTGACTGGCTATAACAATTCTTGTAATGGTGTCTAAACAACCTTGTGCAGAAGTAGCGATGAGTGTGACAGGAAACGCGAGTGGATCATTGTACGTAAAGATTGGATTAGGTGAAGTACTAGTACCTCCATTAGAACCAAAATCCCAATTCCAACCAGTAACTGAACTTCCAGTTACCATACTGCTATCGGTAAATTGCACAGGGTTATCCGTGCATGCTGAAGAATGTGTGAACCATACAACTGGCAATGAATAAACTTGAGTGGTGCTAGTTAATGTATCGTAACATCCAATATCACTTTTTACAATCAAGGTAATGTCGTAGTATCCTGTATCATTATAGGTATGTGTTGTACTTGCAGCTATGGAAGTGTTGGTGTCTCCAAATTCCCAGCTCCATTCTGTTAGGATGGATCCACTTGGAGAAGTAGATAAGTCAATAAAATTGGAAGCGCCACCAAGACAAACATTCGTTACACTAAAGTTGGCAGTAGGTGATTCAATTACAAAAATGGAGCGTTGAATACTCGAATCACAATCGTCTGGACTTTGTATGGTGAGAGTAACAGTATAAAGTCCTGATAAATTATAAATGTGAACTGGATTAAGCGTTGTACTATCTATGATACCATCTCCAAAGTCCCATATACGTTTGCTGATAGTGTCTCCCACACCAGCAAAGGAGCTATCTGTAAATTGGATATTGGAGAAAGAACAAGCAGTATCTAAATCGGTGGTAAACCAAGGTAACGGTTGATTGGCGATTCGAATGTTGCGAATAATAGTATCCGTACATCCGTTAATAGCTGTAGAAATTAATTCTACATTATAGCTTGCCGCTACAGAAGGGTAAGCATGACTTGGACTCGAATTTAAACTTGTATTGCTATCACCAAAATTCCAAAGTGTAGATTGTACGCTAGTGCCTGTTGCTGTTGTGAAGTTGTTAAATTGTGCAATTTCTCCGGCGCAAGTATTAAATACCTGAAAATCTGAGATGGGTCCTGGAGTAATGTTAATGATTCGATTGGATGTATCAACACAACCATATTCCGTGCTCGAAATTAATTCAATTGTAAAAAATCCTGAATTTGAATAAGCATGTATGATCGTATCTCCAGCACCTGAATTTCCATCACCAAAATTCCAATTCCAAAGTAAAACATTCCCATCATTACTAATAGTCGAATCTATAAATACTACATCGCTTCCAACACAAGCACTGTCAAGTATCGTAAACCATGCAACAGGTAATTCATGTATTAAAATATTTTTCTGAATAAAAGCACTATCTCCATTGCTGCTAAAAACGGTAAACGTAACTAAAAAACTTCCTGTACTGGAATATGTATGAGAGGGTGCAGACAATGTTGAACTATTTCCATCACCAAAATCCCAATTCCATCCAATTATTGACCCATAACAAATTGTACTACTATCGGTGAAGTTTATGATGCTATTTTTACATGCAGTGCCAAAACTAAAAAATGCTTCAGGCGGTGGGATTTTTACAAAAACAGAATCTAAATAGTATTGAGAATTTCCATTTGACAAAGTTTCTTTTAATTCAAATGTGCTATATCCTAAGTTAATTGCAGGAAATGAAATTCCTGTAGGTGATTGCGAAGTTGAAGAACTCGGTACTCCATTACAACCTTGAGGGAATTGTAATCTAACAATTGAGAATAATAATTTGTTTGGCATAATACCAATCCAATCAGAGCCCACTTTACTCATTTGAATGTTCTGTGGATTAGCCATGATACCACCAAAATTGGTAGTGTATTGTAGGTTTAAGGGTAGATCAAGTGAATTCCCTGATGTGAAATGATAAAAATTATTATTGTCTGTAACAATAAAAATATGCCAGTTTCCTTCTTCTTTTACTAATTGTAAACCTTGTGCTGTCCACAGCGCACTCGCTTCTGTTGATGTAGTGGGTGTGTTTCCAAGCGAATTGCCAAAATCCATTTTAGTTAAAGTTCCCGAACCTGACGCCGTAGTATAACCAATATACTTATTGCTTACACAGTCAAAGGCAATGTCAATTCCAAAATTGCTGAGAAATCCAGTTGGAACAGGGAGAAGTGAAGTAGGTGTGTTTAGGTAACTTCCGCCAAAACTTATTCTAGTTATTTCAGTAGAACCGTTATTGGTTATGAACGCATAGTCATCAATTATTTTGATTGAGTAGGGATTTGTTAGTCCAGCTAAATTTAAATTGACCAAAGTAGGGTTTAATTGAGTAATGGAATCCATGTCATATCTTAATAATGAATTTGATCCATAAGAAACTAAAAACATATACCATTTATTTCCTTCTTTAACCATATCAATCCCCGTAGTGCTGTTTCCTAGTAATGGATCGCTATTTAAATTTACAGCAGTAGGTGTATTAGAAGGTGAATTTCCAAAGTCGTAACGTGTAATGTAATTTCCATTAAACACGTTTACAATAAAACCATAAAAGTTTCCTCCTTCTTCAACCATTTTCATGTTTAATGGATAACTAAGTGTACCACTAATGGAAGGAAGTGCAGTTGCGAGAGGCATTGAATCCAAATCTCCAAGACAAAAATCCCAGTTGAATGAAAGTGCAGTCGATTGACTGTTGTCAATGTTTAGATTTTGTAAAGGACAAATGGTATCGCTGCTCGTAAAATTATTGAGTGGGCATTGTGCAAGATTTTTTTCTGTGGAGAAAATCAGTAATATTCCACAAATGATATTGATAAATTTCCTCATTTTAGTGCCCATTAGTTGTTCAAAGATAAGAGTATGCATATGATTAGTTTGGTATTGGCTTCTAATAACCAACACAAAGTGACAGAAATACGTAAAATCCTCCCGAAATGTTTCGATTTGGTGAGTCTAAAAGACGCTGGGATTACTTCTGAATTACCTGAAACAAAAGGAACTATAATCGGAAATGCCACCCAAAAAGCAAATTTCGTTTGGGAAGCTACTGGTATTGAATGCCTTGCAGATGATAGCGGATTGGAAGTAGAAACCCTTAAGGGTCGACCCGGGGTCGATTCTGCTCATTATAGCGGATTCCCCATTTCGGCAGATCGAAACATGGAACTAGTACTTTCTCAACTCAAAGGGCAAGAAAACCGAAAAGCTTCTTTTGTAACTGTTTTAGCATTAATCCAAGATGGTGTTTGTCATCATTTTGAAGGGCGAGTTTTTGGAACAATTTCAGAGGAGAAAAGAGGAGAAAATGGTTTTGGTTATGACCCTATTTTTATCCCCGAAGGACAGCATCTCACCTTCGCAGAAATGGATGAAAAAATGAAGAATGAAATGAGTCATCGCGCTTTAGCTCTCGGTAAATTGAAAGAGTTTTTTGATTTGAAAGAGGAAAGTTGAGATTGTTTTTTTCTAAACATGTTTTACCAAGTACAAAAATATTCTTGCCCAATAAATTTATGGTAAAATGACGACCTACATTGATTTACTGTGCACTGCGTAGGTTATAACCATAGTTCTTCGTTTAATTATTGACTATTTATTTTATAGCGTCGGTATTAACATTAGAGGTTTGAAATCTACTCGAATTTCATAGGTAGACCACCGCGAAAGCATTAACTTTGCCTCTCATGGAAAAAATGCGCATTGGTGTCTTCTTTGGTGGAAATTCCAGAGAAAGGGAAGTTTCATTTGCTGGCGGACGTACCGTTTATGATAATTTGAATAAATCGATCTTCGAACCTATTCCCGTTTTTGTAGATAGTTTTGGCAACTTCGTTCTGCTAACTTGGGAGTATATTTATAAAGGAAGCATTCGTGATTTTTATCCTCCTGCTGATGCACTGCCTAGTTCTGTCCACGAATTTCAAGTATATGCCGAAAGTTTGGGTGAGCTAGATCGTCAAGAGCAAGGTAAGCTAATTAATAAAATGGGCTCTCGTATTGAACCTTCCGCACTTTCATCGATGATGGATATGGCGTTTTTGTGCTTGCATGGTTCTGATGGTGAAGATGGACGTATTCAAGGCTTGTTGGAATATTTAAGAATTCCTTATACCGGCTCCGGAATATTGTCATCAACCATCGGAATGAATAAGGCAATTCAAAAGCAATTGATGAAAAATGCTGGATTTGATGTGCCCAATTTTGCAACGATACAGCGCGATGAATGGATTTCAGGAAATCGTCAAGAGCTTTTTGAAAAAGTAAAATCTACTACAGGACTCCCTTGCGTAGTGAAAGCCGCTAATCAAGGATCGTCCATTGGAATAAGTGTGATGCAGGATGATCAGTTCAATGTTTTTTCTGCTTGCATGGATAAAGCATTTTTTATTCGAACTATCACGAAGACAATATGGGACGCACTCGATTTTAAATCAAAGGTAATCTACGTTCGTGAGTTGTGCGATATCAGAGAAGGAATCGGAATGCCCTTGATGATTGGTAGTCGTACATTTTATCATCCAGAGGAATTGTTGTCGGTGCTGATGGATTTATTTTCTGAGAATGAAACAGAACTCATCCTATATGCTCGCGATGGTGAAAGTACTGTGATCGTTGAGTCTTTTATTGAAGGAAAAGAATTTTCATGTATCGTATTAGAGAATGAAATCGGCAATCCTGTTGCATTACCTCCAACAGAAATTAGGAAAGGGAAGGAGTTGTTCGATTATCGTTCTAAATATCTTCCCGGACTCTCTCGCAAGATTACTCCAATTCAATTGCCCGATGAAAGTATTCAAGCGATTCGCACAGCATGTGAACAGTTATTTACAAGTCTTCATTTTAATGTGTATGCTCGTATTGATGGGTTTATCATGAGTGATGGAAAAATCATTCTGAATGATCCAAACACAACATCAGGGATGATGCCGAGTTCTTTTTTCTTTCATCAAGCCGCAGAGATTGGAATGAATCCTTCTCAGTTTATTACGTACATCATTTATTCTTCGCTCAAAAATAGAATTGCCGACACGCGTCAGTATGGAAAGTTGCCACTATTATTGAAACAGTTGGATAAACTCATCGATGGTGAAAAGAAAGAAGGCGTAAGTCGTATACGCGCAACCGTTATATTGGGTGGCTATTCGACCGAAAGACATATTTCCGTGGAGAGTGGTCGAAATATTTACGAAAAACTTTCTTCCAGCGAAAAATACGAAGTGTTACCCGTATTTTTAACAGGAAGTTCATCGGAGTACGAATTGTTTACGGTTCCTGTTAACGTCTTGTTGAAGGACAATGCAGATGATATCAAGGAAAAAATTAATCATTTCGAAATACATCCTGTTATTAAAACGATCATCGCTTCCTGTGAGTACATCACGAAACGTTTTGCCAACGCTCAAAATTTAAAAGCTCCAGAGAAGATTAGTTTTAAAGAGTTGAAGGATCGCAGCGATGTTGTGTTTATCGCATTACATGGTCGACCTGGTGAAGATGGATCTTTGCAAAAGGAATTGGAGAAAATTGGATTGCCTTATAATGGTTCGGGACCCGCATCATCACAGATAACCATTGACAAATTTGCCACCAACGAAATATTGGCAGGGAACGGTTTTCATGTGGCCGCTCATTATTTAGCTCAGGAATTTGATTGGTTAGCCGATCCTGCAAAATTTTTAAATACGATTTTAGAAAAATTTACGTTCCCATTCATAGCAAAGCCAGCCGATGATGGGTGTAGCTCTGCTGTGAAGTTGATTAAATCGAAGGAAGAGTTGGAAGCTTATGTTCGTTTAACCTTTCGAAGTGCTACCGAGTTAGATCTAACTCAAGCGGCTATTCTTGGTGTAAAGCCCAAGGAAGAATTCCCTATCAAACAATATATCTTGTTTGAAGATCTGATTAAAGCAAATAGTGCCAAGAAGTTTATTGAAATCACAGGTGGAATGTTAACTTTTATTGATGAAAATGGAAAGTTAAATTATGAAGTGTTTGAAGCCTCAGAAGCGTTGTCGGAGGGAGACATTCTTTCATTGGAAGAGAAGTTTCTAGCTGGTCAAGGGCAAAACATAACTCCTGCGCGTTACAGCAGTACGCAAGAGGATAATAAAGTGATTTCAGCAAAAGTGAAGATGGAGTTTGAACGTGTAGCAAAGTTGTTGAATATTGAAGGCTACTCGCGGATTGATGCCTTTGTACGAATTTTTTCTCCGGAAAAAGTGGAAGTAGTTTTTATTGAAGTGAATTCGTTACCTGGAATGACGCCTGCAACTTGTATCTTTCATCAAGCAGCAATAGCACAGTACAAGCCCTATGAGTTCATCGATAAAATTTTGGATTTTGGAATGAAACGTAAAAAAAATATGCCTGTTAGTTAATTATGAAAAAGTTTTTTGATATCATACGATCTAAAATTTTTGTGCTTCACTTTTCATTAAGTGCAGGATTGGTTGTAGTTGTTTTGTTTGTAACGTATCTATGGTTAAGTTCATATACGAATCATGGAGAAACCATCACAGTTCCAGATTTGCATGGAATGAAGTTTCAAGAGATGGAAGCTTTTTTAGCTGATAAAAACATGCAAGTTAAAATTGCTGATTCATCCACCTTCATGATCGACAAACCACCAGGTGTAGTGATTGAACAAGATCCTGCCCCCAATGAAAAAGTGAAAGATGGTCGGACCGTGTATGTAACGATCACGCGCACCGTGCCGCCGCAAGTAAAGTTTCCTAACCTTATTGATGTATCACAAAGACAAGCCGAAGCCATTCTTAATTCCTATGGATTGCGTGTGGGTCAGTTAATCTATAAACCCGATTTGGCAAAAAATGCAGTTCTTGGGATATTATTTAAAGGTGCAGAATTGAAAGTAGGCGATGAAATTATGAAAGGTTCCACGGTCGATTTAGTATTAGGTGATGGCATAGGAAATACTTCCGTAGAGGTGCCCGATTTCAAGGGACTATCGCTCGATGAAGTGTTGTTTGTGTTGCAAGGTTCATCACTTAATCAAGGTGCTATTGTTTTTGATGAAAGTGTGAGTGATTCATCTGCCGCAAAGGTGTATCGTCAAATTCCAGAACCCGGTGATTCATCGGTGATAAAGCAAGGTGAGTCGATTGATTTTTTCTTTACCCAAGACCCTGAAAAATTAAATAAATGAGAAGGACAACTATTTTAGTTAAAAATTTATTCGTGATGACGATGTTGATTTTATCTGCATCTAATACAATGGCTCAACACGAACTCTTGACTCCTATGTATGGAAATCCAAAATTAAAGGAGTACCTTTTAAAACATCCTGCTTCTGCAAATAAAATGTTTGCACTCATTGATACTGTGGATTTACCTTTTGTTGAAGATTTTTCCTATGAAGGTGTTTATCCTACCGCAGATTTATGGACCGATAATGACGTTTTTGTGAATGGTCAATTTCCTAGAAATCCTGTAACAATTGGTGTTGCTACTTTTGATGGATTGGATGAATTTGGAAATCCTTATGATAATTCTGCTTCTACTATTCAAGGCGGTTGCGATACGTTAACATCAAAGTATATTCGTTTGCTTACTCGTCCTTCGTCACAAGGTGGCGGACAATATTCATTAGCCGATAGTATTACGTTAAGTTTTTATTGGCAGAAAAAAGGTTGGGGCGATGGTCCTGATTCTAATGATTCATTGGTGTTGGATTTTTATAATTTCACAACGCTACAATGGTCGAAGCAATGGTTTTTGAAGGGAATTATTGCAGGTGGACAAGACACTTCATTTACGTCGGTACAAATTCGAATTTCCAATGCAGCATTTTTAACCGATGGATTTCGATTTCGTTTCAGAACCTATGGTTCTAAAACAGGCTCGTTAGATCATTGGCATTTGGATTATATTCGATTGTTTAAAGCATACAATCAGTTTTCAGGACAAATGGATACATTGCTACAAGATGTAGCCATGACACAACCTGGAAAAAGTTTAATGATTGAATATTCCGCTGTGCCTTGGAATCATTTCACATCGCTTTCCCAAATCGATCAAGAGAATTTAATTCGTGATTCTTCTCAAATGGATTATCGTGTCAATGGAAATGCACCTTCGGATGTTGGTTTTAATAATCGTATTTATAATTTTGCTGGGTCTTATGTTTCAGGTTTTGGTGCCGACAATGGAAATATTTTCCCTAACCGCCCGCAACAGCAGAACTTGATTTATACTTTTGGTGTTGATTCCATCTACCCCAACACACCTTCATGGAAAGTAGATAGCACCTATTTTACTGTGAAAAATTATTTTACAAATGGAAATGCATTCAGTGGTTTAAAAACAAATGATACGACTTCTTACACCCAAGAATTTTTTAATTTTTATAGCTTAGATGACGGTACTGCCGAGGTGGGATATGATTTGATCAATGCACCCAATGGTAAAGTAGCCATGAAGTTTGAAATTTTAAAACCAGATACCTTACGTGCAGTGAGAATATTTTTTGTTCAGCAAGGAGCTAATGTAAGTAGTAAATTATTCACCATAAAAATTTGGAGTAGTCTAAATCCTGAAGTGTTGATTTATCAAGAATCGGGATTAACACCTGCATATATCGATGAACTGAATGGCTTTGCTAGCTATGTATTAACCGGCGTTGTACCTGTTTCAGGAACTATCTATGTTGGATTTCAACAAGTATTGGGCGATGGATTGCATCTTGGCTTCGATCGGAATACTACTTCTAACTCTCGTATGTTTTATAATGTGGGAGCAGGATGGATTCAAACTGCAGTAGCTGCTGGAACGTATATGATTCGTGCAGTGGTGGGAAAGGTTGATTTGTTTGTGGGTGTACCTGAACAAAATTTTGTGAATCCAACTTTTGAATTGTATCCAAATCCTACGAGTGATTTTGTGTACATTTCTTCAACGAATGAAAATGATTTTCTTCGCGTTGAGATGTTGAGCATCGACGGAAAATTGGTGAAGTCAGAAACCTTTACTTCAAAAGTAAATATTAGTGATCTTCCTGTTGGAATGTATATCGTTAAGGTGTTGATGAGAAATGGAAATTCAGCTCAGCGAAAATTAATTATTGCTAGATAAAATAAAATGTCAGAGAAAGTAGAGGATGAGTTAGAGGGGATTGGTGAAGAAACCAATGAACAGGATCAGGATGAGTTGTTTGAACATCATCGTTTTGTTTCTGACAAAAATCAATCGATGTTGCGTGTCGATAAATTTTTATTTAATCGTCTTGTTAATACATCAAGAAACAGAGTTCAATCTGCCATTGAAGCAGGCTCTGTTTTAGTAAATACAAAAACAGTTAAGTCGAGTTATAAAGTGAAGCCTGGCGATGTGGTCTCGGTAGTTTTGGCGCATCCTCCTCGTGAAATTGAATTGTATGCCGATGATATTCCGTTGGATATTTTGTATGAAGATGACGATTTGTTTATCATCAATAAGCAACCGGGCTTGGTTGTACATCCTGCTTATGGACATTATAGAGGAACTCTAGTAAATGCCTTGGTGCATCGCATGTATCCTGATTTATTGGATCAGCCCATCGCTGCTGATTCTGTAAGGCCTGGATTAGTACATCGAATTGATAAAAATACTTCAGGTATTATTGTCGTTGCAAAGCATGAACAAGCTTTATCAAATTTGGCCAAACAGTTTTTCGATCGCACTACCAATCGTTTGTATGTTGCATTAGTTTGGGGCGATTTTAAAGAAGACGAAGGTACCATCACAGGAAATGTAGGACGTAATTTAGCCGATCGGAAAGTAATGGACGTTTTTCCCGATGGTGATCTTGGGAAACACGCCGTTACGCATTACAAAGTATTAGAACGATTTGGATATGTGACCCTCATTCAATGTAAATTGGAAACAGGAAGAACACATCAAATCCGGGTTCATATGAAGTATATCGGACATCCTTTGTTTAATGATGCTTCTTATGGAGGTGAACGCATCTTGAAAGGAACCGTATTTACGAAGTACAAGCAATACATTGAAAATTGCTTTTCCTTAATGCCTCGACACGCACTTCATGCGAAATCCTTAGGATTTGCTCATCCTAAGGATGGGAAACCGATGTTTTTTGACTCAGAATTGCCCAAAGATTTTACAGCCGTACTAGATAAATGGAGGCAATATGCCGCCCATCAACGGTTAAATCATGAGTAAATCTATTTATACTCTATTAAACCAATTTCTTTTACCATTAATAAGGGTAGATTGACCATAAACCAGTAGGTTTTGACCTCGCCATTTGCTACATCAACCATAATGTTAATTATTTAATTCTTCTTTCGCTTAGTGTTGACCCTAACTTTGTTCTTTAGATGGATATAATATCAAGAAAAAATTTCATGCGATTAATTACCATTTTATGGGTAGCAGTACTTTCTGTACAAAGCGTATTTGCCCAAGTTTCCTATTCAGAATTGCCAAAAAGCAAACAGCTTTTCCCAAGAAATGCTTTCGATAGCGCCGAAGTAAAATTGTCGGGCTTGGTGACGCAACAAGGAGTGCAAGCTGCTATTTATAAGTTGTTCCGCAATGGCAATTTAATTGATAGTTGTTTAGCCTCTTTAACTTATCAAAATTCGGTGGCTGCATTCAACAGGAGTTTTATGATTAAAGCGGAAAAAGCAGAATACAAAATTCATTTTTCTCTTTATGATGGTTCAGTCGAAAATTGTGTATTGGCAGTGGACAGTTTGGTGGCCGGTGATGTGTTTATTGTAAATGGACAATCAAACGGTTCCGCTCCTAATCAAGGGCCAGGCGGAATTGCAAGTGATGAATGGATCAGAACCTTTGGCTCTTCTGCTTTTACGGAGGTGGATTGCGCTAAGGATACGCTGTGGGGATTGGGTCTTGGTACTACCACGCAATCTAATTTTGCAATTGGAGTTTGGTCGATGAAGCTAGCGAAATTGCTAAGCGACTCCTTGCAAATTCCAGTGTGTATCATCAATGGTTCTCGATTCGGTTCCATCATTTCTTCGCACCTTCCTAACGCAGCGAATCATGTTGATCTGAAAACAATTTATGGTCGATTATTATTCAGAGCACAAAAAGCGGGTGTTACGAATAATGTTAAAGCATTTTTCTGGTATCATGGAGAAAGTAATGGAGACACTTCTTACCAATTTTACTCCAATAGATTTAATCAGCTTTATAATTATTGGAAATCTGATTTCCCGGGATTGAATCGGCTGTTTGTAATGCAAACGCGTCCTGGATGTATAGTAGGAGCAAATTACCAATACCATCAGCAAGTAAGAGAGATTCTTCGAAACTTAGAGAATCAGTATTCAGATATTACGCTAATGAGTACTGCAGGAATTCCTAATTTCGATGGTTGTCATTTTTTGTCGAGTGGATATAATGTATTAGCTACACAATTGTATTATCAAGTATTGCGAGATGTGTATAATCAAAATGTCCCCCCAAATATTGATCCTGCAAAAATCGCAAACGCATCATTTGTGAACAGTGCGAATACGTTATTGGCTCTGAAAATGTCACAGCCAGTCATTTGGCCTGGTTTATATAATGGAAATAATTTGAAGGATTATTTTTACTTCGACACACCCGGAATTACTGTTCTTGCAGGATGGACTTCTCAAGATACTGTGTATTTGCAGCTGTCGGCGTCTTCATTAACCAATAAGGTGAGTTATCTACCAAATATTTATTATAAGGGTTCTACCACTCTAATTTTTCAAGGTCCTTGGTTATTGAATAATCGTGGAGTTGGAGCATTTGCTTTTAAGGATTTTTCATTGACGCATCAACTTCAAATTTCTGCTCAAAGTACGACGCTACTTTGTAATGGTGATAGCGTTTTGTTGTCAGCAAATAAAACAGGTTTAAACTTTCAATGGTTTATCGATGGAAATTTGTTGTCGAATGCGAATACCGAGAATATTTGGGTGAAGAACAGCGGATTATTTTCATTGCAGATGAGTGATGGATTTGGAAATGTAATTCAGAGTAATGCTATTCAAGTGGTCAGTGGACAATCTCCCATTGAAATTTCGGCAACAAGTACTTCAATTTGTGATGGAGATGTGGCTATATTAAATGTTAATACCAATGCATCAGTGTTATGGTCAACAGGAAGTAATACTCAAACATTGGCAGTTAGTATTGCAGGATTGTATGCAGTAACCGCTGTAGATTCTATAGGTTGTGTTTCTGAAGATTCTATTCAAATAAGTGTTCATGCTCTTCCTCTTGCATATCTTTTGCATCAATCGTTAACCATCTGTAATGGTGATTCAACGCGATTGTTTTTAGAGAATAATGAAATTGGATTATGGTCTAACTTGTTAACTGATTCTGTTATCTATGTGAAATCTCCTGGATATTATGCTGCTTCAGTAACCAATGCTTATGGGTGTGTGAAAAGTTCGGATACGGTTTTTGTAGATGTAATTAATAGTATGGTTACAATAATTCCTTCTGGACCATTGAGCATTTGTTCAAATCAAAAAATAGTACTGAATGGAGGGAGTGCTGGATTCAGTTCTTATCAATGGATGAATAATGGAATTAATATTCCTAATGCAATTGCAGCCACTTTTAAACCTGCTACTTCTGGAAACTATTCTGTGTCGGTTATTGATTCTTTCGGATGTCACACGGTTTCAAATGCAACCATGTTAACCATCAATAAATCTCCGGCATCAACATTTACCTTAACCAATCAATTCGATACATGCAATGATTCATTAGTTAAATTAACTGCTAGTGGTGGCGCTGGCATGATGTATCAGTGGTATCGAAATGGAATTATTATTCCAAGTGGAGTTAATAAGATTTTTAATACTACTCAGGCTGGAAATTATTCGGTGATGGTAACGAATCCTTGGGGATGTACCAAATTGTCAGCCTTGACAACTATTCCCGTTTTAAATCCAGCGGCTACCATTCAAGTAAACGGAAGTCTAAGCATTTGTACGGGCGATAGTGTTAAATTATCAGCAAATATCGGAGTGGGATTCACCTACCAATGGAATCGGAACAATGTTAACATTCTGGGAGCAACAAGCGATTTCTATTATGCAAAACAGAAAGGCTCCTATAAAGTTGTCATCACCAATGCAAGTGGGTGTAGTGCCACGTCTGCTAGAAAATATGTGGTAGAAGGAAATTGCAATAGCACAAATAGATTAGCAGATGAAATAAATAATTGGGAAGAAGAGCAAGGATTAAATCTAATAAATGTGTATCCTAATCCATTTGCTACACAACTTACTATTGAAGTGGATCAAGAGCAAATTCAATTTAACTGGACATTGATCGATGTAACAGGCAGAAAATGCATGCAAGGTGAATCGAATCCGAATCAATTAACAACATTGTTAAATGATTTTAATATTCATTCAGGATTGTATTTCTTGGTTCTTGAAACTCCATCTTCAAAAAGAATAATTAAAGTTCATAAAGCAGAGTAGACAAACTTTGATTTTTCTTTTTATTAATGAAGTTTACAGGTTAATTGAGATTGTTATATTTCATCACTAGAGGTCACTAGAGGTCACTATAGGTCACTAGAGATCACTGGAGCGGCAATATAAACTAACTAAAGTGTCCTCTAGTGAACTCTAGTGTCTATAGTGCCTGCCTGCAGCAGGCAGGTTGAAAATTTAAAATTTGATGTTAAGAAAGTATGAATTGTTTTCCATTATCTCTGTTAACAAAGCAATCTGACTATTAATTCAAAACAATTTTCGATTGAATTTCCTTGCTTCCTACATTCATTTGGATTGTATATATTCCTTTTGAAAGTCCGCCTAAATCGATTAAAAGATGTTCGTTAGTAGTCGAAATATAAATCGGAATCTGTTTTACCATTTTTCCAGTAATGTCAATCACCCGAATTATATTTGATCCAGTTTTAGCATTTTGCAAGAGTACATTTAAAATATTATTGCCTGAAGATGGATTGGGGAACACTTGAATGGATGAGGCTTCATTTTCGTTGTTATTAATTCCTGAAAGAACTCTGTTTACGGAGTTGCACATCATCAAACATCCGCTTCCAGTGGTGGCTATAACAGAATAAATACCACTTTGTGTAGGAGTAAAGAGGGTGTCGGTTGCGTTAGGTATAGCAACACCGTTTAAGTACCATTGCAATGACACGCCGGGATAACTCACTGCTAAACTATTTCCGGTAATATAAATTAATGGTCCAGTAACATTTACCAAAAGACTTTTGTAAACCACTCCTTGGGCAGGACAAAAATTATCATTGATTTTAAATACAAAAGGAAATACTCTTACATGTTGTAGGCAACCATTATTAAATCCAGCTTGGGCACATACTGTTGGCCACGTCATATTTTCTATAAACATAGACGATGCTGAAAAAGGCGTAGGGAGCGTCAATACAGCACATGGAGGTAATAGGCATCCGTTTGTAAAACTAGTATCTCCATCACCAAATGCCATTCCATTCGCATTTAAAGTGATAGATTGCGGTCCTCCGCCAGCACTTGCCGTAAGAGACTCGAAATCGGTTACCATTAAACTGTAAAACAAAGTATCTCCGGCTACAATGGAAATGGATTCTACCGGAAGATTTGGAAGTAAATCAGGGGCAGTATTGTATACTGTTGGGTTGGTAGAGATGATGCAGTTTGGAATTAAT
>JANOPQ010000171.1:0-63964 GCA_031421935.1 Bacteroidota bacterium | reverse complement strand
TTTTAGGAGGAAGTATGCGCTATTATGATCAAAGTGTAGATCGTGTTGTTTACTCTTCTAGTGTAGATCGTCTACTTCAAGCCTTGCAATTGTATCACGAAAAAAAAATTAAGAAGATATTACTCTCGGGTGGATCTGGTTTTGTGAATTTTCAGGATTGGAAGGAGTCGGGATTAATTGCTTCCGTATTATTGAAAAGCGGTGTCCCAGAAGAAGATATCATCCTCGAAAATGGAAGTAGAAATACTTATGAAAATGCCATACTTTCGAATACTATTTTAAAAGATAAAAAGTACGGCAGCCGTTTTTTATTAATTACTTCTGCATTTCACATGCGTCGTTCACTAATGTGTTTTGAAAAAGTGAATTTAAAAGTGGAACCGTTTTCTGTCGATACCCGCTCTGCTACATATATCAATACACTCGATAAAATTATTCAACCCGATGCCGAATGTCTTACGCAGTGGGATTTACTATTGCATGAATGGATTGGGATTTTGATGTATAAGGTGATGGGATATGTTTGATTTGAAAATGATTCAATTTGAAAATTTGAAAATGTGATAAATGGTACTTTACAACTCATTTTTTAAAATACATTTCCTAATTAAATTAACTTTCAAAATACATTTTCAAATTAACTCATCTTCAAATTTTCAAATTAATGAGCGAGCCAACGCTCCGCATCCAACGCAGCCATACATCCTGTACCAGCTGCTGTTACTGCTTGGCGATACACATGATCTTGTACATCACCAGCCGCAAAAACACCTTCTGCACTAGTGTATGTTGAACCTGGCTTGGTGATGATGTAACCGTTCGCATCTAACTCTAATTGTCCTTTGAAAATTTGAGTGTTAGGATCGTGTCCAATGGCAACAAAAAATCCAGTAACATCTAATACTTTTTCTTCTTGGGTGATATTGTTTACTATTTTTACAGCATTCACTCCTTTGTCGCCTAAAATCTCAACGGTTTCGTGATTGAACATTACTTCAATGTTTGGAGTATTTAGTACACGATGTTGCATCGCTTTTGATGCACGCATTTCGGGTTTGCGAACTAGTAAATAAACTTTTCTACAAAGCTTGGCTAAGTACGATGCTTCTTCTGCCGCCGTATCTCCAGCACCTACAATGGCTACATCTTGTCCGCGGAAAAAGAATCCATCACAAACCGCACATGCACTAACTCCAAAACCATTGAATTTTTTTTCTGACTCTAATCCTAACCATTTTGCACTAGCTCCTGTTGCTATAATAACAGCATCCGCTTCAATCGTATGATTTTCATCAATGACAACTTTTTTCGTCTTTCCAGTAAAATCAACTGAGCTCGCATATCCAAAACGGATGTCGGTACCAAAACGTTTGGCTTGCTTTTCAAAATCCATCATCATTTCCGGACCTTGAATTCCTTCCGGATAACCTGGGTAATTCTCAACTTCAGTGGTAATAGTTAATTGTCCGCCTGGCTGCAATCCTTGGTAAAGTAATGGTTTTAAATCAGCTCGTGCTGCGTAAATTGCTGCTGTGTAACCTGCTGGACCCGAACCTATAATAAGTAGTTGAACTTTTTCTGTTGTCATAATAATGTTGAAATTGGAATGCAAAAATACATGCATTCATTCGTTTTTTAAGGATAATATGATGAAAGTCTTTGGCTATTCAATTCGCTATTAATTTTTTATTTACATTTTGATTGTAATTGATACTTTATCAGTTCTTTAAGTCGAGGAATAGGATTTGAGGAGAGGTAAAAGCAATTTTAATAATCAAAAAAAACGGCCCCAATAGGGACCGAATGTTATTGTAAAAGTAGAATGTTGAATTAAGCAAGAAGATCTTCAATGATTTTCTCTACACTAATTCCTTCTGCTTCTGCTTTGAAATTTTTAACAATACGATGGCGTAAAATAGCAGGAGCAATGGCTTTTACATCTTCAATATCGGGAGAGTATTTCCCATTCAATACGGCATTACATTTAGCGCCTACCACTAAGAATTGTGATGCACGTGGTCCTGCTCCCCAATTTAAATATTCATTGGCTATAGGTGCAGCGTGGGCTGTGTTCGGACGCGTTTTTGCAGAAAGTGAAACTGCATACTGCATAACATTATCAGGAACCGGTATACGACGGATCAATTGTTGGAAATAACTAATTTCTTCTCCAGTTAAAATTTTACTAAGCGTAGGACTATAATTGCTCGTTGTGTTTTTTACAACTAATAATTCTTCTTCTAAACTCGGATAGTCTAACATTACATTAAACATGAAACGGTCTAATTGTGCTTCAGGTAATGGATAGGTTCCTTCTTGTTCAATTGGATTTTGTGTAGCCAATACAAAGAAAGGTTTTGGTAATTCATAGCGATTACCTGCTGCCGTTACCGCACGTTCTTGCATCGCTTCTAATAAAGCTGCTTGTGTTTTTGGTGGTGTTCTATTAATCTCATCCGCAAGAATAATATTGGCAAACAATGGACCTTTCACAAAGCGAAAGTGTCTATTCTCATCTAAAATTTCGGTTCCAATAATATCACTGGGCATTAAATCAGGAGTGAATTGAATACGGTTGTAACTCAATCCCAACACCTGTGCAATAGTATTTACCAATAATGTTTTTGCTAATCCTGGTACTCCAACCAATAAACAGTGACCATTACTAAAAATGGAAATGAGTGAATCCTTGACCACCTGATCCTGTCCGATGATTACTTTACCAATTTCATTTCTTAACTGTTGATAGGCATCACGTAAACCATCTACGGCTTCGACGTCTGAACTATATTTTTGATTCATATTTATTTTATAAAAATATTTATTGGGCTACCCAGTCTTTAACACTAGGGCACGTTTTGTAATCATCACCAATACGTATATACGTAATTAATTTCTTTTTGTTTCTCCATTGCTCCAACACTGTGTTTTGTTTGTCGGTGAGTGCTAATTCTTGCAAGCGTTGGTAATCGTCTTTGAGATTTAAGCGATGTGGTTCCGATCTTGATTTAAGGAACAAAATTCTAAATCCTTGACCTCCTTCTCTGCTCGTGGTGGAGATGGGATTTGAGTATTCACCTACTTGCATTTTGTCTAATTGAAACAATATTACAGGATCCACCATGTCGGCTTCAAAATGCGAAGATCCAGTTGCTGGATTCACTACTAATCCCCCGTTCAGCTTTGTATCCTTATCATCCGAATACTTTTCGGCGGCTTCAGAGAATTTTATTTCTCCGCTTTTAAGTTTACTCACCAAAGTGTCCATCTCTGCTTGAGAACGAATGATGTCGTCATTGGTCACTTTTACAGGAATTAAAATATGACGTACATTAATTTTTTCGCCTCTTCTTTCGATCAATTGAACGATATGAAATCCAAATTGAGTTTCAATTACGGGAGAAATATCCACTACGTTTTTTAACCTAAAAGCAGCCGCTTCAAATTCAGGAACTAAGTCTCCACGATTTACAAATCCTAATTCCCCATTTTGTTTCGCGCTCTCTTTATCTTGCGAATAGAGTAGGGCTAATGTTCCAAAATCTTCACCGGCTAATATTCGGTTTCTGAGGATAGTGATTTGCTCCTTCGCTTTCGCTTTTTCTTCTTCGCCTACTGGAACATTTTTCAAAATTTGAGTATATTCTACCTCGGCATTGATGAGTGGCAAACTGTCTTTAGGAATATTATCAAAGAAAGCTTTTACATCCGAAGGATTCGCATTTACAGTGCTGGTTACTTTACTCTGCATTTGTTGAATCAACAGTTGATCTTTGATCATGGGTCGAAACTCTTCTTTTAATTGCCCTATCGACTTCCCATAGTACTTCTCCAGTTTCTCTGCAGAACCAATTTGAGAAATATAATAGGCCATGTTTTGATTGATCTTTTGTTCTACCTGATCATCGGTTACCACAATACTATCAATCGCTGATTGATGTAATAGAAGTTTGTTGAGTAAAAGTTGGTCAATGATCCGGCATTTTAGCTCCGCTTCACCTAATGTGGTTTGGGTAAGAAATTGCTGATATTGCGTTTCTATGTCTGAAAGCAAGATGATATGATTTCCCACCACTGCAGCTACTTTGTCAACTACAATTTCACTTTGTGGTTGAGCAACAAGAGTCATACTGCAAAGCAGTAAGCAAAAACTACTTAATCCAATTTTCAATTTCTTTCTTTTGTAGTGCATCTTGGTAGGCGTCTTTTTCCATTTCACGAATTAATTCCAGCTTGCGATTGTTGATGATGAGATTCCAAATATTTTCTCTCTCGAAGTTCAACGGTGATAAGCTTTCTTTTATTTTAAATCCTTTGATATTTACAAAGAAAATATGTGTTGAATCGGGTATTTCAATGAACCTATTGTTTTTGAGGTATTGCTCTTGATCGTAGGTTTTAATGGGTATTTTCTTGAGTAAATCATCAAAAAGAAGCCATTCTTCGTCATTAAAATAATAGTCGGTTGCGAATTGATAACAATATTCTTCTAATTGCTTTCGGTCTTTCGCGTTAGTACTTCTAAACCATCCTTTAACTTTGGGTAGCTTAGGTGCTGTTTTGGGCAGTTTGAAATAAAGTACTTGAAGGATGTTGTTTTTTAATTGGAAGTTATTTTGATTTTCATTGTAGTATTTTTCAATGTCCTCATTGCTAATGGATGTGTCTAATTTCTGTTTGATTAATTCACTCTCGTAAATATAGGTTATTAATGAATTTCTATATTCTTCTAACTTCTTATCAACATTTTTTCGCTCATCATCTAAATTGTCTTCTGCTCTTTTTAGTACCGACTGTTGTTGAATCCAGTTTTGAACATACGAGCGAATAATGGTTAAGCTATCATTCTTGCTAACACCCTTCGGAACTAAATTTCGAATGTCGGTTGCATAAAGGTATTTGTCGTATACTCGAGCAATTACTCTTTCGCTGGCGTCTGAAGTATTACTTTTTTTCTGACAAGAACTAAATGTCAAAAAGAGCAAGCAGCTGCAAATGATGATCAGCGCGCCTTGCTCTTTTTGAATGAATCTTGCTTTAGTCAACAATGATTATATTAATACTATTTCCACATCGATTCTAAAACTTCGTTATTCACTTTTACACTGTATTTGTCGTGTAAACTTTGTAACCATGTTTTTTCCAAGTGTGTTTGATAGTCGGCAGTAACAACGCCTTTTGCTTCTTCTAATGTTTTTGGAGTAGGAGGTAAGATGGATTTTACATCTACAATATGAACCATATTGTTTTTAACAACATCTGCACTCAAGCCCGTTTTCCAGCCTGCAGCTTCCACGATTTCATTTTCTCCATGACCAAATTTTCCGTCACGTGTAGTTACCGCGCTTGCATTGGTTTTATTCAAGCCAGCAATTATTTCAGTAGACGTTTTTTTCTTCTTGGTAAGTCCTTTGCGAAGTTCAGCAGCTAATTTTGCATCGGCACAAGTATAGATGGTTACATCGCATCTTTCTGCCCATTTGTAGTTGTTTTTATTCGCTTCATGATATACTTCAAGACCAGCAGTATCTTTTACGGCTTTGCTCCAAACCATTTTATCTGTTAAGTCAAAAAGCAAAATACCATCTCTGTATTCACGCATTAAATTTCGGAAGTCAGGATAAATCTTTTCAAGTCTTTCTTCTAAATAGCTAAGCACAGCATCACCTACCCACTGATCATACATAGAGTAGCCAATCGCTTGAGGGTTGTTTCCTGTTCTTTTGGTTTGATGTGTACTAACGTATTTTGCAAAATCTTGCTGAGTATAATTTGTCACCACACCACTTGAATCCGTCAAAGAGAAAATATTTTTTGTGAATTTATCGGCTGTTGATAAATCCCATTCTCCTTCTGATACGCTACTGTCGAGGCTCGCGATGAATTCATCTTTCACCTTAGGAGTTTCTTTATACTTATATGCTTTTTTAATTTTAGTCACCATGCTCATTCGACTTGCTTCATTTCTGCTGTCACGAGCGATCAATTGTTTTAGCTCTGCTTTCTTCTCAGCAAATGGAGGTATTCCACGCTTGTCGAGTAATTGAATGACATGAAAACCATACGTTGTTTTGATAATCCCACTGCGGTCACCTTTATTTTTAAGTGCAAAAGCTGCTTTCTCAAATTCTGGTACCATCTTCCCAGTACCAAACCAAGGAAGCTCACCGCCTTTTTTTACAGATCCTTTGTCTTCGCTGTACATGGCAACTGCAGAATCCCAAGGCATTCCATTTTTCAAAGCTTGCACCACTTCGTTCATTCTGAGTTCAGATGCTTTCATTAAACTATCATTAGCATCCTTTGGAATACGAATCATGATATGAGCCGTTTGAATTTCTCCTTGTGCTGGACGAATATCTAATACTTTTATGATGTGATAACCAAATCGAGTGCGAACCGGCATGGAAACCGTTCCTGGCTTTGTATTGAATGCAACAGTTTCAAAAGGATATACCATCTGCATTCCAGTAAAATATCCTAGTTCTCCATTGTTCTCTTTTGCTGATGGATCTTCACTTGAATCGCGTGCTACTTTGCCAAAATCAGCTCCTTTCATGATCATATCACGAATTTTTAGGATGCGATTGTAGGCAAGAACAGTATCCTTTGGAAGGGCGTCAGGATTAACTTTTAATAAGACATGACTTGCCTTTACGTCTTTACCCAGACGTTCATAAGCTTCTTGAATTAGATTTTCACTCACATCTTTATCCGTAAGATAAGGTTGTGCTAATTGCTTGTTGTAACCTGAAAGTTCATTTTTGAAGGTTTCGCTCGTGTCCATTTTCATAGATTCCGCTTCTTTCACCTTCAATTTGTAGTTGATGTATAAGTCGAGATATTCTCTTACAGAAGCTTCAGTAAATACCGAATCCTTGTTGTTTTTACGGAAAACGCGATCAAACTCCGATTTTGGTACATTTTCTCCCGCCACTACCATGAGGATAGGGTCGGTCGTCACTTGCGTGGTGCTTGTTGGTTTAGAAGCTTTTACAGGAGAAGAAATTGCCTTTGTAGGTGCCGATTTCTTGGTTTGTGCTGGTACCTGTGATACAGCAGCCACAGAGAGAAGAAGAGAGTAAAGAATTGCTTTTGTCATAATTCACCTAATTTATAGGGAGGCAAATGTAATAATTCTCTCCTCTTTTCGAGACTGTTTGCCCATCTTTCCAATGAAAAAATGGTGAAAAACCTGCTCCCGCCCTCACAATGTTTGTAACTAATTTTGAGAGAATGACTGATGGTCAACTAATATGAGGAGATGAAATTGAAAAAGCAAGTAAATTTTACCCTCAGTAAAGGGTATTAAGTATATGTTAATAATGATTAATTAATCTAAAAAAAAATCAAAAAAAGACGGAATGCCCATCTTTTTAAAAGCAAATTTTGAATGAATTTTATCTCGAATAATTGGGTGCGTCTCTAACCACTGTCACATCATGCGGATGGCTTTCACGGATACCCGACGACGTTATACGTATGAATTTTGCATCCTGCAGTTTCGTTACATTTTTAGCTCCGCAATAGCCCATCGATGCTTTTAATCCACCCACCATTTGGTATACCTCATCGGCAACGCCACCTTTGTACGGAACCCGACCAACAATTCCTTCTGGAACTAACTTTTTGATATCATCTTCTGCATCCTGAAAGTAGCGATCTTTCGATCCTTCTTTCATCGCTTCGATGGAGCCCATCCCTCTATAAACTTTGTATTTTCTTCCTTCGTAAATCATCAATTCACCTGGAGATTCTTCAGTCCCAGCGAAAAGAGATCCAATCATTACGGTACTTGCACCTGCAGCAATGGCTTTGGCTATATCACCCGTAAATCGAATTCCTCCATCGGCGATAATCGGAATTCCGGTTCCTTTTAAAGCTTTTGCTACTTCATAAACAGCCCAAAATTGTGGGACTCCAACTCCTGCAATCACACGTGTTGTGCAAATTGATCCAGGTCCAATTCCCACTTTCACGGCATCGGCACCTGCTTTTACAAGCGCTTTTGCAGCTTCAGGAGTGGCAATATTTCCGACAACCACTTGTAATTTAGGGAAAGCTTTTTTTACTTTTTTCAAGGTGTCAATCACTCCTTTCGAGTGCCCATGTGCTGTATCAATTACAATAGCATCGGCACCTGCTTTTACGAGGGCTTCAACGCGTTCAAGGGTATCGGCAGTAACACCAACGGCTGCAGCCACACGCAAACGTCCTAACTCATCTTTGTTAGAATTCGGACGTGATTTAAACTTTAAAATATCCTTGTAAGTGATTAAACCGATCAATTTTCCACTCTTATCCACAACAGGTAGTTTTTCAATTTTATGTCGTTGAAGAATCAATTCAGCTTTTTGCAAACTGGTGGCTCCAATGCTCACAATCAAATTATCTTTGGTCATGGCTTGGTTCACTTTCTTCTTCATGTCTTTCTCAAAACGAAGATCGCGATTGGTGAGTATCCCTTTTAGTTTGGCGTTTTTATCGATGATGGGAATACCACCAATTTTGTTATCACGCATCACCCTCAAGGCTTCTCCAATGGTCCCATCTTCCAACATGGTTAAAGGATCTTGGATCATTCCACTTTCGCTACGTTTCACTTTTCGAACTTCAGCTGCTTGACGATCGATGCTCATATTCTTATGTAAAACTCCAATAGCTCCTTCTTGGGCCATTGCAATAGCCATCGCTGCTTCGGTCACCGTGTCCATAGCTGCTGAAATAATAGGAACTTTGATGGGAATTTTTTTGGTGAAAAAACTGGATGTGTCTGTTTCCCTAGGCATTATCTCCGAATAGGAGGGGATTAATAAAACATCGTCGTAGGTGAGTCCTTCGCCAATAAACTTTTGATCTGTTTTCATAGGATGATCTTGGATATTGGCATGCAAAAGTAACTTTTTTTACCGATAAATTGGTTGTGGGAAGATGAGTTCTTCAAAAAATCAAAGATTACAGAAAAGTATAAAAAAATGGAGGCCGCCCATCCCTGAGCGGCCTCACCACGCGTTGACCGGAATTTACCGTAACAAAGTTACGGATCCGCTCTTCTCAATCTCCTGACCATTGGTTCCAAAAATTCGAACGGAATACACATAGGTACCCTCAGGAGCGATTATGCCATCATACGTACCATCCCAACCTTCGCCAGGTATACGTGTTTCATATATTCTTTGTCCCCATCGATTGAATACTACAAAGAAATAGTTCTTTGCTTCAATGTAGATGAATTCTGGCTTAAATACCGGATTTTTTCCACTAGGGGTAAATGCACTTGGAATGAACAGATGTGGTTCTTGAATTAGACAGAAGATGTTTGAAACACTTGTGTCTGTAAATCCATACGTATTACCACTTCCTTCATAAGCCTCAATACGATAACAGAATTTACCGGAGTAATTCGGATACAAATATAAGGCAGCTACGTCATCATTGTAGTCCAAAATTCCATTATTCATGGTTGCAATGGGTGTTGGACTCCATAATCCATCAACACTTCTGAACAAGGAGTATTTACTTACATTGCCCAACCACTCTTCGTAGAAGTTCCATTTCAACTCATTTACTAAATTGAAATCAGGTTGACCCGTTAATAATATTGTGCGACCCAAATTACTTGTAAGAACATCATTTGAACAAGAATCTACAGTAATCACACGATAGTAATAACTGTATTGATCGGTTCTTGCCGAGAAGTCATTGAACGTAATAATTGGAATTCCAGTATATGTAATTGCACCCACCGTTGTAAACGGCCCGTTTTTATCAAACGCTCGTTGTAATTTGTATTTAGATACATCTGGATTTCCAGCAGTATCCACTAAGCATTCAACAATTACTCTTCTCAAATCAATAACGGTTGCTTTTTTCAAATACGAGAATGTAGGTAACGTCAATAAATTCGCAATTTCACATGCCTGATTAGAGGATGCTGTTCGAGAAGATGTGTTTCCTTGCGCTTGTATATAATAGCAATATTCGGAGTTATTGGTCAAGGTAACATGACTGTAAGTAATATTCGTTCCTGGTACAGAAGCTAAGAAGGTAAAAGGACCTCCATTTTCACTTACATAAATATTATATTGTCCAACACCATTAACCATATTGATGTATGGATTCCAACGTAAGTCAATTGCTGAACGACAGACATCAAGTTTTGCAGTAACGAACAAAGTATTGTGTAACGTACCAATGTTACTGATGTTTCTACAACTATCGTACGCTGCAATACTGTAGCGTTGTGATGCGAATTCCGCAGCTGGATTATTGTCTAAGAAATAACTGGCATTAATTCCAATAACACTACCAATCGAATCCCAAGAGGCTCCATTAAAATGATAGATGATATATCCAACTACATCTCCTGATGGACTTGGTAACCAACTTACACTTACTTGAGAAGGATTAAATGGATCCAAACTAGCAGTATCTAAAGCAGAAACGGTAGGTCGCGTAATATCTCTAAATAAATCTCCATCGGTAGAAGAGTTACTGATACAACCTGATAAATCTCCAGTTTGCACTCGGTAATTAATTACTGCTTCACAAACATTAATGGTGTCATTCCATGTATATGTTGGCGCTGTCGTTGATCCAATGATATTCCAAACACCTGTTGGGTATTCTTTGTAAACATCATAGTTCAAAGAAGCAGTTGCTAATTCTGGATTATGAATCGGATTCCAAACAACCACAGCAACACCATTATTATTAAATACATCCACTTTGATAGTACGCAAAGTATCTGAACCTGGAGATTCTTCACCACCACATGCTGTTTTAGTAGTCATGTAATAGTAGATAGATCCCGCCTGAGCATTTGCTGTAAGATCAGAGTAGGTGAGTGTATTGTAATTTGTAACGGTCGTCACAGTAGTATAAGGTCCACCAATAGCCGTTGACTTATAGATCGTATAATTTGCAAAGCGTTGTCCTGTATCAACAGGTGCAATCCAGTTAAGAATTACATTTCCATTCGGAAGTACATTTGCACAACGTGGTGCAGGTGCAACAGGGATGGTATGGTCAACAAATATTTCACCATCTACATTGGATAATGAATTACATCCTTGTGCATCGCCTATGCTCACTCTGTAATTGATAGAATCAATACATAGCACTAAATTATCTTGCCAAGTAGTCGCAGCTACATTAGCTACAATTGACCAATTACCCGATCCACCTGGATTTTCTTTTTCGACTACATAACTTCCAACTGAAGTAGGAAGGAGTGGATTGCTAACGGCATTCCAATTCAATGTAGCGGTTGTAGTATTTCCACCACTCACTACGATGTAAATCGTTTGCAATTTATTTCCATTTGCAAGTCCACCAATAGCTGATGGATCTGTTTGACCAGTACATCCTGATTTAGTTTGTAAATAATAACTCACTGAACCAGCATTACCATTGGCAGTTCCATCTAAATAAGTACTGATTGCATTATTTTCAACAGAGTCAATCAATACAAAACCTGAACCCGTATTTCTCCAGATATTGTATTGGTTAAAGTCGGTCCAAGTAGAAGGAGTAGGGTTGACCCAAGTCAATTGAACTTGACCATTTGCATTTACACTTGCACATCTTAGCTCAGGATGATTTATTACATTTCCAATGTAAGTGAATACGTTATTCGCAATATTTGAACGACTCACACAACCACTATTATCTGTAGCAGAAATCTGATGATTTAATGTAGTGTCACAATCATTGATGGTTTGAAAGTATACGAGTTGATTTGTATCTCCGAATATTGTTAATACTCCGCCTGCATTGTAAGAAGACCATACATCGTACTGACCACTCGTTACTGAACCTGGTAATGGGGAACTCAACGCCGACCAATTCAAACTTGCTTGTCCCAAAGTTGGACTCGTTGTTAAATAGATGGATCGAAGCGATGCTGATGTTGTACCATTGTCAACTTGACCTGTACATCCACTTTGTGTTCTTATATAATATCCGAAGGATTGTGTATTACCATTAGCTAAAACATCAGTCCAAGTAGTTTGTGCAAAAGTCCCAACGGAATCATACAACACAAAACCAGCACCATTGTCTCTGTAAATTTCGTACTCATTGAAATTGACATTAGAGCCTGCTGGAGTAATCCATGTTAATTCAATTTGTCCACTCGGTAAAACGTTTACACAACGTAAATCAGGATTGTCAACAATGTTTCCAATGTATGTAAATAGATTGGTATCAACATTAGAATTGCTTATACATCCACTATTGTCCGTTACAGAAATACGATGTCTTAAAGTAGTATCGCAATTGTTGATCGCTTCATTGAATGTTAAAGCGCTCGTTGTTCCAAGAGAAGTGGTGAGAGTACCTGCTGCATTATAACTCGACCATACTTCATATTGTCCAGAACTTGCTAAAAGCGGAAGTCCAGTCCAATTCATTGCAGCATTTCCTAATGTTGGCACTGTTGTTAAGTAGATGGAACTTAGAGTAACACTTGTTGTTCCATTATCTACTTGGCCAGTACATCCACTTTGTGAACGTATATAGTAACTATACGATTGGGCATTCCCATTTGCTAATGCATCCGTCCATGATGTTTGAGCGAAATTGCTTAACGAATCATAAAGTACAAAACCAGCTCCGTTGTTTCTGAATATTTCGAATTCGTTGAATTCATCATTAGAACCAGTAGGTGTAATCCAACTTAATTGAATTTGGCCATTCGCTAATACATTCACACAACGTAAATCAGGATTATTAACGATGTTTCCAATGTAGGTATAATTGTTAGTCGTAATATTTGAATTACTCACACAACCACTATTGTCTGTCGTACTTACTTTGTGATTTAGTAGTGTATCGCAATCATTGATGGTTTGGAAGTAAACTAATAAGGCAGTATCACCAAATACACTCAATGTACTAGTTGCATTGTAACTTGACCAAACATCGTATTGTCCTGTAGTAACTGAACCAAGCAAAGGTGTTGACAAAGCAGACCAACTTAAGTTAGCACTACCCATTACTGGAGTTGAAGTAAGGAAAATAGAACTCACCGTAGCGCTCGTAGTACCGTTGTCAACTTGTCCAGTACATCCGCTTTGAGAACGAATATAGTAGCTGTACGATTGAGCATTACCATTTGCTAGAGCATCGGTCCATGATGTTTGAGCAAAATTGCTTACTGAATCATAAAGTACAAAACCAGCTCCGTTGTTTCTGAATATTTCGAATTCGTTGAATTCATCATTAGAACCTGTAGGTGTAATCCAACTTAATTGAATTTGTCCATTCGCCAATACATTCACACAGCGTAAATCAGGATTGTTAACGATGTTACCAATGTAAGTATAAGAATTGGTAGCAATATTTGATCTTGAAATACATCCTATATTATCATCTACCGAGATTTGATGACTGATGTTAGTATCACAATCATTAATAGCATGATTAAATAATAATGTAGGAGTATTTCCAATTCCTTGTAGCGTACCTAATGTATTGTAAGTGGAGAATACATTGTATTGTCCACCAACTGCAGAAGGTAATAACGGTGAACATAATGCGGTCCAATTTAAATTAGCCTGACCTACTATTCCAGCCGTTGTTAAGAAAATCGAACTCATCGTATTTCCGTTTGTACCCGTAGTAACTTGACCAGTACATCCACTTTGAGTTACTAAATAGTACGAATAGGACTGAGCATTTCCATTTGCTGTTATATCGGTATAATTATTCAGCGCACTATTTGCGACTGAATCAATCAAAGTAAATCCAGCTCCACCATTTCTCCAAATTTCATATTCATTAAAATTTGTAAATGTTGCGGGAGTAGGATTTGCCCATGTAAGTTGAATATTTCCATTGGGTAAAACACTCACACATCTTAATTCGGGGTTGGGAATGATATTACCAATGTAAGTAAAGATGTCATTGTCTGCAGAACTAATCGATGTGCAAGGTGCATTATCATCTAATTCAATTCTGTATTCATAAGGAACATTACATGTTGTAATCGCATCTGTATAAGTAAGAGCAGCTGTAGTGCCAACTTGAACATAAGCGCCAATACCAGTGCTTCTCCTCATGACTCTGTATGGTCCAGGAGCACTAACCAACGATGGAGAAATCATCGCATTCCAAGTAAGTATTGCAGATCCCACAGTAGCATTATTTACTGAGAGTAACATGGTAGCTAAAGTACTGCTAGTTCCTCCATTAGTTTGTAAACCGTCACAACCTGACAAGGAAACTAAATGATAATACTGAATAGCGGTGTTTGCGTTCGCACCTACATGTGACCAAGTTGTTGTTGCGTAATTCGTAACGGTTCCAATAAGTGCAAAGGGACCTCCAGCAGCAGCAGAATGATAAATTTGAACTCCAGCAAAGAAATTGTTGGGGTCAGCAGGCGCAATCCACGAAATCTGAACATCTCCATTTGGTTGAACGGCTAAACAGCGTATATCGGGATTTACAATGATATCTCCAGGCGAAGTAAATTGATCTACTTCTTCAGATGATTTCGATAAACAAGCAGAGGCATCTCCAATATCTACACGATATTGAATCGCTGTGTCACATAGGATAACTACATCCGTATAGAAAGTATCAATAGTATTACCTATTACAGCCCATGCTCCAGGAGCAATTCTTCTATTAATGATATAGGATCCAGTGCTAGTGGCAGGTAAAGGTTTACGAATCGCATTCCAATTCAAGCCAGCAAAACCCGCTGTACTGTTATCTAACAACAAAAGCATTGACGCTAAAGTATCACTGGTAAGAACATCCGTTTCATCTAAACTCGTGGCATCACAACCGGCAGTAAGTGTTAAATAATAATAATTAATTTGATTATTCGCATTGGCACCAACATGAGTAAACGCATTGGTTGCATAGATCGAAACACTACCTACGTTTACATAAGGCCCTGCCTGATTTACGGAATGATAAATATTGTACTGTGAAAAATATCCAGAAGTATCAACTGATCCTACCCAACATAATGCGACATCACCATTCGCTAATACTGCAGTAGAACGTAAACTAGGTGCAGTTATGGTTGGAGAAGCACTTTGTAATTGTGCACCATCAATATTGGAACGAGAAACACAATTTGCCGTTGATGTATCTACAACTTGAATTCTATAATTGATTGAGTCATCACAAACAGTAATAGGATCTAAGTAAGTTAGGGTTACTGTAGAGTCAATAAGGATCCAATTGGCACTACCTGCAGGAGGTTGCTCTTTATAAATATAATATTTTTGAGTGGAGCTTGTGGGTAATGGTGTGCTAAAGGATGTCCATGTTAAAGAAGCATCAAAACCAGCTTGAGTAACTTGTAAATAGATAGTATTAATGGTATCACTTAATAACCTTTGTTCCAAATCACAACCCGAACGTGTGGTTAAATAATACGAAACTGAACCTGAATTCGCATTTGCGGTAACATCATTATAAGTAAGAACCGTATCGTAATTATTAATAGTAAATCCTTTTAAACTATCTAACAGAGTATAAGGACCTGTAGTTCCTGTAGTGGAGCGATATACATAAAAGGCTTTAAAGAATTGATTGGTATCTGCCTCACCGGTATCAATAGGAGGTTGAAAAGTTAAATTCACATTTCCATTTGGAAGAACATCTGCGCATTTCATTCGAGCACCTTTTACCGCTGGCGGAGCCAAAACAATAATGGTTAATGTACTAAAGTTTACTGCAGGTGAAGGACAAAAATCATCAAATACTTTCAGTACAAAGTTATAAGTACTACTTAAATTTGTACAACCTGAACTTCGTGGTAAGTGATTACAATCAGTAATCCAAAAAAACTTAGTTTGTAATGCCCCTGCAAAAAATATTGGATTTATTGGCGGGACTGTATCAATATGGGGTGGGGTTAAAACGGCACAAGGAGGGAAAAGGCATCCTGCCGAACCGTTTGTAAAGTTAGTTCCAAATTGATTACCGGTAGCTGAAAGTTGAACTTTTTGACCTACTCCTGATGGAAGGGTTTCAAAATCAAATGCAATGACATCAATTTCAACCGTATCACCCGCATATACAGTATCGATAAGTGTATTCAAGGGACTTCCTAACAAAGTTTGAACTACTGGAGGCGTATTAAAAACAGGAACTGGACCACCAGATATTTGGCAATTTGGAATTAGGGCGATTTGAATTTCTCTGAAGACTTCAGCTATTTTAATTCCACATTTGTAAGCCGTTACTTTGGTTACTGTAACAAAGGCACCTGATGTGTATGATGTAAAAGTTACAACCCCTGTATTAAAATTCATAACCGCCGCAACGTTTAACGGATTTAATGCTGGACCGGGCATTGGGCTATTAAAAGAATAGGTAGCCGCAAATGGGATATTCGTACCCGGAAATCCATTTTCTAAAGGATTTCCCCAGCTGTAAACTAATGAGTCAAGTTCACCATCAATCGCATTGCTATTATATGAGGTCTGATTACGAGTACACGTGGCTAATTGAGGTTTTTCCGCAAATTGAGGAGAGGAATCAAAACATGGATTCGTGTTTGTAGCATTGTATGGATACATAAAGGCACGAAGAGTGAAATCGGCGGCGCTCGTCAAATTAGTAATACCTGCATTTCGGCAACAATCATTGTAATAAAAATACCAGCCACCTACTGGAGGTACTCCCGTAATAAATCGAGGAGTTGAACGGTAAATGTATTCTTCAACAGCATTTAAAGTCCCAAGAGGTGCAGTTGCACAAGTGTAACATCCAGGTCCCTTTGGTGAAATATCTGTTTGGGTAACTGGATTACATAAAATACTACCACCAGGAGCATTCGTATTTAACGTTATGGATCCAGGGCCAGGAATACCTGTGCAGTCTCTGTAAAGTTTAACAGTAAATACAAATTGACCTATATTGGGACCCGATTTTATGCAGTCCCAAGTAATTTCTCCTCCCATGAGATGGGAAGCTTGTGTCTTATGACTCCATCCCAATAGGACGAGCAAAAGAAGGATAAGAATTTTTTTCATTTTGGATTTTTGGATAACGCGTGAGCATCAAATTTAAGAAAAATATCCAAACACACAAAACCTTATTTGCCAACTATTATTTCACAGAGGTCAACGTCGTTTAAATACTGGTTAGCAACCTCCCTGAGTTTTTGTGGAGTGATTGCCTTGATTTTACCTAAATACTCATTTAAATAATTGATTTCTAAATTATTAAGTAGTAACATTTTTTGCTTTTCAGCCAAGGCAAAGGGCCCGTCTATACTCCGTTGGAATGCACCTGTGAGGTAATTTTTTACTAGTGTTAGTTCCTCATTGTTAATAACTTCGGTTCTTAATCTGTTAATTTCATGGTATATTTCTTTGACCGCTGCCTCTCGAACATCAGCTCCCACTTCAGTGGTGATAAAAAAGTAGCCATCAAAATTATTACTCACAAGCCCAGAACCAATTCCGTAAGTATATCCTTTGTCTTCACGAATATTAGCCATTAACCTCGATCCAAAATACCCACCTAAAATGGTATTTAAAACACTAAACGCAATGAAGTCTGGATGGTGTCGAGTAAATAATCTTCTACCGATGCGAATGGCAGATTGTATCGCATCCTCTTTTTCAATAAACTTTTTTATAGGAACATAGGCTTCAGGCACTATCGAAGGAAGATCACCATTCTTTAAACCCATTTTATCAATGGTATTTATTATTTCTTGAATTAGTTTTTCATTCGCTAATCCAGAAACGATAACTGCTTTCAACCCATTCTTGTATTTTTTCTCGTGGTAATCTTGAAGTACATCGGTATCGAGTAAGTCGTAATCTTCAGGTTTGGTAACTCTCCCATAAGGGTGATTTTTTCCAAACAAAGTTTCACTAAAATTAATTCGTGCTAAATAATCAACTTTAGTAAGGTTAACAGAAAGCCGTTGCTTGCCTTGTTGTTTATACGTTTGAATTTCTTTAGATGGATAAAGAGGTTGCGTAATGATTTCTTGAAAATAGGGTAGGGTATCACTTACAAATTTATTGAGCGAAAATAAGCTGATACTCGACCAGTCTACACCATTTTCGGAATGCAAATAAGCTCCGTAATAGTCGAGAGCCTCTGCAATTTCAGAGGAGGAATGAAGTGTGCTCCCTTCATCCATTAAATCATTTGTGGCAGTGGCAAGTAATGATGAACTCGCAGCAACATTTCCGGCTGCAAATATTAATTCTATTTTTACAACTTCCTGTGTGCCTTCACAAATATTATAAACGGGAGTGCCATTTTTTAAAAAATAGTTTTGTGGTTTGTGAAGATGTATGATTGTTGGAATTGAAATTTCTGGGGGATGGATTCGATCGAGCATTTTATTTTTTTGCGTGGTATCTTAAGATGGAACAATTTTCTTTTATGAGAATATTTTTTGCAACCTGCATAATTTGCTCTGAAGTAACTTGATTATAGTACTGAGCTTGCTTGTTGCATTCTGCAGCATCTCCGAGCAATTCATAATAGGCTAAGTTGAGCGCTTTGTTAGCGATCCCCATTTCTGAAAACTCCAAATACGCTTCTACTTTATGTTTTATTTTAGTGAGTTCTCGTTCGTCAATTTCAACTTTTATTTTTTCAAGTTCTTTCCAGATGGAATTTTCCGCATCTTCCATGGTGATGGAATCTACTAATTTTCCTTCAATAAAAAATAAACTTTTATCTAAATCGCCCGACATGTAAGCATTGATCTCCGTAAAAATGTTTTTCTCTTTTACAAGTTGTTGATGGAGTCGTGATGATTTCCCTCGCGATAATAAATCAGAGAGCATATCGGTCGCAAAAAAATCTTCATCGGTGCGCGAACAACAATGCCATGCCATATAAATATGTGAGTTGGGAACGTCTTTTTCTATTTCTTGAATTCTGGTTTCTGTTTGTACCGGTTCAATCGGTAGCAATCGTGCAGGAACATCTGCCGTTGGAATGGGTTCAAACCATTTTTTGCATAGTGTCTTTATCTGTTCCAATGTGCAATCGCCCGATACACTTAATATCGCATTGTTAGGTGCATACCATTTTTTGAAAAACCCTTTTACATCTTCTAAGGTAGCGTCTTCAATGTGTGCAAGTTCTTTTCCGATGGTTGCCCAGCGATAGGGATGTACTTTGTATGCTAATGGTCGCATCAAGAGCCATACATCACCATAAGGTTGATTCAAGTATCGTTGTTTAAATTCTTCAATAACTACGGATCGTTGAACTTCTAAACTTTTTTCTGAAAAAGCTAAACTTAACATGCGATCACTCTCTAACCAGAATCCCGTTTCAATATTTTGAGATGGAATCGTTAAATAGTAATTGGTGATATCATTGTTGGTAAAAGCATTATTTTCTCCGCCTGCAATTTGCAAAGGTTCATCGTAAGAAGGGATGTTGATCGATCCTCCAAACATTAAATGTTCAAAGAGATGTGCAAATCCAGTTTTGTCTATTTGTTCATCACGTGCTCCCACTTTATACAATATATTTAATGCCACCAGCGGGGTTGAATGATCTTCGTGAACAATGACCGTTAATCCATTGTCAAGTGTAAATTTTTCGTATGCTATCATGTTCCTTCTAATCGATTATAGTTGACACAGTCTGTTTTTTTCTTGATTAAATTCATTCCAAATTTCAGATACAATTTCTGCCGCCGGATGGATGTTGGAAATAGAGGATGAAACTTGTCCAATTTCTAATTCTCCTTCTTGCATATCACCTTCAAACATTCCTTTTTTAGCTCTTGCTCTTCCTAATATATTTTTTAACTCTTCAACAGACGCACCTCTTGATTCTGCTGCTGCAATTTGTTGATAGAATTCATTTTTTAACAGACGTACAGGTGTAAGCTGTTTTAACGAAAGTTGAGTGTCACCTTCATTTGAATTTATTACTTTTTGTTTGAAATGATCATGTGCCGAAGATTCATTCGTTGCGACAAATCGTGAACCAATTTGAACGCCTTCTGCTCCTAAAGCAAAACATGATAACATCGCTCTTCCGCTACCAATTCCTCCCGCAGCAATAAGTGGAATGGATACATGATCGCGTATCATGGGAATTAAACACAAAGTTGTTGTTTCTTCTCTTCCATTGTGTCCTCCCGCTTCAAATCCTTCTGCAACGATCGCATCCACACCCGCTTGAACCGATTTTTCTGCGAATTTTTTATTGGCGATGACATGAACGACTTTTATTCCTTCTTTTTTTAAGGTGGATGTCCAGGTAGTTGGATTCCCTGCTGAAGTAAAAACAATGGGCACTTTTTCGGAAATAATAATATCCATATGCTCTTCAATATTCGGATAAAGCAAGGGCACATTCACTCCAAAAGGTTTCGAAGTATTCGCTTTACATTTTTGAATATGTTCTTTCAGTACATCCGGGTACATGGATCCAGCACCGAGTAATCCAAGTCCGCCTGCATTACTAACGGCTGTGGCTAACCGCCATCCACTACACCAAATCATTCCTGCTTGGATAATGGGATATTCAATTTCAAAAAGTTCAGTAATTCTATTTTTCATGATAAAGGATCTACTATTCTTTGATGACTTATCCATCCCCATATTTCCAATCGAGCCTTTAATCGTGATCCAATTTCTTTGATCACAAACCAGCGTGGAATCCCATCTGGATATCCACCGGCTTCATAGCCGTATGCGTTCAATCCTAATTGATCTGCCATCCACAACGCTCTGTTCAGATGGATGTCTTGTGAAATAATAATAACCCGTTCATCTCCATAATGGTTTTTAAAAAACATTAATGTTTCATAAGTATCTGCGCTATTGGGGTCTAAAATACAAACACTATCGGGAACTCCTTTTAGAATGAGGGCATCTAATAGGTCATGAGCTTCCTGGTAATAGTTGTCATCTTCATAACCGCTGAGAATCAATTTCATGTGTGGATATTGTTGCCAAAGCGAAGCACTGGAATCCACTCTGCCTAAAAAGGCATAATTCTGTCGACTCCCTGTTGGATAGTATTTCCCAGCACCGGGCACTAAAATAAAACGAATGGAATCGAGTTGCTCCTTTTTCACCATATGTTTTTCTCCACAGTTGGAGAACGAATAATAGTTTAAAAAGGCGACGATGGTAAAACCAGTAATAAGATAAAGAAAGAGTTTCATCAGTTTCATTGAAGGCGAAAATAGGGAATTGGACTGCAACTTTTAATTTCTTCTCATTTAGTTTTAACCCTTTATTTGTGCAATAAACTTCTTGTTGATTTATTCATTTTATACATGATAAAGATTTACTTTTACACCGGTATGAAAATCATCATTCCTGTTGCCGGTATTGGTTCGAAACTTCGTCCACATACTCATACACAGCCCAAAGCCTTGGTTCCCGTTGCCGGGAAGCCCATCTTATCGCATATCGTGGACTACCTGATTGCAGGTGGATTCAATGAATTTATTTTTATTATCGGTTATCTCGGTGATAAAGTGGAAGATTATGTAAAATCGAAGTATCCTAAATTAAAATCTTCTTTCATCATTCAAGAACCTCGCGAAGGAACTGGTCATGCTGTTTGGTTGGCCAGAGAACATGTAGATGCCAATGATGATTTACTCATCGTGTTAGGTGATACCATCATCGACTATGATTTGGCTGAATTGGTGAAGATGCCACACTCTGCATTAGGTTTGCAAAAAGTGGATGACCCCCGACAGTTTGGTGTAGCTGATGTTGATTCAGAAGGATTCATTACTCGTCTTGAAGAAAAACCTACCATCCCAAAATCTAATTTAGCTTTGGTAGGTATTTATCGTTTTCGTGAAGCTGGGAAGTTGATGGAAGCACTTGATCATATCGTTCGAAATAATATTCGTCATCAAGGTGAATTTCATCTCACCTATGGAATTCAACGAATGATTACTCAAGGTGAAAAAGTAACTACGTTTCAAGTGGGGAGTTGGTTCGATTGCGGTAGTAAAGCCAATTTGTTAGAGACTAATGAAGTGTTGTTGAAGAAAAATTCAGAAGCCATCCAACGTAAATTTAATTTCCATAATACCATCATTATTCATCCCGTAAGTATCGCCGAACATTGTGATATTTCGGATTCTATTATTGGACCTAACGTCTCGATTGGTGAGCATACCATCATCCGACATTCCGTCATCAAAGATTCTATCATTGGCGCTTATGCTCACCTTGAGACCGCTATCCTTCATCAAAGTATTGTTGGCAGCGACGCCTTTCTCAAAGGCCTCAGCCAAAGCCTCAACATTGGCGATAGCACCGAAATAGATTTTAGTTAACCTTCTTACCATAACCTAGGGATTAATCCCTAGGTTTACCAAACCATGATCGAAAAAGACAAAGTAATATTCAAACTCATCAAAGCTGAGTTAGCCCGTCAACGAAAAGGCATTGAGTTAATCGCCTCTGAAAATTTTGTGTCTAAGCAAGTCATGGAAGCCATGGGTTCTTGTTTAACAAATAAATATGCCGAAGGTCTGCCCGGAAAAAGATATTATGGTGGTTGTGAAGTGGTCGATCAAATTGAACAAATTGCAATCGATCGCGCCAAAGAATTGTTTGGTGCGGTTTGGGCAAATGTACAGCCACATTCAGGAGCACAGGCCAATGCAGCCGTGATGCTTGGTGTATTGCAACCAGGTGATAAAATTTTGGGATTTGATTTATCGCACGGTGGACATCTTACACATGGTTCTCCTGTAAATTTCAGTGGAAAACTATATGTTCCAAGTTTTTATGGAGTAGAAAAATCGACAGGACTCATCGACTACAACAAGCTCGAAGCAACTGCGAAAAAGGAAAAACCGAAGTTGATTATTTGTGGTGCTTCGGCCTATTCTCGCGATTGGGATTATATTCGTTTAAGAAAAATTGCTGATAAAGTGGGTGCATTATTACTTGCCGATATTTCACATCCTTCTGGACTTATCGCAAAAGGATTGTTGAATGATCCCGTTCCGCATTGTCATATCATCACCACTACAACACATAAAACGTTGCGTGGACCTCGTGGAGGATTAATTTTGATGGGCGCAGATTTTCCAAATCCAATGGGTATCAAAACTCCAAAAGGAGAAGTGAAAATGATGTCGGCGATTTTAGATGGTGCTGTATTCCCAGGCACACAAGGTGGACCGTTGGAGCATGTTATTGCTGCAAAAGCGATAGCATTTGGTGAGGCACTAACGGATGATTATTTACAGTACGTTGTGCAAGTAGCAAAAAATGCGAAAGCTTTGGCGGCTGCTTTAAATGAAAAAGGATATCAACTCATCTCAGGTGGAACAGATAATCACATGATGTTGATCGATCTCAGAAATAAAAATATTTCGGGTAAGGAAGCCGAAAATGCTTTGGTTCGAGCCGATATTACCTTGAATAAAAACATGGTTCCTTTCGACGATAAAAGTCCATTCGTTACTTCTGGAATACGGGTAGGAACCTCATCCATCACCAGCCGAGGGATGAAAGAAAAACACATGAAAAAAATTGTTGGATTTATTGACAAGGTACTGATGAATAAAGACAATGACAAGGTAATTTTAAAGGTGAAGGAAGAAGTTCACCTATTCATGGATGCGTTTCCTCTTTATGAGAAGTTTGCGATTTATTAATTCAAGGCAATAGAATTTCGAAAAATGCGTTCTCTAAAAATCTATGGATAGAAAATTACTTTTTATTGGCGTTTTGTTTTTGATGAATCTTCATAAATCTGTTTATGCCCAAAGCGGAGGGAATTCGACATTCAATTTCCTTAATTTAGTTGCACCGGCTAGGACTGCTGCGTTAGGAGGGAATGCGATCTCGACACCTTCTGAAGATATTATCTTATTTGCACAAAATCCCGCACTTCTTCGTCCTTCTATGGACCTTCATGTTTCTACCAGTTATGTAGGACATCTTGCAGGTATAAAATATGGGAATGTGTTGTTTGCAAAGGATTTTTCGAAAGTCGGAACCTTTGGTTTCAATATGCAATACATCAGTTATGGTGAGTTTGATGAGACTAATGTGAATGCAGAGAAAGTAGGTGTGTTTAAAGCGGGAGAATACGCTTTTAATGTAGCATGGTCAAAAGCATTGGATAGTAATTTATATGTGGGAGCGAATGTAAAATATATATTATCCAGTTTCGGTAGTAATACATCCAATGGAATTGCAACCGATGTTGCTTTAAATTGGATGAATGATGAAAAATTATGGTCGGCAGCATTCGTAGTGAAGAATGTGGGAACACAACTTAAAACGTATGAAGGAGCAGAACGTGAAAAGTTGCCTTTTGAAGTACAAGTAGGAGTGTCTCGAAAATTACCGAAAGCACCTTTCCGCTTTTCATTAATTGCACAACAATTGCAAAAATTTGATTTGAGCTTTAAGGATCCGTCTGCTTCAGGTATTGATCCACTAACAGGAGAAAGTCAAGAGAAAAAATTGTCTACATTGAATAAATTTTCAAAACATCTTATTTTAAATTTAGAGATTTTATTTACACAAAATTTCAATGTGCGTGTAGGATATAATTTCTTGCGTCGCTATGAATTGCAATTCCCTGAGAAAAAAGGGATGAGTGGATTGAGTTTAGGATTTGGATTTAAAATAAATCGATTTCAAATTTCCTATGCTAATACTATCTTTAATCCAGCAGGAGGAAGTAATCATTTTACGATTTCCACAAATCTTAAACGAAGTGTGATTACCGATTAAGTTAAGTTTACAATGCTGTAGACTTTTTCGATAGTTTAACCGCAAAGAACGCGGGGAAGGCGCAAGGATCGCAATGTTTTTTCACTAAGATATATTAACACTGATACGAGCAATTTTTCACAAAAATCACTATCTACCTAGCGCAGCAATTTGCCAATTTACCAACACACCAATTCACCAATTGCCTAAAAGTCCTTCTTCATCACTCTTCCCAATTCACGTTTCGCTTCCGCATCTTTTAAGCTATCGCGTTTGTCATACAGCTTTTTACCTCTTGCTAGTCCGAGTTCAAGTTTTGCAAATCCTCTTTCTTCAATGTATAAGCGAAGTGGAATTAAGGTGACTCCTTTTTCCTTTAATTTGGCTAGGATCCGCTTTAATTGGTAACGATGCAATAATAGTTTGCGATCTTCTCGGGGGGCATGGTTGGTATATCCACCTTTTTCATACGCTGAAATATGTAAATTTTTTACCCATAGTTCAGTGTTCTTAAAAACGCAATACGCATCCACCAAATTCGCTTTTCCCTCTCTTATGGCTTTAATTTCTGTTCCTGTTAAAACAATACCAGCCTCCCAAGAATCACTAATGAAGTAGTTGAAACTTGCTTTCCTGTTAACTATATTTACGGTGGCGGCAATCTTTGACATGAGGTGCAAAAGTACGAAATTGTAAAGTGCTATTTAAAGGAAGTGACCATTGATTAACTTTTCACCGAATCTTTCGTCACCACTAAGACGGGAATATCGAGCTGATGTCGAACGGCATCAACACTGGAGCCTAAAATAAAATCCATTAAAGCTTTGTGTCCATGTGCACCCATGACGAGTAAGTCGGCATTTGCATTTTTTACGATTTGTGGAATGGCTTTTCGTGGATTCCCAAATCCTAATTCAATCTCGCATTTATATCCATTTTCAATCATCTGCCTTTTGTATTCTATCAACGTTTCAGTATCCTTAATACTTTCAAAATCGCTAGAGTCGCTTCCCATCCAATGTGCAATAGCACTTTCACTGATATGCACAAGAATATAGATGGCTTCTTTTCCTCCTTGGTTAACGGCATTTTGAAGGGCAATTCCATCCATCGAGCCAAAATCTAAAGTCACAGCAATGCGATTGTATTTGGAGGATTCTTGTAATTTAATTTCTTGAAAACTTCCATGTGGTAAATAAATGGATTTTGGTTTCATCTTTCGGAAGATTGGAACGAATGTAATATAAAGTAACATAAAAGCTACGAAAATACATAGAGGAACAACCAATATTCTGAGCCAGATACTATCATCTGCAATTAACCAACCCGATACTTCACCATACACCAATTTTACGTTTAATCCTACAATAATAATTGCACATAGCCATGCTGCAATTTTTGTTTTTAAGGAGATGGTAAAGTTTCCCATTTTGCTTTTGTCACTCACAAAATGAATGAGTGGAATGACTGCAAATCCCAGTTGCAAAGAAAGAATTACTTGACTAAAAATTAATAATTCAGTAGTTGCACTTTCACCAGCAATGTGAATCACGAGTACTGCCGGTACAATGGCAATTAATCGTGTGATGAGTCGACGTATCCAAGGTGCAATTCTTAAATTCAAATAACCTTCCATCACAATTTGTCCTGCTAACGTTCCTGTAATGGTACTGCTTTGTCCTGCGCAGAGTAATGCAACAGCAAAGAGAATAGGAGCGAGCTTTGACCCTAAAAGTGGCTCTAACAATCGATGTGCATCCATAATATCATTTACTTCATGCATCCCCACTTTGTAGAATGTACTTGCAGCAAGAATTAGAATGGCAGCATTCACAAAAAAAGCTGCATTTAATGCGATGGTGCTATCGAGAATATTAAATTTAATGGCCCTCGATATTTCTTTATCTGTTCGATCAAATTTTCGAGTTTGAACAAGTGCCGAGTGTAAATACAGATTATGCGGCATCACCGTGGCTCCAATAATTCCAATAGCAATATAGAGTGCCGTATTACTCATGGAAGTTGGAATAAATCCAGTCATTACTTCTGATATTACAGGTTGTGCAATGACCATTTGTGCTACAAATGCAAATCCAATGGTAGCAACTAAACTGATGATAAATACTTCCATCTTTCTAATTCCATGATTCATGAGAAAGAGTAGGAGGAAGGTGTCGAGCGCACTGATGACGACACCATACATCAAGGGTAAATCAAAAAGTAAATAAAGTCCAATGGCCATTCCTAATACTTCTGCTAAGTCACAAGCTGCAATGGCAATTTCTGCTAGTATGTAGAGAAAATAATTTACAAATCCAGGAAACATTTCACGCGAAGCTTGTGCTAAATCGCGTCCTCTAACAATACCAAGTCGTACGCTCAAACTTTGTAAGAGCAACGCCATTAAATTCGACATTAACAAAACCCAAATAAGCGAATATCCAAACTGACTTCCCCCTGCAATATCAGTTGCCCAATTTCCCGGGTCCATGTAGCCAACACTCACCATGTATGCAGGACCTAAAAAAGCCAAAAGTTTCCTTTTGAAACTCATGCTGCTGTCGACTTTAATACTTCCATGAACTTCGGATAGTGAAGTTTGTTGTTCTTTATTTTTATTCATGGCTTCTTACTAAAAGGTTTTTACTGACTTCTTTGCTGATGAAGATGGATTTTTTATTGCTGAAAATAATTTGCATGCTATTGTCGAATTCATCCATCTCCACAATGGAAAATATGCTTCCAGGAATCAATCCTTTCTTTTCAAGATATTGAAGAAAAGATGGGCTGTGATCATTAACGCCGCTTAAAATGTACTTTCCTTTTTTTGTGATTTCTGAAAGTAAAACTTGTCCGTTGGAATGTACTTTTCCGTTCGTATCGGGAATAGGATCACCATGCGGATCGAATTTAGGGAAGCCTAAAAAAGCATCTAATCTTTTTGTTAATTCATCCGAACTAACATGCTCTAACTCCTCTGCTAAATCATGAACTTCATCCCATTTAAACTTCAGGGTGTCCATCAAAAATACCTCCCATAAACGATGTCGGCGAATAATGCTTAACGCAACCTTTTCGCCTTTACGCGTGATTTTCACTCCATGATAGCGTTCATATTCTACCATGTTTTTTTCCGAAAGTTTTTTAATCATATCAGTAACCGAAGCCGCGCTGGTGGATAAAGATCCCGCAATGGCTGAAGTAAGAACTGAATTTTGATTTCCAGTACTTAGATGATAAATGGCTTTGAGGTAGTTTTCTTCGGTGGATGTGGTCATTCGTTGAATAAGATATTGGCAAATGTAAAAAATAATTTAGACTTGTCTAAATTATTTATTTGATCTCTATAATTTATTATTTACTAATCTTGCATTATGTACAAAAGCATCATTCGACCTCTTCTTTTTAGGATGAATCCGGAAGCAGCTCATCATTTCACATTCAATGCTTTGAAGGTGATTTTTTCAATTCCAGGATTGCAATTTATTGCAAAACAAATATTTACAGTGAAGAGTAGCAGTCTGGAAAAGGAGATTATGGGTTTAAAGTTCCCAAATCCAATTGGATTGGCAGCGGGTTTTGATAAGGACGGAAAATTATTCGAAGAGCTTTCAGTATTTGGATTTGGGTTTATTGAGGTAGGTACGGTGACACCAAAACCCCAGCCCGGTAATGATCAGCCACGCATGTTTCGCTTGCCAAAAGACAGCGGACTCATTAACCGAATGGGTTTTAATAACGAAGGTGTTCAAGTTTTAATAAAGCGATTAGAGAATAGACCATCGAATATTATTGTGGGTGGAAATATTGGAAAGAACAAAGCCACATCAAACGAAGATGCATTGAGCGATTATGAAATTTGCTTTGAAGAATTGTATCCTGTTGTCGATTATTTTGTAGTGAATGTGAGTTCGCCCAACACACCCGGACTTCGTGCATTACAAGAACGTGAACCATTAACAAAATTATTGCAGCGTTTATCGGATCTCAATCAACAGAAAAAACCAAAACCACTTCTTTTAAAAATTGCGCCCGATTTAACCAATGAACAGTTAGACGAAATTGTTGACATCGTGAAAACAGTTGGGTTGCAAGGCATCATAGCAACCAACACAACCATCTCCCGAGAAAATTTAAAAACAGAAGAAAGCGTAACGAAAGAAATGGGTGGATTAAGTGGTCGGCCAGTTACAAAAAGAAGTACCGAAGTAATTCGTTATATCCGAAAAATTGCAGGAAAGGATTTAGTAATTATTGGTGTAGGTGGAATTTTTAATGCAGCTGACGCCAAAGAAAAATTAGAAGCCGGCGCCGATTTATTACAAGTGTACACCGGATTTATTTATGAAGGTCCGGGCATGGTCAAGAAAATTTTATCTGGACTGTTGAAATGAGTTTATGGCTGCTAGCTTCTAGCTTTTGGTTTTTAGCTTTTGGTTTTTGTATGAGTATAGTGTTTATGTCATTGATTTACCTTTTTAAACACTAGAGGCACTAGAGAACACAAAAGATCACAAGAGAATAAACTATAGTGCACTTAGTGACCTCCAGTGTCTCTAGTGCTGAAAAGAGCATTATTAAAAATTACTTTCCAATTTGAAAAAAAAATCCAACAACTAACCTCCAACCTCCAACATCCTCTGCACCTTCAACACCGACGCCACACTCAATCCATCTTTTATTTCCCCATTCATCACCATCTCCACCAACTCATCGAACGGAAGCTTTCTAATTTGAAGTTGTTCGGTTTCTTCGGGTGAGCTGCCTACTTCTATCAGTCCTCTTGCTATAAACGTATATCCAATTTCATCCGATACGGAATTGCTCAATTGTATTTCCATTACTTTTTCCCAATGGGAGGCATGCAAACCAACTTCTTCTTCTAGCTCGCGCTTTGCTGCTTCTAAAGGATCTTCCCCTTCCGGACAACCGCCCTCGGGGACTTCCCATTCGTAGGTATTTAATGTATAACGGTATTGGCCAACGATCCATGTGTTGTTGTTTTCATCGAGAGGAATGATGGCAATAGCTCGATTTTTAAAATGAACAACGCCATAAATTCCAGGATTCCCTGCGGGATTAATCACCTGAGATTCGGTGACTTTTATCCATGGATTTTCATACTTTACTTCGGAGCTTTTAGTGGTCCAGGGATTTTTCATTTTAGGTTGATAAATAGATTAATACTATTTTGATGATAAATAATAATTTACTGCAGTAGCAGAGTTAGATCTTAATACTAATCGCGGATCTTTGGCGTTATACCAAATACTAGTATATTTTAGTTCAAAGCTGCGACGTATTTTTTTGCCAAGACGATTTAAAAAAATCGTTGCATAGCATAGACTATGGAACTATTTTTTTAAGAAGTATTTGTGAAAAAGAGTCCCGATAGCTATCGGGAAGCGGATAGGACTGAAATATACTAGTATTTGGTATTAATGCATTAGTTTCGCAAAAATGATCATTGTTTTCTTATGAATAAAATAGAACGCGTTGCTTTATTCACATCGGGTGGTGATGCTCCAGGTATGAATGCCTGTGTACGCGCTGTAGTGCGCACTGCTTTGTCGCAAGATTTAAGAGTTTATGGTATTTTAAGAGGATATCAAGGAATGATTGAAGATGAGTTTAAGCCTCTTACTTCACGTTCGGTGAGTAATATCATTCAGCGCGGCGGAACCATCCTTAAAACGGCTCGCAGTAAAGAGTTTATGACTGAAGCTGGAATGGACAAAGCCTATGCAAATTTGAAGCGTCATCAAATTGATGGAATCGTTGCTATTGGTGGAGATGGAACCTTCAAAGGAGCAGAAGCATTTTGTACCCGTTTTCCGGATATTAAAATCATGGGAATTCCTGGAACCATCGATAATGATTTAAGTGGTACCGATTATACTCTCGGATTTGATACAGCCGTAAATACAGTCATCGAAGCGGTCGATAAAATTCGTGATACCGCAGCTTCTCACGATCGTTGTTTTTTGATTGAAGTGATGGGTAGAGATTCGGGATGTATTGCACTCTGGTCGGGATTGGCAGGTGGTGCTGAAGAAATTCTTCTCCCTGAAAAACCTACCGACTTCGATGCTTTATTTAGTAAACTCGAAGAAGGAAAAGGAAATAAAAAAACCAGCAGCATCATTCTTGTTGCAGAAGGTGAGAAGAACGGTGGCGCTGCGGAAGTAGCCGAAGAACTCAAAAAACGTTTGCCCCATTATGAAACAAAGGTCACCGTACTGGGACATGTTCAACGCGGAGGAAGTCCAAGTGCATTCGATCGGATTTTAGGAGCTAAGCTCGGCGTGTGGGCAGTAGAAGCATTACTTTCTGGAGATACACGAAGAATGGTTGGCATTCGAAACGGGGAAAAACATTTTCTCCCTTTCTCAGAAGCATCCCGTGAACAAGAACCACTCGACCTTGAATTATTGCGAATCAATAATATTTTAAGTAAATAATATATCAAATATCCACTCATCTCATCACAACCTAAAGTTCAACCCAACTCTGCATGAAAAAGCTAACCCTTATTTTAAGTTTTATTTTCATCACACTTATCGCTACAGCACAAGAACCCTTTAAAAATAAAGAGGGACTTATCATCACTCCTGAAAAGGGGGAGATGTCGATTGGATTTGATGCGGTACCATTTTTGAAATTTGTTGGAAATTTAATTGATAGTGATAATGATTCTCCCAATTCTAATTTTACAGCGGAAAATCCGTTGACCATCACGAGCAATTTTATGTTAAAAGATAATATTGCTTTTCGATCTAAAATACGATTGGGTCTTGGTGTTGTTAAAACCGACACCTTGGTTGCGCGAATTGGAAGTACCAATCCCAATGAAACCGTTTCTAATGAAACCAAAGTGAACACAAGTAATATTACATTAGGTGGTGGTTTGCAAAAGTGGCGTGGAAAGGGACGCGTGCGTGGATTTTACGGTGCAGAAATTTTATTTAGCATTGCTACTGAAAAAACCACTTTAACATACGGTAATCCATTGAGTAGCGAAAACCAAAGTACCAGAACAAAAAGTATTGAACCAGGAAACACATTTGGATTTCACTTAAAAGGATTCATTGGAGTTGAGTATTTTTTCGCCGCTAAGTCAAGTCTCAGTGCTGAATTTGGATGGGGACCACAACTTCAAACTCGGAGTCGAAGTAAAGTGGAAACAGAAAGTTGGAATGGAGTTGGCGCCTCTTCCGAATCACAAGAAGGAGGGAAGTCGAGTTCATTTATGTTTGATAACGATAATGCTGGCGGGAGTTTAAACTTAAATTTTTATTTTTAGAAGGGTTACGTCGCGAGGCTTCGCGATACGAATCAATACGAATGTACGAATTACGAATTTACGAATACGCGAAATGCGAATAAACACGAAATGCGAAAATTAAATGCATGGCAAAAAAAATGTGTTGAACAGATATTAATTAATTACAATCATCCTTGAAGCTTGAAGCATGCAGCTTAAAATTTCTATTCGGAGCAATATCAATTTCGCTCTAAAAAATCTCAAAACTAAAAACTAGCAGCCAGAAGCTAGAAGCTTTTCAATTGCGTTCGATAAATAATAGGTTCGAAGAAAATAAATACGTTACTTCTTCGAATATTCTTCCCACTTCGTAGTCAAATACGCATTCGTTCCGTAAAACTTCAGGAGTGGTAATAATTCTTCGGTGGTTTGGTATCCGCTTAGGGGTTGTAAGATGGCGTACTTTTCATCCATCATGACAAAGCTAGGATATCCCATTTTACCACTTAACAATGAAATGGCTAATTCATTTGCTTTCATCTCAGGCTTAAAAACAAAAACTTTATCACGAAAACGAATGGTGTCTTTTGTTTCTGCATTTAGTTTTACGGCATAATAATTTTCAGAAATATAACTAGAAATTAAACTATCCGTGAACGTGCCTGCATCCATGCGCTTACACCATCCGCACCAATCGGTATAAACGTCGATGAAGATTTTCTTTGGTTTCATATCATTCAAAAAAACTGCTTGCTCAAAACTGATCCATTCAATTTTTGAGGGAACTTTTTTTACGATTTCTGTTTGTGCTAAACTGGTGTGACAAACGCTTAACGAGACTGCAGCCGCAAGAAGGTGTTTAGTAATATTCATAATTTAAAGTTAAGGAAATTATTTTACATCACCCATTAATTTACGGACAAATGGTGAAATTGCTATTAAGACGATACCAGTCACCAATGCATAAATGGCTAATTGTTGGTATCCATCGGTGTAAGAGATTAATTTTTCAGTAAGACTCGCATTATCGTTGGGAGAAACCATTCCTGCACCTAAGATTCCAGCCACATATTGACCATAGGCGCTTGCTAAAAACCACATGCCCATCATTACACCTTGCAAGGGTTGAGGAGATAGTTTAGTCATGATGGATAATCCAATAGGAGAAAGGCAAAGCTCACCAAATGTGATAATGAAATAAGCTAACGTAAATATTTCTAAACTTGTCATTCCATCGGCACCGGCAAAGAAACGAGTTGCGTAAAAAGTGTAGAAGGCCAAAGCCAAAAATAAAAATCCTAATCCAAATTTTACTACTGTATTCGGCTCATTATTTCGTTTGCTTAACCACACCCAAAGTAATCCAAGTAAGGGCGCAAAGATGATCACGAACAGAGAGTTCGCAGCGTTGTTTACACCATTAGGATCTAACTTCACTCCAGCAACTGTATCATTCAAATTGTTGGCTGCGAAAAGTGCTAACGATCCACCACTTTGCTCGAAGAACGCCCAAAATAATATGGAGAAGAGAATAAAGACTAAAGCACCCAACAATTTCTTTCGTTCAGCGACACTAAACTTTCCCATCTCATAAAATAAATAAACCAATACTACAGGTCCAATGGTGTACATAAAATAATCAGTGTACTCCGTCTTGGAAACCATGATCATAATGATGGGAATGATCGCTAAAGAACCAAGATAAGTTGCATATTCCATCCACTTCTTTCCTTCAATGCCTTTACTTCTGAATGGAGATAATCCAATCGGTCCTAAACTTTTTTGGGTGAAGACGAATGTCACTAAAGAAATAGTCATTACAATGGCGGCTAATCCAAATGCTAAATTCCATGAATAACTTTTTGCGATGGCGATACAAGCATAACCTCCTAACAATGCTCCCACATTAATTCCTGCATAGAAGAGTGAAAAACCAGCGTCTCTTCGACTATCTTTCTCATGATACAATGCACCAACCATCGTTGAGATATTCGGCTTGAAGAAACCAGTTCCGATGATGGTAAAACTGATTCCAAGAAAGAAAAATTCATGTGGATTAAATGCAAGTATACAAGATCCGGTAATCATCAATAATCCGCCCCAGAAAAGCGACTTTCTAAATCCTAAAATTTTATCGGCGAAGAGTCCACCAATAAAAGTAAAAGCATACACAAAAGCTTGCGTCGCTCCATACTGCAGATTGGCTACATCTTCTTTCATCATTAATTGACTCACCATAAAAACAGTGAGCATGCCTCTCATTCCATAGAAGCAAAAGCGCTCCCACATTTCAGAGAAGAATAAATACCAGAGTTGCTTAGGATATTTCCCTTTGAAGTCTTGGATTTCGGCGAGAGTGTGCTGCAAGATGTTAGATTTTAGATGTTGGATTTTAGATTTTGGTTTTAGGATGCTTCGCTTTGCATTAGAAACACAATGAGGTATTCAAGGTTAGAGGTTGAAGATTAGTTTTTTCTCATAGTCTCTGAAATGCTTTTTTATTAAATGTGAAAAGTTAGACACTAGAAAAAAATCCAACATCTAACCTCTAACCTCTAACATCTAATATCTATTTAACTCCGTGCATCATCTTCTTTAGTTTCGGTGTTAATGCAAACAAGACTACCGCTGCAACTCCCGTTAGCACCACAAACACCATAAAGAATTCGAATAAATTATGAATTTCGAATCCTGCGAAGATCGGATTTGAAGCTCTGATATTATTCTTGTCAAGAAAGGCTAATTGTTCACCTGTCGGAATTATTTTCTTGTCCAATACGCCTTGCAAATCAATTCCTGCTGCTTGTGCCTTTAAAAATTTATCACCTGTAGCTGGTAAAATAGATCCTAATGTTCCTGCAAGCGCATAGCCGGCAGCGTTTGATAAAAAGAAAACTCCATACAATAAAGAAGAGAATCGTTTAGGAGATAATTTACCAACTAAGGATAAACCGATAGGAGACAAACACAACTCCGCACACGTTTGAATCAAATACAATAAGATTAGCCATTTGATTGCTAACAAACCGCTATTCCCTAAATCGCTTACATTATGTGCAATGATAAAATAACTCATCGCCATCAATGCTAATCCGAAAGATTGTTTCATGGGCGAAATAGGCTCTTTGCCTTTTGCTCTCAATTTATCCCATAACATACTGAATGGAACAGCAAACGCAACTACAAATAAACCATTGAATATTTGAACCATGGATGGAGGCATGTTCCATCCAAAGAAATTTCGATCGGTTTGGTTATCTGCAATGAATGTGAGTGAAGATCCAGCTTGTTCAAATGCCGCCCAGAAGAAGATGACGAAAAACGCAACTATGTAAATCACATAGATCCGATCTTTCTCTACCTTCGTTAATGATGAATCTGAAATGATAAGTCCGGCAAGCGATAATCCACTGGCATAGATAATGGAATAGATAATGTTTTGATCAAATACATTAAGGAAAATAAATGTTAAAACAACAAATCCCAAACAGGCAACGGTTAAAGCTTTTGAGGTAAATACTGCCTTTTGTGATTCACCTTCTTCGTAAAGTGATTGATCGTTATCTTTTGGTAAACCTCCTAATGCCTTACCATCAGGTGAAACAACATATTTATTTTTCAAGAAATAAAATACCATCGTTCCTAATATCATGGCTATTCCTGCTGCTAAGAATCCCCATTTGAATGCGTGAATGTCGCGAATACCATCAATGTCTTTTACATCACCAATTAATGGGCAAATTAACTGACCTAAAAAGGCCCCTAAATTGATTCCCATGTAAAAAATGGTAAAGGCTGTATCTAATTTATTTTTGTCTTGTTTTGGGTAAAGACTCCCCACCATACTAGAGATATTTGGCTTAAAGAATCCATTTCCAAAGATTATGATGCCTAATGCGACCCATAATAAATTATTTGCAAGCTCGAGGTTATCTCCAAAAACTGAGGCGCTCGTAAATAATAATAATTGTCCGATGGCCATAAGCAATCCACCAAGCATAATACAATTCCGATTTCCAAAGAATCGGTCAGCAACGAATCCACCTAGCATAGGTGTTAAATAACATAATCCTAAAAAGGCTCCATAGATTAACGATGCACGCTCTTCACTCATCATGAGTGAGTTTACCATGTATAAGGTTAAGATGGCTCGCATCCCATAGAAATTGAAACGTTCCCACATTTCAGTTCCAAATAATACCCACAATCCCTTAGGATGCTTTTTTGCGTTGTCTACACTCATATATTTAATTAGGTTAGGTTAATATTTCGGCTCTAATGTAACGAAAAGATTGAATCCACAATAATATGTAGCATTTATCGACAAATTATTTGTTTTTGTCGATGGATTTATTGGTTTTATATTGAAATCCATACAAAATGGATCATTAAAACTGAGTTTAATTTTTAATTTAGCATCCTAAAATCTGTAGAAATCATGTTCGATTTAATGGGAAAAATGGGGGAGCTGAAAAAGAATATGGAAGCTGCCAAGGAACGATTGAATGCAATCCATGTAGTTGGATTTGCTGGTGATAAGGAGATTCAAGTGACAATGAATGGAAATAGAAAATTAATTTCTATTGATATAGCCGATCATCTTCTTTTTCCTGAAAAAAAATTGGAGGTACAAGAGCTTATTGAAGTGGCGATGAACCGTGCCTTGGACGATGCTGAAAAAGTTTTTGAGGCTGAGATGAAATCCGCAGGGAAGGGGATGATCCCCGGATTTTAAGCGTGTATTTATTCAATGATAATATCGACCCCAATTCCTATTCAACTTATTTATGGCAGCACTATTTCAATTTGAAAATCACCTCAATCAATTAAAATCGGAAATTGAAGCTTTTCCGAATGATGCAAGTTTATGGATGATTCCTAAAGGGGTAGCCAATTCTCCAGGAAATCTTGCCTTGCATTTGGCCGGAAATCTCCAACATTTTGTAGGCGCTTTATTGGGCAATACAGGATATGTACGAGACAGAGATCTAGAGTTTTCGATGAAAGGTCAATCAAAGGATTACGTGCTAGAGCAAATTGAAATTGCTCACAATGTGATTCGTTCAACTTTATCATCCATGACAGAAGAACAAGAAAACGAAATTTTCCCCATCGACTTTAAAGGAAAAATGGTAAAAGTGAATGATGCACTTTCGCATCTTTTAGCACATCTATCTTACCACAATGGACAAATTAATTATTTGCGTCGAATGCTTTATGCGTAAATAATTTTATTAAAATAATTGATACTCGTCTCTTAGGTTCAGGAGTATCGGATTTCCTAAGTTGTCAATATAGGAATCGGTGTAATCCAAGGTAATTCGCTTGATGCTGCCTTGAATAATCTTTCCTTTTCCAACAAATGTATGTGGTAAAGTATCGACGGGTGTGATGCACGTAAAAGTTTGTGAAGGCATAAAAAGTGAATCTTTTAGTGGATCATAAGTGAGGATTGGATCCGCCATAAAACAATCTGATATTTTAAAAATTTTAATTTGGTTGTTTACACTTACCGAAGCTGACACCGTGGTGATCCATGTTCGGGTACTTCCGTTTGATAAATCAGTAGTTACTACATTATGTGAGCCACTCAAATAGTTCAATGAATTTCGCACATTGATAACTCGTACTACGCTATCTTTTAGTCCTTCTGAATCGGTTACTACATAGGAGATATAATATAATCCCACCGAATCTACATTTACCGTTCCTGTCACTACCACTTGCGAGGTAATAATACCATCTTCTTCATCACCTGCAGTAAATCCAGCATCGGTATAACTTGTATTTAGTGTAACATTGAAGGTGGGTGAGCCAATCAAAATTATTCTAGGTGGTGTGTTGATGGGCTTGGCAACATGCAACATAAATTCACGTGTGATAAGTCCGCCCGAAGGGGTAACTCCTTTTAATATCATTGGAAAAAAGCCGGTATCAGCTGTAGCCACTGAAGTAATAATCATCGAACTTGCTTCTTCAGGTTCTATGTTATTGCGCGTAAATGTAATGGTGGTGCCATTTCCTTGTCCCAGAACAGATAAGGCAACAGATTCCGATTCTCCTCCCAAAAAATAAATTTTTAGGTTTAATGAGGTACTCGAACCTAAATAAACTAGGGTATCTCTAACGCCAGTAAATTTGAATTGCATACTTCCTAAGTTATTTGCTTCCTTACAAGCAGAAAAGCTCAAGACGAAGAACACTCCTAAAAAATAGTTTATATATTTCCTCATAATTTCATCCCCAAGTTATAGAATAGAAAGGCGAAGATATCACTTTGTTCATCAATTAATTTTCCTGTTGGTTTCCCTGAGCCATGTCCTGCATCCACATCCACGCGTATCAATACGGGATTTTCGCCTTTATGATATTCTTGTAGCTGTGCGGCAAACTTGAATGAGTGTCCTGGAACAACACGATCATCGTGATCTGCCGTTGTAATCATGGTTGCAGGATAATTTACTCCTGATCTGATATTATGTAGCGGAGAATATTTATACAATGCTTTAAATTCCGCTGCATTTTCGCTGCTGCCGAAGTCGGTTGTCCAAGCCCAACCAATGGTGAATTTTTGAAAGCGTAACATATCCATCACACCCACTGCTGGTAAAGCTACTTTAAATAGTTCGGGACGTTGCGTCATGACGGCACCTACTAGCAATCCGCCGTTTGAGCGGCCACTAATGGCAAGTCGATTTGAATTGGTATATTTTTCTTTAATAAGATACTCTGCTGCAGCAATAAAATCATCAAAAACATTTTGCTTTTTTTCCTTGGTTCCTGCCTCGTGCCATTCACTTCCATACTCGCCACCTCCACGAAGATTAGGCACAGCAAGCAAGCCACCTTGTTCTAAAAATACTAATCGTTCTACTTTAAATTCAGGCGTCTTACTAATGTTAAATCCACCATAACCAAATAATAGGGTAGGTAGGTCACCGTTAGGAACTACACCTTTTTTGTGGACAAGAAACATTGGAATTTTTGTTCCATCATTACTCGTATAAAATATTTGTTTAGTTTCAAAATCGTCTTCTTTATAAGGAAGGGTTGATTTGAACTGAACACCAAGTCGAGTATTTTTTAAATTATAACGATAAACAGTGGATGGAGCGGTGAAAGTGGTATAATTAAAAAACATATTACTGTCCGACGGTGAGGCCGAAATGGATTCGATAGTGCCAAATCCAGTTAACGGAATTTCATACGGCTTCAACCCGTTCATATCGAAAACATAAAGATGACTGCTTGCATCTTTCATATAATGAGTGATGATATTTTTGTATCCTAAGGAGGCTGATTTTAAAATATCTTTTTGCTCTGCAATTAAATCCTTCCAATTTGCTTCAGTGAATTTTTTTGAGTCGATGGAAATAATTTTGTTTCTACTCGCTTTGAAATTGGTCAAAAACAACAAACGATCACCATTGTTTCCTAAAAAATCAAAATCATGATCAAATCCTTTCACGATGGCAGTTGGTTTAGAATTAGGATTTAATAAATCTTGAAAATATACTGAATTTCCAGAGGTGGATTCATTTCCTGAGATTATTAAAAATCGCTGATCTTCGGATAGCGTAGCGCTAAAATTTCTTTGTGGATGTTCTTTATCTTCCCACACTAAAACATCTTGATCTTGATTTGTGTTCAGTGTGTGATAATAAATTCTATGGAATTCGTTGATGGCATTTAAGGTTCCTTTTTTTTCATACCGACTGTAATAGAATCCATTCTTATACCAAGCTACTGAACTAAACTTCACGCCTGAAATAATTTCGGGCAAAGATTTCAGCGTCTTCACGTCCTTAACTCTAATTACATTCCAGTCGCTTCCAGCTTCTGATACTTGGAAAGCTAAAAAGTTACCATCAGGAGAAGGTGTTGTTTGCGTAATGGCAGTAGTTCCTTTTTCCGAAATTTTATTGGGATCAAAATAGGCGTAGGGGACAAATTCCAAACTCTTCAAATAAAATAATACAGGTTGGTTTTGTACCCCATCGTGACGATAATAAAAATAAGATTTCCCACACTTAAAAGGAACACTATAACTTATAATTTTCCAGAGTTGCGTCATTCGAGCTTTCAAGGTATCTCGAAATGGAATAGTACTCATGTATTTTTCTGTTATTGCATTTTCCTGCATTACCCAGCCCTTTGTCTCCATGGAGTGATCATCTTCCAGCCAACGGTAAGGATCTATTACTTTGGTGCCATGGTAATCATCCGTCTGATCTACTTTTTTAGTTTTTGGATAGTTAAGCAGTTGCGCACAAGTACTGCTCCAAGAAAGTAAAACTAAACTTACTACTAAAATAATATTCTTCATTCTATTTTTTATTCGATTTAATAGGTGGGTAAAAGTACATAAAAGTGAATAATTCAATGATCTAGTCTTACCTTAATCGAAGAAATAGGTACTTGAGATGACTTTTAGCTGACAATGGATTGAGACTGATTAGCATCGCATTTGAAAATTTATAAGTAGGATGGAAACAAATTAACCAGTTCTACCATCAAAATTTCAGGATTAGGAAAACAACATTTATCAAAATCGAATATTAACTATCTTCGTATTTATAAAATATAGAAAGGTATCAATCGTTCACATAGGAATATTGATATTCCATGTTTCTAAAAAGTAAAGTGATTACAACTCCCGATTTCCAAATTTATAACTCTTTTACAGAGTTTAAAAATGAATTGCCGCCGCACCGTTCTCTTTTTTTAGAGAAAGAGTATTTACTGTCGATGGAAGAGTCGTCGCCTTCAGCTTTATCATTTAGGTATGTATGCTTGAAGGAAAAAGGGGAGATTAAAGCCGCGTATTATTTTCAAATTATTAATTTGTCGAGTAACCAGCTTGGACAAATCGTAAATTTTGAGCCATACAGTAAAATTATTTCAGGCCTTTCTATGTTGGTTCAAAAAATGCTTTTTGGAGTTAAAAAAGACAAGCCGCATTACTTGGTAATTTGTGGGAATATGTATCTCAGTGGCGATTATGGAATTTTGTTTGTTGGAAATAACCAAGTAAGTGCTGCTACACTTCTTTCTGAAGCTTTTGTCTTTGTAAAAAAAGAGCTAGAGAAAACAGGGAAAGTGATGGCCGAAATCGCCAAAGATTATCCATTAGAAAACGACATCTACGGCGCTCATCTAAAAGCAAAAAAATTCTCTCCCTTGGTGATGGATCCCATCATGAAAATGGACATTCGTCCGCATTGGAAGTCCTTTGACGACTATGTTGCTGATTTAAGTTCTAAGTACCGACAACGGTATGTTCAAGTGAAGAAAAAAATTGCGGGTTGTGAGATGCGCGTTTTGACTACAGATGAACTCATCGAAAGAAAAGAAGAAGTTGATCGATTGTACTTGGCTGTTCAAAGTAAAAGTCCCGTTCGTCTTGTCATGCATAATTCAGATTACCTGATTTCTATCTCCAAACGGTTAAAATCTAAGATCGAGTTTAAGGGAATACTGGAAAACGGGAAATTGCTTGCTTTTATGGCCGGCATTAAAGACCATCAACATTTTGAAGCGCATCATATTGGTATTGATTATGATTACAATAAGAGCCATAACCTGTATCAAAATATACTTTATACGTATATCGAAATGGCTATTTTGGCCAAGTCTCCACTCATATCTTTTGGACGTACTGCTTTAGAAATGAAAACTACTGTAGGTGCTGTGGTTCATACCTATCAGGCTTACATCAAGTTAAATAACACTTTATTGAATGGTATTGCTTGTCATATGCTTCCTGAGAAGTATGAAATGGACTGGATTCCGCGAAACCCTTTCCGACAATAGTACTTCCCTTTTGAATTAAGGCTTTTCGTGTATGGATTACTGACATTCACAAAAATCAATTCAAAAAGTCGATCGAGCTTTGTATTTTGGATCTCTATAAAGGATTATGACGAAGGCGAGCTACTTGATACTATCGGGATTATTTATTTTTTCTTTTCATGTAAAAGCGGAAATAGATGGCGTTCCTCACCTTCCTAAAATGTCGATTCAGATTATAGAGGGTTCAACTTCAGCGTATCCGAATCCTTTTAATGAAAACACAACGATCTTTTATTCGGCTCGAGAAGATGCCTTTGTAAAAGTGAAGTTATATACCAATCAAGGGAAATTGATGGGTCAAATATTCGATGATTTAGTAGAGAAAGGTGCTACTTATCAATTTGAATTAGATGGACGAAAAATGTTGCCGGGTGTATATTATTACACCATTGAAACGGACAAAAAAATAATTCATCAACGTATTGAATTAATTCGTTGAGAAAAAGATGTGTTTTATGGTTTGATTGGGTGAATGGGGTCTCTGATGAGATCCCTTTTACTTTTTAAGCAACACAGAACGATTTAGTAACAAAATGATGATGTAAGATTCATTGAGTTTTACTCCTTTTTTTCATAGAATTATTTTAATATCCGAGGCGAATTCATTATCTTTGCTCTCGATGAGCTCACGCTTAATTATTGCCATTGACGGCTACTCTTCTTGTGGGAAAAGCACGGTCGCAAAAGGCTTAGCCCGAAAATTGGGAATCCATTACATTGACTCTGGTGCAATGTACAGAGCAGTCACCCTTTATTTTCTCGAAAACAATATTCCTATTCCTGGTCCGGAAGAGTTGCATGATTATGTATATGATTATAGCGATGTTCTTCGAAAAATCAATATCTCATTTCAGTTCAATCCAGAATCTGGATTCAGTGAAGTGTATTTGAATGGACGAAATGTGGAAAATGAAATTCGTACGATGGAGATCAATGAGCAAGTCAGTCATGTGAGCGCCATTAAATCGGTACGTGCCCATTTAGTGAAGTTGCAAAGAGATTCGGCAAATGATGGTGGATTGGTGATGGATGGACGTGATATTGGAACTACTGTATTCCCACATGCCGATTTAAAGATTTTTATGAAAGCGGATCCGATGGTTCGCTCCGAGCGTCGCTATAAAGAACTCAAAGCAAAAGGTATTGATGTGCTATTAGATGACGTTATTCAAAATGTAGTAGGACGTGATTACGAAGATTCACATCGCGAAGAGTCACCCCTAAGAAAAGCGGAGGATGCTATTATTCTCGATAATACCTATTTAACCCACGAAGAGCAAGTAGAATTTGTGATGGAAGCGGTCCGAAAATTGGCTTTATCCAATTCCACTACTTCCTAAACTATTTACCTTTGTAATTCGTTATATCTTGAAAGTTAGAAGCTCATGAACGTAGAAATCGATAGTAATTCTGGATTTTGTTTTGGTGTGGTGTATGCCATCCAAATGGCCGAAGATGAACTCGATCAATATGGAAAGCTCTACTGCCTCGGCGACATAGTGCATAATGGAGAAGAAGTAGATCGTTTAAAGGCAAAAGGACTTGAAATTATCGATCACGATCGTTTAGCTACGCTTAAAGATTGCAAAGTGTTGATTCGTGCGCATGGTGAACCACCTTCTACGTATCAATTGGCGATTAAAAATAATATTGAGTTAATTGACGCTTCTTGTCCCGTTGTTTTGAAATTGCAGTACCGTGTTAAAACAAGCTTTGAAGGTATTGTAGAAAATGGTGGGCAAATTGTGATTTATGGTCAACCCGGACATGCCGAAGTAAACGGACTTGTAGGACAAACCGAAGGAAAAGCCATTGTTGTTTTTTCAGAGGAAGATTTAGATAAAATCGATTTTAAACTTCCCGTCCATTTCTTTTCGCAAACTACTAAAAGTACATTGGGTTTTGAAAAGATGGAACGTTTAATTCAAGAGAAATTTATTCATCATAATGGATCTTTGGAAGAAGGAGATTTTGTAAGTAATGATACACTTTGTCGTCAAGTATCAAATCGCGAACCTCAACTTAAAAGATTTTCTCAATTACACGATGTCATCATTTTTGTGAGTGGCAAAAAAAGTTCGAATGGAAAAGCACTTTACTCTGTTTGCAAAGCCCATAACGACGAAAGCTATTTTATTTCCAATCCTAGTGAGTTAGATGCTTCCTGGTTTGAAGGAAAATCATCCGTTGGAATTGCAGGTGCTACCTCCACTCCGATGTGGTTGATGGAAGAAGTGGCTACCGCTATTCGAAACCAAAACTTAGTATTGAATCATTGATTTTCTAATGGCTCGTAAAGTCTTGTTTTCATTATGAATGCAAGGCAGATTTCTTTTCATAAAATCGTAGTAAATACTGCATTGGATAACATAGCCGAGAGATGTGCTCATCAAACGAAATACTCTTTTTCAAAAGGAAACATTAAAAGTATTGGATTATTTCAATAAAGTTTCAAAGTAGCTATTGGCCTAATTGTTAAAATCCTAAATTGCAGTAAATATTTTGAATATGAGAAAATGGGTATTCATCCTCATTCCTAGTGCAATAATAGTATTCACTAGTTCAATGTACAAACAAACCGGTATTGCTGGTAAAACGGGATCTCCTGGCGAATCAACTTGTCAATCTTGCCATGGTGATTTTGCTTTAAATTCAGGGCCTGGAACCATTTCTATTTCGAATTTCGGTATGAATAATTGGCAGTATGTTCCTGGTCAAACTTATCCCATCACCGTTACTGTTTCTCAATTGGGCGCACCAAAATTCGGTTTTGGATTAGAGTGTTTAACAAGTTCGAATCAAAATGCAGGAAGTCTTACGATCATTGATCCAACAGCTACCAAGCTATTGGGCAAAGTGGTGAATGGAGTTAACCGAATTAATGCAACACATGTATTAAACGGGACCTATAGTCTAGATAGTAGATCCTTTATTGTAAATTGGACCGCACCTCCAGCAGGAACAGGAACTGTGAAATTTTATTTTGCAGGAAATGCAACCAATGATGATGTTTCTACCAGTGGTGATTACATCTACAATGCAAGTCAACAAGTAACTGAATTGTTATGTCAACCTCCTGGCTCGGTGCAACCTATTCAAGGACCCACATCGGCTTGTACTGGAATACAAGTAAATTATTCGATTCCTCCGGTCGCGAATGCTACGTCTTATTTATGGACACTTCCCAATGGTTGGACAGGTGCTTCTACCAGCACTTCTATAGCCGCTACATCTAATGGCACTTCAGGTACAATTCAAGTTAGTGCAATTAATGCTTGCAGTACCACATCAGGTTCCTTGAATGTGACTTCAGTTTCGACTGTTCCAGTAGTTCCAGGAAGTATATCTGGATCAGCCAATAATAATTGTGGAATAAGTACAAAAACATATTCTGTGGCAACAGTGAGTGGTGCTTCCAGTTATGTTTGGAGAACGGATATAGTAGGAGCCACGTTGAATGGATTAGTGGGACCTGTAACCACTACCAATCCCTCCGTGAGTCTCACCTTCCCTTCCAATTTTGCCAATGCCAAAATTTATGTAAAAGCACAAAATGGTTGTGGAGCAAGTGTAGAAAAATCTAAATCCATCTCTTCAAAACCTGCTGTCCCCGGAGCAATCTCAGGTCCGGTTAGTCCTTGTATCAACAGTATCAATTTGAGTTATTCCATCACTGCTGTAGCTCAGGCTACATCCTACGCATGGACTGTACCTTCAGGCTTAAGTTTAGTGTCAGGCCAAGGAACGACGAATGTTCTTGTAAACTCAGGTGCTATTGCTCAAGCATGCTCTCTAAAAGTGGGTTCTACCAATGCATGCGGAACCAGTAGCAAGAAATTATTAGTGGTAAATGTCACTTCGTGTATACGTGAATTTGAATTCAACAATAATGCACTTCATTTCATAGATACACCTGAAAGAATAGACATCTTCAGTACGGATGGAAGATTGATTCAACAAATAAATCACCCCAACAATGCTCAAAGTTTGGCTGACTTACCCATGGGAATTTATATTGTTTCCTTGCAGTTCAAAGATCATCAAATCAATGAAAAAGTATTTATTCAGCCTAATTAGTTTCTAAAGCAAAAGAATTCGCGAAAATTAATAAAATTGAGTAGGGACGCATTGCATTTACTATTTTTGAAAAAAATCCATTTCTTTGTAAAACGATGCTTCCGTTTTAGGACTAAACCGCTTAAAATCGATTGCTTTTCCTAACTTCGTTTGCCATATTATCTTGAATATCAATTCATTTATTTATTTGCACTTTTGATAAGTTTACTTAACTTTGCAACCCTTCCGCAGGCCATTCCTGCTGGAAGTCTATTGTATAAATGGCAACAACTACAAATACATCGGAGCATAGCTCTAAAGTAAACTTTGCAACGCCTGATCCTAACGATTTCGATTGGGACAATTCAGGTAAAGCTTTCGACTCATACAAAACAGATGAGCGCGTAAAGCTTGAAGCTTTGTATGACACAACGCTTAACGCGGTATTGGAACGTGAAATTGTTTCGGGATCAATCATTGGTCTTACGAGCAAAGAAGCGGTAATCAATATCGGTTACAAAAGTGATGGTTTAGTACCATTAACTGAATTCCGCCACATGCCTGATTTAAAAATCGGGGATACGGTTGAAGTTTATGTAGAGACAGCAGAAGACAAAAACGGTCAGCTGATTCTCTCTCATAAAAAAGCACGCGCCATGAAATCATGGGATCGTGTGAATGGATCACTCGAGAAAGATGAAATCGTAACTGGTTTCGTGAAATGCCGCACCAAAGGCGGATTGATCGTGGATGTATTCGGAATTGAAGCTTTCTTACCAGGTTCACAAATTGATGTGAAGCCGATTCGTGATTACGACGTTTACGTTGGAAAAACGATGGAATTTAAGATTGTGAAAATCAATCAAGAGTTCAAGAACGTTGTTGTATCGCACAAGGTGTTGATCGAAAACGAATTGGAGAAGCAAAAAGTAGAAATCATGAGTAAGCTGGAGAAAGGCCAGGTACTTGAAGGAACTGTTAAGAACATTACGTCTTATGGTGTCTTCATGGACTTAGGTGGTGTTGATGGCTTATTGCATATCACAGATATTAGCTGGGGACGTATTAACCATCCAGAAGAGGTGTTGAAATTAGATGATCGTATCAATGTGGTTATTCTTGATTTTGATGAAGAGAAGAAGAGAATTGCTCTTGGTTTAAAACAATTGACTGCTCAACCATGGGAGTCATTGGATCAAAACTTAAATGCGAATGATAAAGTGAAAGGTAAAGTAGTAGTTTTAACTGACTACGGTGCATTCGTTGAAATCATTCCTGGAGTAGAAGGTTTGATTCACGTTTCTGAAATGTCATGGTCGCAACACTTACGTAGCCCACAAGATTTCTTGAAAGTGGGTGATGAAGTGGAAACTGTTGTCTTAAGTATTGATCGTGATGAACATAAAATGTCATTAGGATTGAAGCAACTTACTCCTGATCCTTGGGGTGAAATTTTAACCAAGTATCCTGTGTCTTCTAAGCACAAAGCGAAGGTGCGTAACTTCACTAATTTCGGAGTGTTTGTTGAGTTAGAAGAAGGGGTTGATGGATTAATTCACATCAGTGATTTAAGCTGGAACAAGAAAATTAAGCATCCTGCTGAATTCACTAAAATTGGAGAAGAGTTAGATGTAATCGTATTAGAAGTGGACGTTGAAAACCGTCGTCTAAGTCTTGGTCACAAGCAATTAGAAGATAACCCTTGGGATACTTACGAAGGTTTGTTCTCAATGAATAGTCTTCACAGTGGTGTGATTGGAAAAGTTACCGATAAAGGTGCTGCTGTAATCTTTACTACTTATGGTGTTGAAGCATTTGCTCCTTACCGTCAGTTAACGAAGGAAGATGGTACGGTTGCGAAAGAGCACGATACGTTAGATTTCAAAGTAATTGAATTCAACAAGGAAAACCGCAGAATTGTAGTTTCTCATACTCGCATCTTCGATGAAAAAGCACAAGAAACAAAGAAAGCAGAGTCGGGTGAGCGTGAAAAAGAAGCAGGTACAACAGCAAAAGCTGTGAAGAAGATTAAGGATAATCAGGAGAAATCTACTCTTGGAGATATCGCATCTTTAGCTGCTCTTAAAACTTCATTGGAAGGTTCTGAAAAGAAAGACGAGAACTAAGATCCTCGTTCTATAAATTACAAAAAGGCTACCGTTAGGTGGCCTTTTTGCATTTTAACTATTTTTGCTTTTTGTTTTTTATTAATTTTGAGCCCATGCCAACCAATAGCAAACTCATTTTCAATAAAGAGTTACTGGCTATTACTATCGATCGTCTTTGCTATCAGCTGATTGAAAATCACGATCATTTTGCCGAAACGGTCATCATCGGACTCCAACCTCGAGGTATTATCCTTTCTAAATTGATCTTTGAACGTATTCAACACATCCAACCCAATACCCAAATTAAGTACGGTGAACTGGATGTAAGCTTTTTCCGCGACGATTTTCGCCGACGCGACCTAATCGTCCCAAGTGCTAACAAAATGGACTTCATTGTGGAAGGGAAACACGTGGTCTTGATTGATGATGTGCTCTTCACTGGAAGAACTATACGTGCTGGGTTAGATGCTCTCTTAGCATTTGGTCGACCCGCTCGCGTAGAGTTGTTGGTCCTCATCAACCGAAAATTTAGTCGACAATTACCCATTGAACCTGATTACATAGGCAAATCCATAGATACCATCTCTTCCGAAAAAGTTAAAGTGAATTTGAATCCGGAAATCGAAGAAGAAGGTGTCTGGTTAATCTCAGAAGAATAATTCCATGATCGAGCAGTTAAGCGTTCAACACCTACTAGGAATAAAGGACCTCACCAAAGAGGACATAGAACTTATTTTTAGAACTGCCGATAATTTTAAAGATGTCATTAATCGTCCCATCAAGAAAGTTCCCTCTTTACGAGATATCACCATTGCCAATATCTTTTTTGAAAACTCCACCCGTACAAAACTTAGTTTTGAGTTAGCCGAAAAGCGTTTAAGTGCCGATGTGGTCAACTTCTCCGCTTCTGGATCATCGGTAAGCAAAGGAGAAACATTAGTCGACACGGTTAATAATATTTTAGCCATGAAGGTGGATATGGTGGTGATGCGTCATCCAAAACCAGGAGCGGCGATGTTCTTAGCTCGACACATTAAAGCCAATGTCATTAATGCAGGCGATGGTACCCATGAGCATCCTACACAAGCGTTACTAGATGCGTTTTCCATACGTGAAAAACTGGGTCGAGTAGAAGGGCAGAAAGTGGTGATTGTAGGTGACATTCTTCATTCTAGAGTTGCCTTGAGTAATATTCTTTGTCTGCAAAAATTAGGTGCCGAAGTGATGGTTTGCGGACCAGTCACTTTAATTCCCAAATACATGAGCTCTTTAGGTGTAAAAGTAGAACACGATCTTAAAAAAGCGTTGGCTTGGTGCGATGTTGCGAACATGTTACGTATCCAACTCGAGCGACAAGATATTCGCTATTTCCCTTCCTTAAGAGAATATTCCATGCTGTATGGATTGAATAAGCGCTTGTTAGATGGAATAGGTAAGCAACTGGTAATCATGCATCCAGGTCCAATAAATCGCGGCGTAGAAATCACCAGCGACATTGCCGACAGCGAGCATAGCATCATTTTGAATCAGGTCGAAAATGGAGTTGCCATTCGAATGGCAGTGCTTTTCCTCTTGGCGCAGATGCGAGGGATTTGAACAATCAAACGTTAACAAAGGCTCAAATTAAGGCTTGCATCTTCATTTTACAAGGTTTACATTTGAAAAAAATAGATGTATGCACTTTAGCCTAGATAAAACCGAAAAATACGTGGTGATTAAACTCCACGAGCAAAAGCTAAACACATTGATTGCAGCCGAGCTGAAGTCAGAGTTGCTCTTGCTAAATACACAAGGCTTTAACAATATCATTCTCGATCTGGAAGAATCCCTTTATTGCGATTCGTCGGGTTTAAGTGCTATTTTGGTGGGAAACCGTCTTTGCCGCAACTCTAGCGGATTATTTGTGATTACGGGGTTAAGTGATACCGTTATGAAGTTAGTTCAGATATCACAGCTCGATCAGGTGCTGAATTTAGCCCTTACGGCGAATGATGCGATCGATTTTATCAATGAAACTGACGAGGAAAGAAAAATAGAAGATAAAATTGAAAGGGATATCAAAGAATGATTTAGTATCTTTATAGCTTGAAATCTAGTTTATGAAGAAATCCTTACTCCTGATCAGCTTTATTGTATTGAGTGCTTTACAAATCCAAGCTCAATGCGTTCCCAATACGAGCAATACAACACCAGGAATTACTCCTGATAGTGCAACGGGATTATCTGCCGGTACTGTGGGTGTACTCTACAGTCAAGTGCTCCAAATTTTTGTTCCTGCTACAACTCCTGTAGAAATATTGCCTGGTGTGGTTATTAATGTGCCCGTGGTATCTGTTGAGCTTAATTCATTAACAGGTTTACCTCCTGGATTAACTTACGCTTGTAATCCTTCCAACTGTTTATTCCCAGGTAATAGCAATGGTTGCGCCGACATTAGTGGCACACCAACGGTTGCGGGAAACTATACAATAACTGCAGTCGTTACTTCTACAGGTACTGTATTTGGTCAACCAACCACTCAAGTAGATACTTTAAGTTATTATGTTATTGATGTTACAGGTGCTGTTTCTTCTATCTATGAAAGTACAGGCTTAGGTTTTTTCATGAATCAAAATTCACCCAATCCATGCGCAGAGTTTACCGACATTCGTTATGTAGTTCCTAGTCGTGGCGAAGTAGATTTTCGCTTATTCAATCTCATCGGAAAAGAAGTGTACAGAAGTTTATTAACTCCAGATCAAGGGGAGAACGAACTTCGTTTTGACACCCGCGATTTAGCTCCTGGCGTGTACATGTATTCCATGACTTTCAGTGGTGAAACCTTAACCAAGCGTCTCGTTATTTCGCGAAAGTAAGAATGGGGTTTGAACTCACCATACTCGGGAGCAGTTCTGCTACTCCCATTTACGATCGTCACCCTACTTCCCAACTTCTTGTCTTTCGTGATCGACATTTTTTAATCGATTGTGGAGAAGGTACACAGATGCAAATGCTGAAGTACAAGATCCGTTACCATCGCATCAGTCATATTTTCATTAGTCATTTACATGGCGATCATTATTTGGGGTTGATTGGCTTATTGTCTACCTATCATTTACAAGGCCGCTCTACCGACTTACATCTTTTTGGTCAGCAAGATTTGATGGACATCATTGAAATGCATCTCAGAGCGTCGCAAACGGTTTTAAGATACAATCTCATCTTTCATCACATCCGACATTACGCTCCTGAAATACTCTTTGAAGACGACGAAATTTATGTGCGTTCCATCGTCCTAAACCATCGCATTCCCTGTACTGGATTTGTTTTCGGCGAAAAACCTCGGCCGCGTCGTTTAAAAGTAGACAAACTCCAAGAGCATAACATTCCATTTACTCAATATACACGCATCAAGTCGGGCGATGATTTTGTCGATTCGGAAGGCAATGTAATTTCTAATCTCGAATTAACCGAAGATCCACAGCCCAGCCGCTCGTATGCCTTTTGTTCCGACACCCTATACAATCCCGAGTTAGCCGAAGACATAAAAGGTGTCGACTTGCTTTACCACGAAGCGACGTTCCTTCACGAGATGCAAGAGCGAGCAGTAGCGACATTTCATTCCACAGCGAAGGAAGCAGCATTGGTTGCAAAAGAGGCAAATGCAGGCAAGTTAGTCATCGGACATTTCTCAGCCCGTTACAAAGACATTGAACCACTCCTTGATGAAGCTAAAACCGTTTTTGAAAATACGGAGTTGGCAGTGGAAGGGGAAGTTTTTAAAATTGATTAATTACAAATAGTTTTTGTGGAGGTTTAGAAATTCTCATAGGTTATTATTAACTTATAAACGCAGCGGAAGCAGCGGTAGCGCAACGAGCGCAGCGGATTTACATTTTAGCAAAAAAAATCTAGCAGCCAGAAGCTAGAAGCTAGCAGCTTTTCCTATCTTTCCTGAAATTTAATCTAACCTAAAAACCTATTAATCATGAAAATGAACTCACTTCTCAACACGGCCTTTGCGGCTGTAGTCTTATTATTTGCAGCTTGCTCGGGACCAGCTCCTGCTCCAGCACCTGCAGCTATTGATATCGAAGCAGTTAAAACTGAAATTCAAGCAATGGAAGATGCTTTTTCAGCAGCAGAAACTGCTAAAGATGCAGATGCAGTTGCTGCTTATTATAGCGTCGATGCTGTAAGTTATGGTCGCAACAAGGAGCCTTTATCAGGAAGAGAAGCGATTCGCAACTCGATCGCTGAAGGCTTAGCAAAAGATACAGTCGGTGAAGTCAACGTTTATAAAGTAGTGGATCTATATGCAGAAGGAGATTTAGTAGTTGAAATTGGATCATGGAAAAAAAACTCCGCTGCTGGCGCAGAACTAGAGCACGGACATTACATGAGCGTCTTCAAAAAAGTAGATGGAAAGTATTCTTGCATCCGTGATATGAATGTGACGTCAATGCCAATGGCAGAGGCTGTGGTTGATTCGTTGAAGGAAAAAAAATAATTAAGGATAAAATTCTCGATTTGAACGAGATTATGATTTAAACGCAGTGTTAGCAGCGGTCACGCAGCGAGCGCAACGGAATCATAAAAAATCATAATCATCATAAAAAATCAGTGCCTGCCTGCCGTAGCTTTAGCAGAGGTAGGTTCCAAAAAGCATTTTATTGGCGATGAATAAAAATCCCGGGAGGTATTTAATTTACCACCCGGGAATATTTTTCGTAAGAGTAAGATGTTAAAAGCGAAAGTTCTCTGGTTCGCCTAAAATTCCTCTTCCTTCTAATATTTGTCTCTTAGCGTTTTCGCAGATTTGGTAGGCGTACTCCTCACGCTTTTTGTCGATTAAACTTTGCTGGAAATTAATACTGTTCTCGATGCGGATCACATACTCCTGATGTACCGCCGACATCAAACAAGCAATTTGTGAAAACTCGAATCGTTGTGCCGCTTCAATAATCGCCGATTTCCAATCTTTATTCGCTTTGATGCTGATAGTGCAGTTTGCTTGTCGTAATGTTTCCAATGCCTCATCCAACTCCATATGCTCATCCAATTGCTGTTGGAAGCTCTCTACCGCCTTGCAATATTTCAACAGCTTGCGGTCTTCGAATTGCTTTACAAAATTTTCCACCGTTTCTAAATCGTAAATGCTGAGGTAGGGGCGTGAATCGACTTGCTTCGCTTCCTTCGATTTTTTCATCTTGTCTAACTGACGCTGACGAGAAATGGAACGGTAACGGTTTTCCTTGTCACCACGAACATCTGGTAACTCTAACAACGTGCTTGTCGACATATGCTCATCATAAAAACGATACCATGCTGGCATGTGTGAATCTTCCATATCATCAATCGATGGAATATAATCGGCTTGATATTCGGCTTTGAAAGTTTCATAATCCTGCCAGTTGTCGTAGCTCAAATGAGTACCTGCCTGACCTGAACGTAAGAAACTCACATATAATTCCATCTCCGCCCTGCTCACCGGACTGATGTACGGACAATGTTGGATGTTTGCCGAGAGCAAATGAAACTGTGAGCTATGCTCAACGCCTTTCAATTTGATCAACTCCGCTCGCCACTGACATTGTAGATTGAACAATTTCTTTTGCTGAATGGCCCATAAGCCTTCCTCTGCAATCATTTTATGGCGAAAGGCTACTTGTTCCTCTTGGCTGATGTATTCTTGACCACGAGTCATATAAAAGGCTTTGCGACGGGCATAGTTTCGGATGAAACTTTCTACGCTGGCCTGATTATAATTATTGAAAAACTCCTGGTAAACAGGGTTCGACTTCAACTCTTCTTCGGTCTGTTGGCGGATGATCTCCACCTTAATTTCTTCTTCAAATTTCTCCTGAATGTGAGGAGGCATTGCTGGTATCTGCTTCATGTTATTAATTACAATTGGGTTTTTAACCCCAGAAAGCGACTTCAGGTTTTGAATATTTTGAGTAAAACATTACAAAATCCCTAAATATTGGTAACTAATTTGAGTAAAATCATGGCTTTTTCTGGTTTCGCATGCTTTCTTATGCTAATTTTAAACCATCAATACAGCTTGCCTTAAGTCTGTTGATTGAATTAACCCTGGCCATTGTGTTTCGTGCCAGCCCTCGGGTAAATTATATGCTTTATATAATGATGGTTAATACTACTTTTTAAAATAAGTCCTTTTCCGAGTTCTTAACCGTGGTATCAAATTCTTCAATATATGAAAACCTACGACGAAAAGCACATCAAAAACGTAGCCCTGATTGGCGCTGCGAAAAGCGGCAAAACCACCCTTGCCGAAACCATGTTATTTGAGGCTGGTATTATTTCACGAAGAGGAACGATAGAAGAGAAAAACACGCTCTCCGACTATCACGAGATTGAGCATACCCGCGGAAGTTCGGTGTATGCAACCCCACTACATACGGAATGGAAAGATTATAAGATTAACGTGATCGACACGCCCGGACTCGATGATTTTATTGGCGAAGTCATTTCATCTATTCGCGTTTGTGACACCGCCGTTATTTTATTGAATGCACAAAACGGAGTGGAGATTGGTACCGAAATTATTTTTGATTACGTCGATAAGTACCAGCGTCCCACCATTATTGCCATCAATCAGCTGGATCATGAAAAAGCAAATTTTCAAAGCACGTTAGAGGAAGCAAAAAATTTCTTTGGTCCTGCCGTTACGGTGATGCAATATCCTGTGGAGGTTGGTCCCGGTTTTAATGCCATCATTGATTTGTTGAAAATGACGATGTATAAATTCCCCAAGACAGGAGGGAAGCCCGAGAAATTGCCGATTCCAGAGGGCGAGTTAGAAAATGCAAATAAGTTACACAACGAGTTAGTAGAGAAAGCAGCGGAGAACGATGAGAAGTTGATGGAATTGTATTTTGAAAAAGGCAATTTAGATGAGGACGAGTTGCGCGATGGAATTAAAAAGGGAATGATGAATCACCAGGTATTCCCTGTATTTTGTCTCTCTGCAAAGAATGATATGGGTAGTGGCCGGTTGATGGGTTTCATTGATAATGTAGCGCCATCCGCAGTGGATATGCCTGCAGAAGTACTGGAAGATGGATCGGAAGTAAATTGCGATCCCAAGGCACCAACTCGACTCTTTGTTTTCAAAACGTTGGTAGAACCTCATCTTGGAAAATTATCGCTTTTTAAAGTGATGTCGGGCGAAGTAGTGCAAGGCAACGATTTTCAGAATGAAAAAACCGATACTACAGAGCGCATCGGACAGCTGTTTATTTTAGATGGAAAAAACAGAATTCAAGTTGATCGTCTCAAAGCCGGCGATATAGGTGCTACCTTAAAACTAAAAAACACCAATACTTCCGACACCTTAAATGCAAAAGGAGCACGAGGCAATATCGATGAAATTCATTTCCCCGAACCCAAGTTGCGTACGGCCATCGTCATCAAAAATAAAAACGACGACGAAAAATTGATGATGGCTTTACATGATATTCATGCCGAAGACCAAACCATCCGTTATCGTTACGACAAAGAAATTCGACAATTGATTCTTTCTACACAGGGTGATTTGCACATGAACATTGTAAAGTGGAGGTTACAACATCTTCACAAAATGGAAATTGATTTTGAAGCTCCGCGCATTCCCTACCGAGAAACTATTCAGAAGCCCGCTGAGGCCAACTACAAACACAAGAAACAATCGGGAGGCTCTGGACAATTTGGTGAAGTGTACATGCGCATAGAGCCGTATTTTGAAGGACTTCCCAATCCCAAAGACCTCAACGTAAAAAATACCGAGGTGCATGATTTACCTTGGGGTGGAAAGTTGGTATTTCTCAATTGTATTAGTGGCGGCGTGATCGACAATCGTTTTATGCCGAGTATCATCAAGGGCATCATGGAAAAAATGTTGGAGGGTCCACTCACGGGATCGTATGTACGCGATGTGCGTGTGGCGGTGTATGATGGCAAGATGCATGCGGTAGATTCCAACGACATCAGTTTCAAAATTGCGGGTATGATGGCTTTCAAAGAAGCTTTCCATGCAGCGCAACCACAACTCCTCGAACCCATTTACGAAGTAGAAACGGAAGCACCCGAGCACGTGATGGGCGATGTGATGAGCGAACTTCAAACACGACGGTCCGTTATCATGGGCATGGATTCGCGCGGCGGCTACCAAATCATCAAAGCGCGCACACCCCTCGCCGAACTCGACAAATTCAACGCCGCATTACGCAGCATCACCCAAGGTCGTGCAAAAGTAAAATCCATTTTTGCCGAGTATGCACCCGTCCCCAATGAGATTCAGAAAAAACTAACAGAGGATTATCGGAAAATCGAGGTGGATAATCACCATTGAGGGGTGGTGTGTGAAATAGTTAGTTAGCCAAAATTTACTCGAAATTGTTTAGTTTCGGCTATATAATAATTTATGCTAAAACCTAAAGTAATTAACTCATACTAAAATTTAATTGTTTGGAAAAGAAAACCGATACCTTTACTTATACTGAAACTTATGAATTTGAGGTTTCAAATGGAGAAAACTCGTCTGCACAAGAAATTTACATTAATCTTGTAAATAATACAAAGCAAATTGAACTTATACTAATGCCATTGTGGAATTTGAATAATCCACGATATTCTACAAATGCTTACTACAAAGAAAAATTTAAATCTGGAGATTATTTCATACAAACAATTAAAACTAAACCAGTAGGAAAAGGATTAGGAAATATAGCACATGATTTTTTAATTGCTAACAGAGATAAATTTCCATTTTTGCTAAGAAATGTTTATTCTACTTTTGAAGAAGAAGATCAACATCCAATATCTGTTGGTGCATGTCAATTATGGGAAAGTAGAATTAGGAAAGGCTTAGCATTTAAAGATGAATTATTATCAAGGTATAAAATTGTATGGTAATAATTATTATTCTAAAAGTTAGATAAAGTCTACGCTTAACATCCGGAATTGAGAAAGGCTGGCCTAATGTACTTTATTATAATTAAATAGGGGGGTGGCTATTCGCAACCAGCGGGACGTTAACTGCGAACTTATGTCGACACTGCAAATTTTAAGATGAATACAATAACAGAAAGACTTAATGAGGGAATTTTATTACGAACATAACGAACAACAATCTGGACCAATAACAATTGACGAGTTACGACCATTACAAATCAATGGCGAGACACTTATTTGGTATGAGGGACTTTCAGATTGGACAAAAGCAAAAGAGATTTCCCATTTAGCTGACTATTTAAACAAACTTCCACCGCCACTTCCACCCAAAAGACAAATCAAAGTTGAAAGTATTTATGATTTGACTTATGAAAAAGAGACAGATGTAATTATGGCAGGAATTGTATTACTTTTAACTCCATTGTTTTTAAAACTGAATGGTGCTTTCACATATGAAAACGAACAATCATTCTTTACTTCAAAAGCAAAATTTGCTTTGGTTGCGTTACTTGTAAGAATTGTTGTTGCGATTTGGGTTATAGGTATCGCTGGACGACAAAATAGAAACACAACTGGCTGGGGCTTTTACGCTTTCATCCTTCCTTCAATCTCACTCATAAACGTTGGTTGTTTAAGACGACTTAAAGTTGAAGGACAACCAACATTTGCAGAACTCAAAAACGAACAAGAGACAGATAGAAGAACTGAAGAGCAAAAGATAATTGATGATGAAAAATTTAAACTAAAGAACAACATTTTAAAAATAATAATGTTCACAGTGCTTATCGGTAGCTTTATTGCCTTATTTGCAACTATATTTTTTTGGAGATGAAAACCCTTACATAAGAAAATAGTTGCAATCTTAGCAGTTAGGATCTTCGCGTAAAGTAGTGAAGATTAAATGAGGATTATCGCAAGAGTTTTGTTGTCTTGGTTAGATTGATGGGTGGATCATAATTGCGGTTGTTATGGATGTATACAAATTATTTGCTACCGTTGGGGCAATGTTATGTTGAAGAAATTTCAAGAAGCGCAACAGACATATTAAACAGTTTAAAGAATGGAAAGACCTTATGTGTGGCAAATGATTAAAGAAGCCGTAAACAATCTCAAAGGACGAATTTCATATTCGGAAATCAAAGAATATATCAATGGTAAATGGACAGGTGTTAATCAAGATACAATTACGGCACAAATAATAGTTCTTTCAGTAAATCACAATTCAAGAATTCATTATCCTGAAAATCACAAACCAAGATTGACAAATTCTAACTCTCCTTACGATCTTCTATTTAATACTGACAGAGGTGAAATAGAAAAATACAACATTATTGAACACGGAATTTGGGAGATTTATAAAGACGAAAATGAAAGGCCTTTTGTACGACAATTTAGCGAAGAAGAAACCAAGAAAATCTTTACACCTACAGACATTGTATGGTTCAAGAACGTATCAAACAAAACAATTGGAGAGGCATATTTACAGTTAACTGAAAACCCTTTTGTTATTCACGTCCCGACAAAACATAAGAACAATGTTTTAAGCCCAGCAGTTGACGAAATAATTCTTGTTTACCAAAAAGTAAATGGTGTTGCTGGTTTTACGCATTTAGTTACACCAGTTGACAACGTACTTATTGAAGACGATACCAGAGTTAATTATCGCTATGGCAGACGAGTTAAAATTATTGCAAAAACAAATAGAGATAATTTTATTCCTGTTTCAAAAACATTGTGGGATAGATTGAGCTTTTCGGGTATTACACAAGGCAATGTTTGCAAAATTGAAAACATTTCTAATGTTGGTAACATTGATGAATTGCAGTTTGACATTTGGCAAAAGTTTGAAGAATATTTTGTTCCAAGTGAGCAACAGTCAGCCACAACAACTTCTGCAATTATTAATGAGCTTCAAATAACAAACCCTGAACTTTCAGTAAGCGAAGGTGAGTTGCGACTTGTTGCTCATTTAGTAAAGGAAAGAAACCGTAAAATTGTTAAAGAGAAAAAGCAACAAGCTATTAAAAGTAATACCTTATACTGCGAAGTTTGCACTTTCTCTTTTCAAGAAACATATCAATTCAATTTTATAGAGTGTCATCATTTAAGTCCAATCGGACAACCAGGCATTAGAGTAACTAAATTGAAAGACCTTGCTTTAGTTTGTGCAAATTGCCACCGAATGCTACATACTAAGTTTGACGGAAAATTTCTTACTCTGAAGCAACTTAAAGCGAGAATTAAAGCTTTACAAGCGTCTTGAATATGAGTTATGAAAATATCTACCGAATTTAATTGGTTTTAGTCAATACATCTAAATTTCTATACCTCCAATTAAAAAAGTGAAGTTGAATATTTCAGACATTTTCAGCGCAAGAAATTGTTAATAATTATTGTCATGGAGAGTAATTTTTTTTAATACATTTGGACATTAATTGTCTAGTCAATTATTAACAAATTGAAAAGCATAGGTGAAATAATTAGAACACTTAGGGAAGAGAAATCTCTTTTACTCAGGCAAGTTGCTGCAGAAATAGAAATAGACCAAGCCTTGCTTAGTAAAATTGAGCGAAATGAAAGAATGCCCACAAAAGACCAAGTAAAAAGGTTTGCTAAATTTTTTGGCAAAGATGAAAATGAGATGCTTATTTCTTTCTTCAGTGACAAATTAGTTTATGAGGTTCGAGATGAAGAAGTTGCGTTAAAAGCAATGCAAGTAGCAGAAAAGAAAATCAATTTTATAATCAAAAGTAAAAATGATAGATAATAAATCTATACAATTTATTCTGAACGAGTTGCCTAGTCATTTTGCTGATAGGTTAGGGATTTATTATTCTACATTAGTTAATCAGGAACATAAAAAGGAAAAAGGTCAGTTTTTTACTCCAATGGAGATTGCAACTTTAATGGGATCTTTTGCAAAAGCTCCTCAAGCCTCATTGCGTATTCTAGACCCTGGATGTGGAACTGCAATATTGACCTGTGCCTTAGTAGAACACCTTGTATCATATAAGATTTTAAAAACAATAGAATTGGTTGTTTATGAAACTGACAAGGATTTGGTTCCTTTGTCGAAAAAATCACTTGAATATTTAAAGGGTTGGTTAAAATCAAAAAATATTGATTTTTATTATTTGATAGATACTAATGACTTTGTATTAGAAAATGCAATGTGTCTTTCAGAAAATGGAAATCTATTTAAAGAAAAAGCAGAACAATTTGACATTATTATTTCTAATCCGCCATATTTCAAACTGCCAATCAATGATAAACGCTCTATTGTAGCGAAAAGTGTTATAAATGGGCATCCTAACATTTATGCAATTTTTATGGCTATTTCTGCAAAGCTTTTAAAAGAGAACGGAGAATTTATTTTTATAACTCCACGTAGTTACGCTTCGGGAAGTTATTTTAAATTGTTCCGTGAATATTTCTTTAAGTTAATAGAAATTGATAATGTTCATTTGTTCGTTTCACGCAAAGACACATTTAACAGAGATAAAGTATTGCAAGAAACTGTGATTATTAAAGGAAAACGAAAGGCAAAGAATAATCCTAATCACAAAGTTATTGTATCGTCTTCTCAAGGATTAAAGGATATTCTCACACCGCAATTAAAAATATTCGAGCAAATTGAATTGATTGATCTCTACTCTAATGAAAAGATTCTTTATCTACCAACAAGTGATTTCGATGAATCAATATTAACTATTTTTAAAAATTGGAATGGAAATTTGAATAAGTACAATATTCAAATTTCTACTGGACCTGTTGTAGCATTTAGATGTAAGAAATACATTCATAATAACTTTGTAAACGGAACTGTATTCCTTGCTCCTCTTTTTTGGTTACATAATGTAAGGCAAATGATACTTGAATGGCCAATATTAAAACCAGAAAAGGGGCAATATGTGAGTATTGAAAATGAATCAAAAGCGATGCTGATTCCTAATAAAAATTACATATTGCTTAGACGCTTCAGTACTAAGGATGATAAGAGTCGTTTAATTGCTGCTCCTTATTTCTGTAATTTTATTAAATCAGAATATATTGGTGTCGAGAATAAGCTAAATTATATTTATCGCCCCAAAGGTCATTTGGATAGAAATGAAATCGTTGGATTATGCGCTTTGTTAAATAGTACACTATTCGATTCGTATTTCCGAATTTTTAATGGAAATGTAAATGTAAGCGCCACTGAACTTAGAGAAATACCTTTGCCTGAACTTGAAACTATAAAAGAAATCGGAAATAACATAATTCTTTCAAATGATTTTACAGTAGAAAATGCAAATAAATTGGTAATTGAACAATTTGAACTCTCAACAACACTGTATGAGTAAACTTGACGAAGCAAAAAAGATTTTGAAAGGACTTGGTCTGCCAAAAGAGCAGCAAAATGATACTTCTGCATATACGCTTTTAGCGTTGTGTGGTGTCAAACCACGCGATAAATGGATAAACGCAACAAGAACGAGTCAGAAAGTTTCAAAAGGAATTATGGCTTTTGTATTTGATGTTTACGGAAAAGAATATGCACCGAATTCTCGAGAAACTTTTCGCCGACAAGTATTGCATCAATTTGTTCAAGCGAGAATTATTGATTATAATCCTGATAATCCCAAACTTCCTGTAAACAGCCCAAATGCACATTATGCATTGACTCAAGGTGCATTAGATGCAATTAAAACTTTTGGTTCAAAAGATTGGAAAAAAGCAGTTGAAAAATTCATAATTGAAGAAGGGGATTTATCAAAAAAATACAAAAAAGAGAGAAAGCAAATTTTAATTCCAGTTAAACTCAGCAATGGTAAAACTTTAAAATTATCCTCTGGAAAACATAATGAAGTTCAAGCGGCAATAGTTCACAATTTTGCAGCTCGTTTTGCAAATGGTGGTTCTGTTTTATATTTAGGTGATACTGCCAAAAAGGATTTATACGTTGACGAAGAAATGCTGAATTTTTTAGGAGTTCCTATAAATCAACATAGTAAATTGCCCGATGTTATTATTTTTGATCATGCAAAAAACTGGTTGTTTTTAATCGAAGCGGTTACTTCTCACGGTCCAGTTTCACCAAAACGAGTTCTTGAACTCGAAGAATTTTTAAAGAATTGCAAAGCAGGTAAAATTTATGTGACTGCATTTCCTGATTTCACTGAGTTTAAAAAACACTCAAAAAAAATTGCTTGGGAGACGGAAGTATGGTTGGCTGATTCACCTGACCATATGATTCATTTCAATGGAGATAGGTTCATGGGACCTAGATAAAATAGTTTATAATGATGAGAGATACAATATTCATAAGCCATGCAACACCTGATGATAATGAATTTTCAATATGGCTCGCATCGCGTTTGGAGTTGATGGGCTATAAAGTTTGGATAGACAAAAATGAATTATTGGGTGGAGAAAAGTTTTGGGAAAAAATAGATTTAGTTATTAGGAATGAATCCGTCAAATTTCTGCTTGTCTATAGTGAGAAAATACTTCTGAATGGTCAAGCGGGTAAATTAAAGGACGGAGTTTATAAAGAGTTTAGCCTTGCAGAGAGCATCGCAAAACAACACTTCGAACTAACCGACTTCATTACTTTACTCAAGATCGATCATTCAGCTCATAATCTATTTATTGGAGCGGATAGACTTAACAAAATTTCTTTCACCGACAATTGGGGTAAAGGATTGGAATTGTTATTTGATAAACTAAATAAAGATGGTATAAAAACAAATCAGCATGACAAACAAACTGATTTTTCTAAATGGTATTTAAGTAATCTTGCAGTTAAAAATCCCATTATCCCTAAGAAGGAACTTTTTTACACGAATTGGTGGGGAGTAGATTCTTTTCCTGAAACATTTTACATTTCTCGTTTCGTGAATGAAACTCAAGCTAAGACGGTTTTCGATCAGAACCAAACTTATCCGATATCGCTTATTGGAAATTGCATTTCATCCTTTGAGAGAAAGTTAAATTTTATAGTCGTAAGAGAAAGTGTGAGCATAGAAGTTCTGCCCGAAGAAATTTATACAATAAATACATCAGATCTGTTGATGGGTTTTGACAAACAGTCCTTTCCTACACATAAGGACGCATCAAATCATTTTAAGAAACTTTTTAAAAGAGCGTTTCACATTTTTCTAAAGCAGAAACATTTGTACTGGTATGAATTGGCAAATAAATCGATCGCTTACTACCACACTTTTCAGAGCCTACCTAATACAAAAGTTTCCTTTTTTTATCCGTTTTCCTCAGCTAAAAGACCCAAAAAAAAGAATCTATTTGGAAAATATTTGACATTGGGTCGATGGCATTTTGCGATATCTGTGCGACCAATATTGGAGCCGATTTTAGGTTTTTCAGTTAAAAGTCATATTGTCTTTACGAAAGACGGCTTTAACGCGTGGGAAGATAAAGATGTTGTCCATTCACATAGGAGAAAAAAAGGCAAGAGAATGTTCAATGAAGAATGGCGGGACTTGTTGATTGGATTCATCAATAGTTTAAAAAATGAAAATGAGTTAATAGAAATAAGTATTGCTCAAGCCTCAGTGATAAAGATGAAAAATAATGTCGAATTATTCTGGTCAGAAGTTGGGTATTATGATCCTGATGACTCAACTCGTCAGGAAATTTTTATTGAAGAAGAAGAGGAAGAAGTTGAAGAAAAGTTGGATGATGAAATTGTAATTGAAGAGAAAATAATATGAAAGACCCTGAGTTAATCTTTATTGAAGAGCCTAATCTGACTTTTGGTTTTGGACAAAAATCTTCTGACCCCCGAGATGGACTCACCTTGTTTGGCCCATTTTTAAGAGATAAAATCAAGGGGCAAATTAATATTGGAGTTATTGGGCCACAAAAGCAAAGAAAGTATTTAATTGATTATTTAAAACAAATTCATAAACCTATTTTCGGACCTAAGAAAGAATTAGCGCGACCCTTTTTTCCAGGCCTTGAATCTGTTTTCGGTGTTCATATTAATTTTAAAAATGTTAATGAAGTAGACGTTCCTGAAAATGAGATTATTCGATTTTTACATTACGAGGATGGACATCAACGTGTAC
>JANOPQ010000170.1:0-13802 GCA_031421935.1 Bacteroidota bacterium | reverse complement strand
TCAATGTAGAAGTGCTTATTTCTTAAAGAGATTTTATATTGTCGACCAACAAAAGCAAACCCTTTCCCTAATTCTAAAAGAAACATTTGCAAGTTGTCAATTATTTTTTGTTCCAGTTGTTTCTCTGTAACTTTATTGCTTTGAGGAATCTTTAAAAAATCTAATACATAGGGATCTTTTATTATTTCTGAGGGTGCACTTGATAGTTGGCCTATGGCTGATAATCTTAACACCTCTTTTTTATTATGACTAAGCGCAAGTCGTTCATATAATGATGAATTGATTTGTCGTTCTAATTCTCGTTTTGACCAATTTTCGTGGATGGATTTTTCTTCATAGAACTTTCGTACAGACACATCTGAAATACTAATAAGCACAATGAATTGACTCCAGTTTAATTTGGCAGACACTGTCTGCCAAATTGGATAAGCAACGTAAAATCTTCGCATATCCAGTACATTTCGTCTGCCAAATCCTTTGCCAAATCGGAGTTTCAAATCTTTGGAAATGCTTGAAAGTAAATCACTTCCGTATTCTGCTCGTTCATGGCCACCTTGTTCAAATTCAACGATGTGTTTGCCAATTTCCCAGTTTGCTCTTACGAGTTCTGTGTTAATGGCCCGTATTGCATTTTCTCGAGCTCTCTGAATGGTTGAGCCAATAGTATCTATCAGTTCAAAGTATTTTTCTTTAATCATTTTCTATAAAAGCATTTTTAATTGCTCTGCAAAAATAGAATAAAAATTATTAATAGTTGAATGATCTAGTATGGTTCTTTAATACCCTTATTATTTTGATAAAGTTGAAGTGATAATTTGTACCGACGATTGAAAAATTGAGCTAAGGAAGGAGAATTTCAGTGCGATTCATTTAATGATTCAGTTCGCTATTTTAATGCTTTCACCTAATGTTTGACTAGTTTCCCAAAGGAACTCAATCCACTTTTGTTAATCATCTTGTAAACATAGATACCACTTACTAAATTCTCTGTGTTGATGGTGGTGGAATTGCTAAATGATTGTCGGAATATTTCGTTTGATATACCATTATAGAGAATAATTTCTGTTACTTCAGCATTACTTGCCTTAATGGATATTTCATTCACAAATGGGTTTGGATATACCATTTTTGATTCTAGCAAATTTTCATTGATTCCAACAGTTCCAAAACATCCTCCCCATATTGGAATATTATTTTCACTGATGCAAATAGGTGCATATATATAGCCAAGAGGATCAATTAAAGGAAATCCAATTCCATTTGATCCGCCTAAACTTTCAATATAATTTTTCCCGGAATTCAGATAAAATATTTTTCTTACACCAATGTTGGGTAATGAAATAGTACTTACGCTATCGACTATTAGTCCCATTCCACTTATGGAATTTAAAGTATCGCCGGCCACTAAATTAAAATCGTATAATAACTCGTCCGAATTAATCGTATAATTATACACAAAAACTTTTCTAGCAATAGTATCTTCTCTCATTAGGCCACAACAAGTCGGAGAATTGCCATTAACTACATAGGGTGGACAAAAGGGATTGCCAATTAAAGATATGATTGGATTAGAATGTACTTTTAAATAAGTAAAGCCTGAAACTACAGTATCCCCTTGAAGATATGACTGATGACCGTATTCAAAATAACAAATTGTTGCAGTATATCCATGCATGACTTGCCACAACAAATTGGGTCTCACTAAAGGGTAATAGTTCTGTGCGAATGTTGCAGTAGATGCTAATAAGATAATAAAAGTAAAGAGCTTTTTCATTACAAATAGTGTTAAGCAGTTTTTCCACTTCTTAAAACAATATTACGAATAAAAATTAATAAAACGGAATGAAACAGCAATTTTTACAAAAACACCTCCGTAGCACCACTTCCATAACGCTCATAGGAGCCATCACTGAACTTTAAATTGGATTCTCTAAGTTCTCGGCGAATCTCCGATTTGAGTTTACCATTGCCAATGCCATGGATAAACACAATGCTTTTCTGTTGTCGCAAATAACATTTGTCGAGTTCTTTCTTAAAATGCGCCAATTGTATTTGAATGATCTCGGCATTGCTCAACCCTTCAATGGAATGTGTGATCTCTTCAATATGTAAATCGATCTCAAGCAAGGATGGTGACAAACCATGTTTTCGCAACAAGTCGTTTCCACCTTGTTCCCGTTTAATGATTTTCTTTTCTTCTTTTTGGATGGGTGTTTGGCGATGCTCGTTCTGTAGTTTCTCAAGCAATAAATCCATGTTTTCTTCCGCCGATTCATCTTCATGAAATAAGACCATCGACTTCGCAAAGGAAAGTGGTGTAGTAAGGTGTGGAAACTGCTGTGAAAGATCAGGCAAGGTCAATGAAAAGTTTAAACTGATTTTTCTTTTGGATGGACTTGCTTGGGCAAAGAAATGTGTTCCTTCAAATTGCAAATCATCATAATCAAACAACTTCTCGCGTTTTAATTCACAGAGGTAGATGCTTTCTTCTGAAGCAATTCCGCCATAATGAATTCCAGTGAGCGTTTTGTCTTTTCTGAAGTGCAAGCTGTACGCAATTCCGTGGGAAGTCGCATTCACCAAATACAATTTCACCGGACCTGCACTTACTTGATTTTGGGTAGGAACAACGAGAAGGTAAAGCTGATTTTTGCACGCAAATAATGTAGGAAATTGGTTATAGTTTTCCCAAACAGGTGTGGGTGCTGCGTCAATTGGAGTAGGAGAGTGCGATGCTTTTTGTTCGCTGTTCGAATGTACCTTTACTAATTCCTTGGGTGTGGCTTCAATGGGAAAATCATTTTCAATGTCGACAATCACATTTCCATTTCCAAGAACTTTTGATACGGTCCCCTCTTGCTTCTCATTGAGAAAGCGCACATAATCTCCTTCTTGAAACTGAGTTTCGCGCATCGATATTTTTAAATGATAAACGGTTAATCAAATTATTTTTTGAAGTAATCGGCAACAACAATGTCTTTCGATCCTTTTGTGTATTTGTAAAATCCTTCTCCTGTTTTCACTCCTAAATTTCGAGAGGTAACCATGTTCACTAACAATGGACATGGAGCATACTTCGGATTTCCAAATCCGTCATGCAACACTCTCAAAATACTCAAACAAGTATCTAAACCAATAAAATCAGCCAACTGCAAAGGACCCATCGGATGTGCCATACCTAATTTCATCACCGTATCAATTTCATCTACACCAGCAACGCCTTCGTATAAACTATAAATAGCTTCGTTAATCATGGGCATTAAAATCCGATTCGCAATGAATCCTGGATAATCGTTTACTTCTACAGGTGATTTTCCGAGCTTTTTTGAAATATCAAAAATTTCCTTAGTCACTTCAGCACTGGTATTATATCCGCGAATCACTTCTACTAATTTCATCACCGGAACTGGATTCATGAAATGCATTCCAATTACTTTGTCACCACGTGTGGTAACTGATGCAATTTTTGTGATGGAAATGGAAGAAGTATTCGAAGCTAAAATGCAGGAAGGCTTGCAAGCTGCATCTAAATCTGTAAAAATTTTCAATTTCAAATCAATGTTTTCAGTAGCAGCTTCAACCACCAAATCTACATTTTTTACTGCCGATTTCATATCGGTATGCGTAGAGATTCGTCCCAAAGCAGTCGCTTTTTCTGCTTCAGTCAATACTCCTTTACCAACTTGTCGATCGAGGTTTTTACTAATGGTTTCCATCGCCTTATCGAGCGCTGGTTGTTGTATATCTATCAGGGAAACCGTGTATCCATTTTGCGCAAAAACATGTGCGATTCCATTACCCATCTGACCTGAACCAATTATTGCTATCTCTTGCATAATTCTATTAATTTGATGCGAAAATAAGCCTTTCAGTCGAGAAAGTCGGAAAACTAGCAGCTCAACACCTTTACCTAATATCCATTACGTAAAATAGGTAAATTTCTAATTCTTTACAAATCTACCATTCGCATAAATTCGTTGCTGCGCATTTTTCAATTGCAACAAATAAACTCCTGCAGGTAATTGCTGAATATCAATACTCACTTTTTCCTGAGAAAAGGAAGGACTCTTCCTTTCAAAAATCGTTTGTCCAACTGAATTTATTATTTGCATTGTCGATTTTTCATCTCTGCTCACAGGAAGCAATACCGAAATGGATTCATGTGCTGGATTCGGAGAAATCTCCAAAGAAAGTAGAGGTGTAGACAATGAATTAAGTCCAGTACTTACAGGATGCATAGGGCTTTCCCATACACCTCTTCCATAACTTGAAGTACGAATCACACTGCTAAAGGGACCATCATCATAAAACATAAAATCAGTGATGGAAGCTACCGATGGCAATCCCTGTGAATAATTGATCCAGTTAGGCAATGAATTATTCTTATACCAAACCCCATAGGAATTGCAAACATACACCGATTCATCGCTTCCATACGGATCGCTAACGATGTTAATGATATTGATATTTGGTAAATTTAAAGTCACATTCGACCAAGTGCTTCCTTGATCATTCGAACGATATACTTTCGATCCGGCCGTCACGTAAATGATATTTGTATCGCTGGTAATTCCACAAACATATCCACTCGGATTTAAGGTAGTCGGTAAGGTAGAACTTGTCCAAACAGGAACACCACTAGATATATTCGTCGCTTTTCTAAAAACATTGGGGGTTGTCAATACATAAGCTACATCGGCTGAATGTGGAGCAAAAGTCATGGAACGTATCGTTGCATTAAAACTACTTGCTTGTGCCCAAAACGGTACGGGACTACTTAAATCAAATGTTAAATACACATCCGCAGTACCCATCAAACCCAATTCTGCATCTAAAGGAGTAAATGCCATTCGCGTACTATTGCTCGAAGTAAAGGGAATGCCAAAAGAAACTTCATTTCCAACAATTACATTTCTCCGCTTACCATTTTCATGATAATAAACCATGTTTGAATTGCTGTAATCAAATGTCATTCTACTTCCCCAATCACCACCGCGATTCGTTTTCCATTGTCCGTTGCTTACATACAACTCACCATTGTCCTGTGTACCTATGCTCACCATATCTTTTCTCAATGGATTTAATGCAGCATGATAAATTTCAGTAGCGCCTAATCCATTGCTTCGTGGAGACCAATTCACACCACCATTTAAACTTCGCCAAACACCTCCGTCGTTGATATTATACAGTTCATTCGTGTTATAAGGACTCACTACCACTTGATGCATATCGGTATGTAACACCTGTGACCAAATAGTAAGTTGTGTCCATGTAATACCTCCATCAATCGATTTCCAAACTACATGTGCAACCACATAAACTATATCGGGGTTGTTGGGATCCGCACCCATTCCAAAATTATAATTCCCCTGTCCATTACCGTTAGCATCGTATCCCACTAAACTTTGTGAAGGATTATGATAGACCGTAGTGAATGTATTTCCGCCGTCATTGGATTTAAAAATAGTGCCTTCATCTTTGATCATCCCTGCATAAACCATATTTGTATCAGCAGCAGATGTAGCCAAACGCATTCCGCCCGCTTGTCCACCGCCAGGCACTGCAATACCATTGGTAATCGTAGTCCAAGTTTCACCAAAATCTTCCGACTTCGTAAATTCACCACCGTAAGTAACGCCGTATAAAGTACGAGAACCAGGAGCGGGTTTATTGGCTGCATCCGTAAATTGACCCGTAGATCTTTTCACAACCCACGTAATTCCGCCATCATACGTTTTCCAAATACCCGCATTTGTAAAAGCTACTATAATATTATGGTCATTGGGATCCATAATTAAATCAATCGCCATATTATTTCCAATGCTTGCATTAGCTGGAAACCAAGTAGCACCTGCGTCAACACTCTTGTAAACTCCTAAATCGGAAGAGTAATAATTGGGATCGCCAGTACCTATGTATAAAATACTATCATTTGTATGGTCTATGCAGATGGATGCACAGGCTGTACGTGATAATTGATCGGTTCCTGTTATCTGCCATGAATTGGTTGCGTCATTGCTGACCCATAATCCACCCGAAGCACTTACTGCGTAAATTTTTTGCGGATTGGTAGGATGAAATTTCATTTGACAAACTCTTCCAATTCCATTGATCTGTCCACTTACATTAACTGGAAACTGAATGGGGCCAACAGGTTGCCAATTAGCAGCAGTTTGTCCTTGCAAAAATCCTGAAGTCAATAAGCAAAGAATAATTATGATAGATGATTTTAATTTCATTTGATTTGCTGTTTCTGCTTAATTTTTAACGACCAATTGATTCTAAGATTTTTTTTCTCTCACTCGGAAAAAGAATGCTTCCATCTTCCTGCACCCAAGGCTCTGTCAAAAGCTTCCGATGCTTATATTTTTTTACGGCAAAGGCTAATTCGGATTCGTCCATTGTTCTACTTCTACTAAACAACCTTTTCAACCAACTTTCCTTCGATTTTTTCTCTTCTTCGTTTGCTGATCTCATCCCAATAATTTCATCTTCCTCATGAGGAAGATCGTGTTTGGTAAAATAGAGGTCAAATGCTTTTTGTATCTCGTTGTAGTTAGACAATGTATCCTCCATCATCTCGATCCACATCGGATTTTTGGTATAAACTCGATCAGAATACGTTTTCTGAGCTTGTACGTGCTCTCCCCACCCGCAAAGGAGGATAGTAAGCAATAATGAATTTTTTAGTGACATAATAGGCAAAGATACGAAAGCCAACTGGGAATTTTAGAGCGAATAGAAAAAAACCAGGAAGAGAAATAGCCAAAGTCCTGTGCTAAAATACCAATATGAACAAAATAATTCGAAACGCAATCCTTCAAATTTATTGGAGAAGTAAATCAATGATTTAACAGGGTCTTTCCAAATATCAAATGATTTTAAATTGAGGTAAAATAAATAAATTGTCCCTACTACAATATGTAAAAAGTGAAAACCTGTAATGATATATAAAAAGAGCAAACTAACATCGATATTTACAAACAAACCTTGATCTAGAATAGACAAGATAGCATGCACTTGAAAGGCACTAAAAACCATTGCAAGTAGAAGCGATGCTGACATGGAAAGTAACATGTTTTGAGCGTGATCCTGCAAATGATAATTTCGGGAAATGGAAAGAGTATAGCTACTGAAAAGTAAGGCCAACGTACTAATCACAAATGATTTTGGGAATTGCACATTGGAGGAAGTTAACAATTGCGAATTCCAAATTATAAACATGATAGATAAGGAAAGGAATAACAAACCAGAACCCATTAAAGCATAAAATAAAAATGCTTTATACGGTGCTGATCTTTCTTTGTAAATGGGAAGTAATGACCTGCTGGTATCGCTCCCGGTTGTATCTTTTCTCATTCCTCAATTCCTTACATCCAAATGTACGATTTTTTTTGGTCAATTCAATATTAATTTTCTGCTAAATGTTGAACGATTTTTTTCCTTTTTTATTTTTAATTACTTTAGCCGAAGATGAAGAAATCGAATTGGCATTGGATGAAATATATAGTGGCATTGGTCATTCCCATTCAAACTATTTGGGGGTTTGAAGTTGGCGGATGGCAGCTATTTTCACCTCTTATATTGGCTTTTTTGATCATTCCACTTCTTGAACTTATGCTACCTGCCGACCATTCGAATTTGGATGCACTTCAGTCAGAATTGGAAAGAAAGAATCCTCTTTATGATGGCCTCCTTTATTTGATGGTCCCCTTGCAATATTTTACGATTTCCCTTTTTTTGTTGAAGATAGGCGAGCCCAATCATTCAAGCTTGGAGAAAATTGTGATGATAAGTGCCATGGGATTGAATTGTGGAATTATTGGAATTAATGTCGCGCATGAGCTCGGACATCGTTCCACAAAATTCGAGATTTTACTGGCAAAATTATTATTGTTGTCATCTTTATATCTGCATTTCTATATTGAACATAATCGCGGTCATCATAAACGCGTAGGAACACACGATGATCCTGCCAGTGCGCGCTACGGCGAGAGTTTGTACTCCTTTTTGGTTCGAAGTATTATTCTCTCTTATTTCTCTGCTTGGAAGTTGGAAGCAAATCGACTTAAAAAACAAAATCAATCGGCACTTTCAATTAATAATCAAATGATCCATTTTGGAGTCATTCAACTATTGCTCCTTAGTACTATTTTTTATTTTTTCGGATGGATGGTTATGGGATATTTTATGATAGCTTCCTTTTTAGGTATCGCTCTACTTGAATCGGTAAATTATATTGAGCATTATGGTATCGGAAGGAGGCTAAGAAAAGATGGTTCTTTCGAAAAAGTAATGCATTGTCATTCTTGGAATTCGAATCATGTGTTAGGTCGATTGGCGCTCTTTGAATTATCTCGTCATAGCGATCATCATTATAAAGCAAGTAAAAAGTATCAACTCTTAAATCATCACGAAGAAAGTCCACAAATGCCTACCGGATATCCAGGAATGATCATGCTTGCTCTTATTCCGCCTTTATGGTTTAAAGTGATGCATCCCCTCTTAGAAAAAGAAATGCAACGCATGCCTGAAATGGTGAAGGCAGAGTAGGAGACTCGGAGAGTAGGAGAGTAGGAGATCGCGAAGTATCGCGAGGAGAGTGGGAGCCCAGAAGCAGAGCTTCGCTCGCTTCTGGGGAGAGTAGGAGAGTAGGAGAGTCGGAGAGTGGGAGATGGAGAATGCTGCCTGAGGTTCTCGAGGGCAGATTTTTTTTGATAGAAAGAATCGTAGCGCAGCCGTAGCGTCTCGATAGCTATCGGGATTGCGCCTTAGCGAGAAACTTTAGCGTAGCGCAGCCTTTGCGCCCTTTTCGAGCAACTTTTTCTTTGCGCAGCCTTTGCGGCTCTGCGCCTTTGCGAGAAACTTTAGCGTAGCGCAGCATCGGCTAGAAACTTTAGCGTAGCGCAGCATCGGAGAGAAACTTTAGCGTAGCGCAGCATCGGCGAGAAACTTTAGCGTAGCGCAGCATCAGCGAGAACCTTTAGCGTAGTGGAGCCTCAGCGCACTGCGAGAAAATTTAGTGTCTGAAACTAAGATTCAATCATTTTAGGAGAATGAATACTTTCTACAAGCGAAAATACTTGTGGTGAGTTCGCAAACAATGGTTTTACTTTACTCCATGTCGACATAAACAACTCCGATTTTCGGTAATTTTCTAAATCATCCATCGACTCCCATTCACTATGTGTAAAGAAAGCAGAATCGTCTGAAAAATCTTTGAAGAGACGTAATTTTTTACATCCCGGAAAAGATGAAATCAACGCTTTTGACTCATCAAATGCATTGATAAAATCAACAACATTTTCTTTCTTAAAACTTAAGCGAACAATTCGTGTAATCATTTAAATTCAATTCTAATATTATCATTCAAACGCAAATTCATCAACTTATACGCATTCTCTTCATTAATGGCGATTTCAAGGTGACCAGCTGCATTAAATAGCGCTAATGCCGAACCCGATTCCACCGACATATACCGATCGCTAATGGTATCAATAGTATGGTGATTTTTTCGCATCACCACTTCAAATTTTCGACCTTTACGTTGCTTTTCAAACAAGGCTTGAGTGATGTTAGTAACGATGTTTCCAAAGTCATCTATGTAAATCACAATACCATGAATTAATTCATCTTCAATGGTAGGATTAAAGGCAGAGCGCTCCACAAATTGCTCGGGACGTGGACCTAACTCATATAAATTTTTTCCAGTCAATAAATGCTTCACGCTATTCACGATGGTGGGTAAATCAAAAAGATGTTTTGATCCTTCTGCAATAGTAATTTTAACCATATCGATGGGAGCTTCATCAAATACCAAACTGAAAAATCCATCGTTCACACCAATAAATATATACCCATCTTTTTTGATTGCAATTAACTCTGATGGATAGCGAAGTTGCTTATGAACTCCTATAAAATGTAACGTACCTGCAGGATAATTTGAATAGGCATTTTTAAAAATATAAGCGGCCTGCTGTATATTATGACGAGCCACTTGATGTGAAATATCAATAAATTGTAAATCAGACTGAAAAGAAAGGAGCATTCCCTTGATAGCGCCAATATGATAATCTCGCGTACCCCAATCGGTTGTAAATGTTATTATTCCCATCAATTCGTCAAAAATATCCAATTAAATTACTTAATCGATGAAATTAATCAAGCAAAATAGATTTATTTTTTAGATTTTTGTAGATATGAGACCCACAAACGAGAATTCGCTAGGAGATGTGATAAAGGATATGCTTCGAAAGTATGAGCTAGAGAATGGTTTATGGAATGCAAAAATTAGAGATGCATGGGATAAATGTGTAGCTAAACCCATCGTCCAGCGCACGCTAAGTATGAAATTTATGGAAGGAACACTGACTGTGAATTTGAACTCCTCTGTTGTTAGAAATGAATTAGAACTTTTAAAAACGGATATTATATCTTCTCTAAATTTGGAGTTGAAACAAGATGTAATTACGGATATAAAATTTTTCTAAGATGCGAAAAGAGGCTAAAGGTCATGGATATTCCTTTTATGAAAAAGTGGTATTGACCGCTTTGTTGTTTTTTTTCTTGAGTATGCTCTTTATGTTTTTCGTGTTACCTCGTATATAAAAAAGAAAACCCCGGAAATTTCCGAGGCTTTCTGAAATATTTTGCTATCCCGACTTAGAATCGCTCTAACATAGAGAAGAAAAAGCTTCCTTCAATAGCTGCGTTTTCATCGCTATCAGATCCATGAACAGCATTTGCTTCAATAGACTTAGCATATAAATTGCGAATAGTACCTTTTTCAGCTTTCGTTGGATCCGTAGCTCCAATTACATTTCTGAAATCTTCCACTGCATTTTCTTTTTCAAGAATTACGGCAACGATAGGTCCTGAAGACATATATTTTACTAAATCATTGTAAAATGGACGTGCGCTATGAACGGCGTAAAATTCACCCGCTTTCTCAGGCGTAAGGCGCATGTATTTCATAGCAATAATTGTAAATCCTGCTTGTGTGATGTGATTTAAAATAGCTCCAATATGGCCATTTTGAACCCCATCGGGCTTAATCATCGTAAATGTTCTGTTTGTGCTCATTTTTATTTTTTATTTATCTTTTTGCGAGTGCAAAGGTAATTGGATTAATTTTGATCTGGAATGGCAAATTATGAATTTAATACCCAAGATAAAAAATCAATAAAAGACCTATTATCTTCTCCTAAAGAGGTGGCAATCACCACTCACCATAAGCCAGATGGCGATGCCTTGGGTTCTTCATTGGGATTATTGCACATATTAAAAGCACTAGGCCATCGTGTAACGGTGGTAGTGCCGAGCGAATTTCCCGCATTTTTGAATTGGATGAAGGGCAGTAAAGAGGTGATCGATTTTATCAGGAATCCCAAAGTAGCCAAAGAGCATCTCGCAAAAGCAGAAGTGGTTTTTTGCTTGGATTTTAATGATCCTTCGCGTGTAGAGAAAATGCAAACAGATCTCAATAATGTGAAAGCCCCAATGATTTTGATCGATCATCACCTCGATCCTAAAAAAGGATTTTGTGATTATCAGTTTTCATTTCCTTCAATTGGTTCAACCGCTGAACTCTTAGTTCATATCATGATGGATTTTGGTTGGGATGAGCATCTCAATCAAGATAGCGCTGAATGTTTGTATACGGGAATCATGACTGACACCGGCAGCTTTCGTTTTAATTCGGTAACCGATCAAACACATCTTGTCATTGCTCGATTAATGAAAGAAGGTGTTCGCAATGATCGTATTCATGAATTGATTTATGATACAAACTCGTTTTCACGCACTAAGTTTTTAGGGTATACGCTCAGCGAAAAAATGCAACAAATTGAAGAGTATAATGTCATCATTTTTACAGCTTCACAGTCGGACATGGACCGATTTAATCACGAGTCAGGTGATTTAGAAGGTATCGTGAATTTCGGTTTGAGTATTAAAAAAATGAAAGTAGCGGTACTGTTTAGTGAACGCGATGGACTTGTGAAAATATCCTTCCGATCGAAAGGATTATTTTCGGTGAAAGACATTGCTGAAAAATATTTTGAAGGTGGTGGACATAAAAACGCAGCTGGCGGACGTTCTAAATTAAATTTAGAGGATACCGTGAAAAAGTTTGTTGAGCTGTTACCATTGTATAAAGAAGAATTGCAAGCGGAAACGGAGAATGAATAAACCAACTCATTTACTTTTAATACTGATTTTATTGGTCGCAAATTCATGTGGTCCTTCAACGACGGAGAGAGAAACAAGGGCTACACAGCCACCCAATTCACAAGAACTTAAAGAATCGTTGATCCAACAAAATCGCCAATTAATTGCGGAAGAAATTGAAATGATTGATGCCTATGTAGAGCGACATGGATTAAAATTAGACACTACATCTACAGGATTACGTTATAAAATTTTAGAGAAAACAGAGGGTAGGGAAGTGCGGTTGATGAAAGATGTGACGCTTAGTTACACGGCTTCTTTGTTGAATGGCGATCTTTGTTATTCAAGCGACACCAGTGGACAATTAAGTTTTACCATTGGGCAGTCCAATCAACCCAGTGGGTTGCAAGAAGGAATTTTAAAAATGAGAGAAGGAGAAAAAGCTATTTTCATTGTACCTTCTTATTTAGGCTATGGAATTACGGGAGATGGAGTATGTATTCCTGGAAGTACATCCATCCTTTATAGAGTAAAACTAGAAAAAGTAAGTCAACAATAAATATGAAAAAAATATTAATTTGGGTAATTAGTTTTGCAACGATGGGTATTGGATTATTTTCCATTTCATCCTGCAATAAAGATGGTTTTTCTGTTACACCTTCTGGATTGCGGTATGAGTTAATAGAACAGAAGGAAGGAAGAAAACCAGTGATAGGGGATATGATGCGCATGCATCTCATCTATAAAGATAAAAACGGAAAAGAAATTTACAATTCGGCGGAACTGGGTGAAGCCTTTGTTTTAGAATTGACAAAACCCACCTTTGTTGGTGGATTAGAAGAAGGATTTGCCATGATGTCGGAAGGTGATTCCGCCATTTTCTTAGTCAATGCAGATTCCGTTTTTGATAAAACCTTTAAGCAGCCTTTACCTGCCAATATTGATTCGCAAGACCTGCTTCGATTTGAAGTTCGTTTAAAAAAAGTACTCACTGCAACCGAATACAGAAACGAATCAAAGCATAATAACGATTACAATCAGGTCGAAGAATTGCGTCAGATTGAGTTATACATGGGCGATAATGAAATTTCTGTACAACCGGTAAAGCCAGGAGTTTACTTTATCCTTTTCAAAGAAGGAAAAGGAGCGAGACCTCAGCCAGGTGATCAAGTAGAAATAAAATACACGGGAAGTTTTTTAGGTGGGGAAATGTTTGATGCTTCTGGAAACAACGGTAAAAACTTAATTTATCGACTAGGTGATGGAACTCATTTGACCTCTTGGGAAGAAGCCATTTCTACCATGCAGCCCGGTGGAGTCGCACGACTTATTTTAACTTCCAACAACGCCTATGGCACTACAGGACTTGATCCAATTCCACCGAACACGCCAATTATTTTCGATATCGAATTAGTTCGTTGCGGTTTTTAGTCGCGAGGCTTCGCGATTAGTTGTTAGTTGTTAGTTGTTAGTTTTTAGATTTTAGATTTTTGACTTTGACGTTTGAAGTTTGACGTTTGACGTTTGAAGTTTGAAGTTTGAAGTTTGAAGTTCCCGCAGACCTGCGGTTTCGAAGCCTCGCGACCAAGATCCAACCTCTAACAACTAACCTCTAAAAACTAACAACTAACTCC
>JANOPQ010000169.1:0-16315 GCA_031421935.1 Bacteroidota bacterium | reverse complement strand
TAGCTATCGGGAAACAGATAAGACTAAAATAAACTTATAATTGGTAAATGTTTCTTAAAGCGATTTAAGAAATTTGGAAGCTATGTCTAAATGATTTTTTTGTTTTTCTTTTGGCATTTTGTCAAATGTCCGAACTAACATTCCTAATCGGGGATTTTGAAGAAAGAAAGTTCTATGAGTATGCATAAATCTCCAAAACAATCCATCCCAAACGTTTTGCCATTCCCCTTTTTTATAATCACTCATTTTCATGAGATAATTGCTACCACTTATGTAGGGTTTGGTGGCCATTAATCCTCCATCAGCAAACTGACTCATTCCATAAACATTGGGCACCATTACCCAGTCATAGGCGTCTATAAAAAGTTCCATAAACCACCGATAAACGTCATCAGGATCAAATTCACATAGGAGCATAAAGTTGCCAAGTACCATTAACCGTTCAATATGGTGACAATAGCCGGTTTCTAAAACCTTTTTAATGGTAATGTCTAAGGGTTCTATTCCTGTAGTACCCTTCCAAAATGATTCAGGTATTTTTCTTTTAAAGCCCCAATAATTTTTGGTTCTCTCTTCCCTGCCTTTGAGTTCATAAACCGCTCTAATAAACTCTCTCCATCCAATAATTTGGCGAACAAAACCCTCTAATGAGTTCAATGGAATTTCGTAATTGCTTGCAAAGTGTAATGCCTCGTCAATAACATAGTTGGGTGTTAGAAGACCTGAGTTTAACATGGGCGTTAAAACACTGTGGTGTAAAATATTTTCATTGGCTACTAGCGCATCTTCGTATGCTCCAAATTCCGAAAACCTTGAAATAAAAAACTCTTGTAACCATTTTTTGCTTTCAGTAAAGGTTGTAGGATAAATAAAATCAAGATTCAGTTGGCCATAATTATTTGCAAAATGTTTTTGGGTATAGATGCAAGCTTCTTTATAGAATTTATTGGGTTTCAGAAAATCAACTTTTGGAGGAGTTTTTCCTTTTGGATATTTCGAGCGGTTCTCATCATCAAACGTCCACTTTCCACCCAAAGGCTTTTGTTTGACCTCCATTAAAATGTTTTTACTGATTCTTTGATGCTTATAAAAATCAGTTTGAAACATTCTTTTTTTAGCAGTAAAATAGTCCAAAATCTCTTCGGATGTATTTAAAAATTGAGGAGTTGGATGTTTTATTCTCCCCATTGTTTGCGCTTCGGAAACATTGTTTATTCGTTCCTCAAGCCAGTAATCTGTGGTGTCAATATATTCAATGGTTCGAACTCCTTTTGCTTTTAGATAAGGAATTAATTTTCGCACGTCGGCTAATTCATCAGATGCGTCAATATACACAACTTTTATTTTTTTTGCTTGCAAATAATTTTCATAAAATTTCATGCTCGCTCTATGAAAAGCAATTTTCTGCTTGTGAAAATTAAATTGCCTGAAATAGAGCCATTCTTCTAGAATGTAAATGACCTCGCACGTGGAGGCCATTATATTTTGTTCAAACAATTGATGTGGGAAAATGATACCTGCTTTATTCATATTTTGTGCTTATTCATTCTACATTTGTCACTACAATATTTTACTTCGTTCCAAATTTTTTCCCACTTTTTACGCCATGTAAAAGGTCTCTTGCATACCATACAAATACGTTGTGGTAAAAATTCCTTTTTTATATTTTTCACAGAGCAGCACGCTAGGGTTTTGCATAGGGCAGCCTTCCGATTTCCTTGGTAACAAAGTAAGCATCCAAACCTTGACTAATTAAAACATCGGAGTCCGATAAATTTACAAATCCATCTTGTCCAATCAAGGTGCTTTCTAGCTCAACTTGCATTACACTTCCAATGATGAGTACCGTTCCATTTAGAGTAATCGGAATGCTTTCTTCAAACTTCATAGCAATTTTAACCACTGCACCATCAACAAATGGAGCACGACAACCTGGTAGATAAAATTCGTTAAAACCAACTTTGTCGAATTCCGAAATGTGGGCATCATATCTGGCAGATGTTTGATGTGCTTTTTTATAGTGTTCTGCCTTGACAAAGTTTAACGTGTATTCTTTTGTTTCGATAATATTTTGCAAAGTGTCTCGTTGAACCGTTCCAGGCCTGCTAATTAAACCAAGAATTGCAGGGTTGGCTCCAAGGTGAATGAGAGAATTAAAAATGGCTAAGTTGGAATGATGATCGGCCGACTTTGAGCCTACTAATACAGCCTGTCGAAATCCTGACAATGAATTTATAAACGCAGTTCGATAGCGTTGTTCGTATTGCTCAATTTCATTTTTATTGATTAGCATATCCGGATTGATTTGATAATTGTTTCTGTACATCTTTCCAATAACCAAAAAAGGATGGATAGTATTTTGTAACATTATTTGCTATCCAGTCTCTGGGTTCTTCAGTTCCTACATACCCATTATTGAGTGGATGTTCTTTGTAATAAATATTTTTTACGGTCGAATTTTCTGTAAGGGATTTAAAAGAACCTACAAAAATTTGGAGGCCTTCAATATTTTTACTTAAAGATATCATAAAATCAATACACTTCTTATTTACTGGATATTTTTCAAATAATTCAGGTTCGATTAATAATATTCTATTCCCCTTTTCGTGTTTATGCCATAGTGGATCGAGATTATAATAGTTGTAGATAAAAGTGGGTTGCTCAGGGACACATCCCATAAAAGTTGCCTCGGGCAAATGTGTAGTAGGTGCAAAATTTTGAGTATCTAATAGAGATGTTGGAATTTCCATTTGCATTAATACTTCATAGGTTGTATCCAGATAAGTGCCAGTTTGGTTAGTTAAAGTGAATTTGTTAATGTTTTCTTGGTTGGCATAATATTTCTTAGCGCTATTCGTGCCGGCTACCCATTGCCAGCTACAGGCATTACTCGCCCAATCTCCATCTAGCAAGTGATAGTACATCCACTGAGAAGGATTTTTCCAATTCGTTTTTGCTATATTACAAACAAGTGCGGCGGTGTACATTCTGCAATGATTATGCATATAGCCGGTAAGGTATAAATCATGAATGGCATTGTCAATACCCGTAATCCCGGTGTTGGCAGTTAATACTTGCGCGGGTATTCCTTCCTTTGGTGTAGGTGCTACACTTGGCCTTATATCCAAACTTAAATCTTTATACTGACCCACCCTTTGAAAATAATCGCGCCAGCACAGTTCTTTAACAAACGAATCTATTTGTTGAATTTGGTATCCTTTGTCCAAGACACTTGATAGAACCTGTTTAGTGCTTATAACACCTCTTGATAGATAGGGAGACAAGTAGGTTACTGCTCCATGAATATAATTTCTGCTATTACCATATTGAATAGGGTCAATATGATCAATTTTTTTTATGATCGCTTCATAATCCGTTGGGAAAATTAAATTCACTTTATCTTTTGCTTATTTTATTCATCGATATGCCTCTTTGCAATGAGCATTTAAAGCGGGTTATTTCTGGATTTCTTTTTTGAGCATGCTTTTGACTAACGCCGCTGTTCACTCTCTTACGCCACAAATTAAAGCTGCTACGTTTTAATTCTTTTCGCATGAGCTCAATTACATTCGCTTCTGAAAAATTAAATTGTATTTTTATCGCTTCAAACGGGGTTCTGTCTTCCCAAGCCATTTCAATTATTCTATCAATTTCTTTTTGATCCATCTTTAGTTTTTTAAATCTTTACTCGCTTCCAATTAACGCTAACGTTTGAACCTTCAGCTACAATAACAGAATCGGGTTGTTGATTACTTAGAAAAGCAAAATCTTTACCATACATAGCATTAAAGTCGCAGTGAATTGAGTAATCTTTAACTTTGTTTACCATCCACCTCGGATGATTTACTTTGTATTCCTGCGATGTGCAATCATTAATTTTGGTGTATCCGTAATAATGTTCAAAGATGAATTCTTCTATTCTTCCGGGTATCATTTGCTCATTATCTTTTTCCGTATTTACAGCAATATGATTCCAGGCTTTATTTATTTTCCAGTCGTATTTTATACTTTTGCTGTCATTGACTGTGCTGATAGTGTTTTTCGTGGGAATCGCCATGTAGTGCTCTTTGTACAATTTGTTCGCTAGCCATGCTACAGATTTGTATGGAACGGTTTCATTGATAAAAACGACACCACGCTTCTCTACTTTTCCTTCCATTCTTTTTACATAGAATCGCAAATTGATTTCTTCAAAGGTTCCTAGTAAGGGGATGGGAATATTAAATAGTGAGGTTTTTTTAAACATAAATCCTACGAGACTTACATAAGTATCGTTTTGGTAATAATCTAATTCAACACCCGCGGGCAAATAGGGTTTAAGGGCCTCAGGAGACACTTTATAATTTGCCATAATCAAATTTTCCCATCTAGCTGATAAAAATGTATCGATCATGTTGAACGTTGATTTTTTTTATTTAGAAATATTTAACCTTTGATGGAAGACATGCCACCATCAACATGCAGAATTTGACCAGTTATCCAGCTTGACTTTTCGGAAAGTAAAAACAAAGCCATATTTGCGATGTCCTCAGTGTTGCCAATTCTTTTTAGAGGATGACGCAATGCATTGGCTTCTCTTTTGGGCTCGGTGTTTAATAAAAATGCTGCGAGTGGAGTATCGGTCAAGGAAGGTGCAATACAATTCACTCTGATGGCGGGAGCATATTCTGCCGACAATGCTTTGGTAAGTCCTTCTATGGCGCCTTTGGATGTTGATACTTGAGAGTGAAACGGCAAGCCAAGTTGTACTGCCACTGTAGAAAATAGAACAATGGAAGCATTGGATGATTTTTTTAGTCTCGGTAAAGCTAATTGAAGAATTTTTATGGCTCCACTTACTTGTAGTTTAAAATCTAATTCAAAATCTACAGGTTTAATTCTTTCAAAAGGCTTGAGATTTATACTGCCAGGGCAATAAACAATTCCTGTTAATTCATCGGGTAAAAAATCTAAGGAAAGGTTTTCTTCAAGAACATCTAAATGATGAAATTGAATATTGGAAATTTCGGCTGAGGGCATGTTTTTGTAGAAGGTGCCTATTACTTGGCGTCCTTCCTTTGCTAGTTGATGGGCTAGCTCCTGACCGATACCGCTTGATGCCCCTACTATTAAATAATGCTGCATTTTTATTTCTTATTTGTTAGTATTAACAACAAATACAGCTAATAGTTTATGCCAAGAGTTTTAGCAGTTTTGTTAGATAAAGTATAATGGTTTATATGATGCCAATCTCATCACTTAATGCTAACGTTTTTATACGTTAATGTTCAAGTTAATTTTTACGCGCTTCTCTCAGTGCTAGCGTGAAGCCCGCTCCGAATAACAAGGTAACTAGCCCTGCAAAGTATGGGATTAGTTCAGTCATTTTTCGTGTTATTAATTAGTTTAAGATAAATTCCAAATGCTAGTATCGAAGGGACCCATATCCCAATAAAGTTGGCATCTTCTTTTTCTCCCTGGAAATAGAGAATCTCAGAAAATATGAGCGATAAGATAGCGGCGAGGAATAAAAGTTTGTCTGTGATTGTGAATCTTTTAAACATTGTTTGTGCTTTTACAATTTTGTATAAAAATACTTATTTATTTTAATATATTTTGATTCTTGAAATAATTGATAGTGAATTGATAATTAATATTTTGAAATACTCGAAAAGAAGTGTAAGACTTCAATTTCGACACGATGGTAACCAAGTGTTAGGTTGATCAAACTTACACATTTGTCTAAAGAATAAAATCTTCAGAGCGAATATTTACCAAATCTTTTTTCCAGTGCAATGGTTCTGTAGTCAAATATTTCCTGAAGTTGATTTTTTATAATGAATGAATTTGCGATAGCTCCTAAGATACCCATGGGAGGTTGATAAGTAACAATATCTGTCATTAAAACACCGCCTTCAATGGGTTCAATTTTATGCTGATGATGCCACATAGCATAAGGACCTATTCTTTGTTCATCCACAAAATATTCTAATTCTTTAACATGAGTGATTTCAGTTACCCAATCAAGTTTTATATTAAACAAAGGGCTTACCTTGTAACTAATAATCATGCCTTCATACATTTTTTCTGCCCCAGTATTACTTGTTACCAAAAAACCCATATGTTTCGGTGTTATTTCTTTTAAATTCATGGGAGATGAAATGAAATTCCAAATTTCGTCTATTGAAACAGGAAGTTTTTGCGATTTAATTAATTGATAAAAGGCCATAGTTTTTTATTTTAATTCCTTTAATGTTTTTAGTGCTTCATCTACGTGCTCTGTAAAGTTCAGCTGCGATTTGAAGATGTAGATCACTTTCCCAGTTCTATCTGCAATGTACGTTACACGACCGGGTAGTAATCCAAGTAGGTTAGTAGGCACCCCAAATTGACGTCTTATTTTATTTCCATCATCACTCAGAAGAGTAAAAGGCAGTCTGTGTTTTTCAGCAAATTTTTTATGGCTTTTAACAGATTGGCCGCTAATCCCAATAATCATAGCATCTACCTCGTTGAATACCTCTAATTGATCGCGAAAGGAACAAGCTTGTGCAGTACAACCCGGACTGTCGTCGTTCGGATAAAAATAAATCACAAGATTCTTTTTGCCAATGAAGGAATCAATGTCAAACACATCTCCATTCTGATCAAGTAAGGAGAAAGAAGGTATACGATTACCGGTTTTGATTTCGTTCATTTCATTTTTTTGACTGTAAGAAGAGCAACTTGTAATGAGAAGAAGGTTTATAATTAAGTATAGACGAACGAAAATCTTCAATGCTGGTGGATTCCGATTTTCAGTACACATTTTTTCCAAAAGGTATTATAGTTTGTTGTACAAAATATAAGTTAATAATTGTTATTCATATAAATCTCTGGGAAATTATTTTGTCTCAGGTGATTTGGTGAGAGGTTAGTAGCTAAAATTTCCAATCTTACGGAATGTTATGCATGCTTTGAGTAAAATGCAAACATTTAATTGCCTTTTTCCCATTTAACGGCAACGACAATTTCATTTCGGCGATCGCTCATTTGATAAGGCGGGTTATAGCCATAATATCTATAATTTCCATACGCTGTAATTCCGTTTTGGTTGAGAAGAGTCCGAAGTTTCTCCCGATAGGTATTTATGTCTTTATCAGAAGCAAATCCGCCAAATTGTATAGCCGCAACATACTCCTCTTCTGAGTTTTTAATTGAAAGAGTGGGGTCGTTTGGTCTAGGAAGTGTTTCCAATGTATAATCAGAAGGCATCACAAAGCTCATAGTAGAAAGAGAATCATCGATAACCATGTGTACGGGTGCTGTCATCGAAATATTCTTGCTCGCCTCGTTGCCGCCAAAAATGTAATTGGCAAGTTTTCGAAACCCAGAACCTGAAAGCTCTTTGTAATTTTTAGCGTCTGAATTTATGGTAGCTAAAGTGGCAGCAGGATAAAACCTGATTTCAAATTCTTTGTAATTGCCAACGACAGCGTATTTTTGTTGTTCCGTTTCATTTGTCGACTTCAACACAAAGGATTGAAACAAAACGACGATGATAATAATTCCAATAATACACATGAACGCAATCTTGTATTTTATCATTTTTTTAATAGATCATGTAAATTGTTATTTCTTTGGGAGTATAACAAATAGATCATCCATTTGTTTTAAATAAATACTTTTTATCGTTTTGAACCACAAAATGGGGGTTATATATGGAAATAAAGAAAATGTACCGCCAAAGGAGTTGATTGTCAATTGCACTTTTGTTTCCGCTTTTTCAAAAAATCAACCTTGTTAGAAGCGTTTAGTATTAAGGTCTTCTGACGAAAGATAAAGTAACGTAAGCGATGCGCCACTTTGTGGAAGCCAGGCTAAATATCCTTTAATATAATCTTCAGCTACTTTGTTAAAAGCACTGTCTCCATCAGTATTGGACTTCTTTTCAGCTTCAGTACAGCTAAAAGTAGCAAAAACTAAAAGCAATAGAATATTTTTCTTTCGTTTTTTAAATGTTTGTCAAGTTTAAATTCATTTATAGAGAATAAATTGCATACGAAGCTTTGTGGTTTTAAGCTTTGGCGGTTGTGAATTTCGAGAACGTATCTGTATTTCTATTTATTGGAGAGATTAAATCTACCAATTAAATTGGAGGTGGCAAAATGACAATGTGTCGCAAATCCCAAGTTAGTGATTGCTCTTCATATTTTGTTGTTGCCCTATAACCGGACAATTGTTCTGAAGGTAAGGTTTATTCGCGGTTTATTTATTCGCTTTGTGGGGGGTAGTCTGTGCAGCCAATTCGTTTGTGTGGTGTCTTTCATCATCAATAGACTGCCATGTTCTAAAAGGATTGAAATGGTTTCTTTGGATTGTTTGTGTTTGAATGCAAACTTACGTTCTGCTCCGAAACTCAACGAACCTATTGCGCCGTCTTTCTTTAAATCTTTTTCGCCATCGCTGTGCCAAGCCATTCCTTCGCTTCCGTCGTGGTATAAGTTTACCAAACACGAGTTGAAATTCTCGCCGGTTTTTTGTTGAGTGATTTGCAATAATTCTAATAGTTCTTTTGTCCAAGGCAATGCGTATTTCGAAGTGTTGGAGTACGTGTATTCGAAAGGTTCGTCTCCATACCAGGCCACTTTTCGTTTGGTGATAATTTTCTTCCCGAAAATGATCGCTTCATCATTTCGCCATTCAAGAGTTTCCAACATTTTATTGAAATAAAAATCAGCTCGGTCTCTATTTAAAATTTGCCCGTAATAATTGACCGTTCCGTCTTGCGGTAACCAGTTTTTAGTTTCGTCAAGGGTTGAATTAAATAAGTCCATTTTTTTAATTCTAATTCTCCGTTTTTACGTAATTTCCACTGGGTTTAAAATCGCTTTTCCTAGCAGATAAATTCCGGAACATAGCTGCCGATTGCTATCATTCGGGAGACTTCGTGCGAGTATTTTGTTTGCTATTTATTTGAAAGATTAAATCTACCCATTAAATTGAATGTAGCAATACGACCTTCTTCCGAAAGCAAGCGGGAGCAAAGCATGCAGTTTTTTTTAACCTGAATGCTATCGCTTCGACCATGTATTCGTCTTATCTGGTTTCAATTTTGCTCAATAATAATTTTATTACAATAATATTTTTCGCCGTCAAACACTTTTGCAAAATATATTCCGCTTGAAACCTCTATAATATTAATTTCCTGTTGTGATTTATTAATTATATTTTCTGTAAATACATTTTCACCAAGAATATTAAATATGCTAATATTTCCTTTAACAATCGTTTTTTTGAATGAAATAATAAAATTACCTGCTGATGGGTTTGGAAAAGAAGCAAAATTATTATCTGTGGCAACTTCATTTATGCCAACGTTTGTACAAATATTATTCATAATGCCGCCACTACCTACAAAAGAGACAGGATTAGTAATATTAGTATTTGTTGAATTGACAATTGTTGCAACATTTGCAACTTGCGTTGCTGGAATTGTAATAGTTGTTTGAGGATTTCCCTGATTACAGCCGCTATTTCCATTTGCATCTGTCTTAATTAAATATATATCCTCGATATTAGCTCCAAAATTCAAGGTGAGACCGCCAATAATATATCCACCATCGGAAGTTTGCTGAGCAGAGGATGCTTCATCACGAAGAGGTCCGCCATAGGTTTTATTCCAAATTAAATTTCCATTGGAATCCGTCTTGATAAAATATACATCAGAATATGGTGAAACAAAACTTAAAGAATTTCCGACAACAATATATCCTCCATCTGTAGTTTGTTGACCAAAATATCCTGTATCATAACTTAATCCTCCAAATGCTCTTGACCAAAGTAAGTTGCCATTTGAATTGGTCTTTATTAAATAAAGATCATAACTCATACCAGTACCGAAGCTATGAGTATATCCGACTATACAATAACCTCCGTCTGTAGTTTGTTGAACATAATTACCTCTTTCTTCATCCACTCCGCCATATGTTTTTGACCATAAAGGATTACCAATGGAATCAGTCTTGATTAAATATACATCATAATCTCCAGCACCAAAACTCCCCGTACTTCCAACAATAATGTATCCTCCATCTGTAGTTTGCTGAATATACCTACCAATATCATTACTTGAACTTCCTAAAGTCTTTGTCCATAAAGAATCCCCATTCGCATCAGTTTTTATTAAATATAGTTCAGAGCCCATTCCACTTAAACTAGTGTTGCCAAGAACTATAAATCCTCCATCAATAGTTTGTTTAACACATGTGCCGAAATCATTTGATACACCTCCAAAAGTTTTTGACCATAGCAAATTTCCACCAGCATCTGTTTTAATTAAATAAACTCGAAAGGAGCCATTGTTGCTACCGAAAGACTGTGTAACTCCAGTCATTATAAATCCGCCATCTGTGCATTGAAAAATTGAACTGCCAGTTTCCCCTGAAAGTCCGCCTATGGTTTTAGTCCAAATTGTATCTCCGTTCATATCAGTTCTAATTAAATAAAATTCATCAGAGCCGGAGCCAAAATTCCAGGTATATCCGCCCATAATATAACCTCCGTCAGAAGTTTGTTGAACTGAAACGCAAGATTCACTGCCTAATCCTCCAAAGCTTTTTTGGAAAGTTATTTGTGCATGAGTTTGATAATGTGCGCATATTAAAAATAAAACGAATAAATATTTTTTCATGATGTTATAAATTGTTTTTGTTGTTGATTGAAGAATTGTGAAAATTAATATCATCGCCACAAAGTGTGGATAGTGTTTTAAACATTTGCGAAGGGCAGGTACAGGGTTTTGAGACCGTTGTATGATTTCTAATTATATAAGGGAATAAATTTACTAATTAAATGCAATGTAGCAAAAAGATAACCGTCACTAAACTCGTGTTTTGTTCGAAAAACCTCATTCCTTCACCAACTTCTTCTCCACACTAAAGCCCCTTCCCACCACCTTGATGACATAAATCCCAACCGGTAAAAAGTTAACGTCAATAGGATTTATTTTATGGGTGAGTGGCTGTTGAAAAATGAGCATCCCGTTTAGGTCGTATATGAAAGCATAGGAATTCTTAAATTCTTCCAATGAAATATTTATTTTACCATTAGTTGGATTCGGATAAATCTTGATTTCATCTTCGGGAATTAAGTTTTGGGTTCCTGCAGGGCTATTCAATTACAGACCTTTCTTCTATTTTTTATTTGTGTTAATTAGTTTAAAAATTAATTCTGTCAAAGTCTCTACGTCACTCTCAATAGTTCCTTTCATATACCTATCATAAACACTTTGGTTGTCCGGTGGGTTGAGATTTAAGGTCAAGCCTTTTTCTAATGCCAACAATCTAAAAAACTCTCTTTGTGTTCGTCCATTACCTTCTCTAAATGGGTGTAGATAGTTCACATTGTCTAAAATTTCTGCCAATTTCTCGGCTAAACTCTGTTTATTGTCTCCTGAAATTCTCTTGAACTCCGTTGTTAACTGGTCAATATATCTAAATGCATTGTCAAAATGAGAAGTAGGAAAAAATTGTTTCCCATCTTTTCTAATTTCAACAATCCGTTTTTTTCCTGCCCAAACGTATATGTCTTGAAATAGGTGTCTATGAATTTCAAAAAGACTTTCAATTCCCTTAACCTTAATTGGATTTTCAAATAGTTCCTGAAGTCGTTTAGTTACTGCACTGCTCTCAACAAATAGTAATACTTCTGAATCTGTAATGTCCTGTATATTTCTTAGAAGTCCTGTCTTCGGGTCTGTGTAAGTATAGTCAGGGTCTATGTAATCATAGGATTTAGACATAGGCTTTCTGTTTGGCAAATGTCACCAATTCACTTAATGAAATTTTTCCAGTTACATAATCCCTTATAATTTCAACTCCTTTTGTTGTTGGCTTAAAACCTTCAAACATATTACTTCCTAAAGCATTTGCAGTACTTTCTAAAGTTTTCAAATCTGAAAATTTTACTCCCATAATGGTCAAGTTAATTCTGTCGATTTCTATTATGCTGTACATTTCTTTTCGGACTCCAATGTCAATTACAAATTTACATATTTTTCTTCAACTTTCTTCTGGACTTTGCCTTTAGAATGTTGAATAACGGCAGTCTGTTCAAAAACTCCTATAATCTATCAAATATAAACGTTTTTAAGGGTTTACTCCTCATTCCTTCACCAATTTTCGTTCTACACTAAAGTCAATTCCCACCACCTTGATGACATAAACCCCAACAGGTAAAAAGTTAAGGTCGATAAGATTTATTTTATTCGTGAGTGACTGTTGAAAAATCAGATGGCCCGTCATGTCGTAAATAAAAATATTTGAATTCTTGATTTCTTCAATTGAAATATTTATTTTATCTTTTGTCGGATTCGGATAAATCTCGATTTCATTTTCGGGAATTAAGTTTTGGGTGCCTGCAGTTAAATCTTTAACACATCGAACAGAATAACCACAATTAGCAACCGAAACGCTTTGATGTAAAGCACTAGAAGTAGATTGTAGACTGAAGGTATAAGCCCGAGGAAAGGCGTTAGATCCCCATGGTGTTGAACTCCAAAAAGTGCCCTTTGTGGTTATGCCGTTAAATCCCGTCGGATTACCACGGAATCCGCCTGGTAATGCTGTGAATCCACTTGAGTTAGTAACTAGATTGGATGTGTTTAACCAATGCGCTGTTCCAGTTTCTTTCATTTTGTCGCCAGCAATGCTATCGCCACCTAAAAAATTGGCCAAGGTTATCCATTCCGCTTCACTAGGTACATGCCAACCCGTAGGACAAACATTGCGACTATCCGTTACCGCATACCAAGTGTATAAACTCCCATACACAGGGATGTTTAATGAATCTTGGTTATAGGACCACTGAAATATGGAAGTCGAATCATTATTGATGGGCAAAGAAGTTGTCAAAATTAAATCGCCATTACTAAAGCGGGTAGTCTTCAAATTTTCTTTTGTCCAAATCTGTGTCCCAAGTGTAATTGTGTTGTATGTGTTTCCGTCAATATCGGTTATGGTTTGTGCTTGTGTATTTAAAAGCATGAAGGTAAATACTAAAACTAAGAGCTTGCTTTTTTTCATGTTGTCAAATTTAATTTGTATTGGCAGAAAGTTCTCCATTCCTTCTCATACATGAAGCTTCGTGAGCGAATCGACAGTTCGTTCCGCAGATTTGCGATGGGCGGGATTTTCAGTAAAATTGTTTATTCGAAGTTACAAACTTTATGTTACAACAAAACTGTCTGCGCAGCTACCTGCTGCAGGCAGGCACGATACCCCGCCGATTGCAAACCTACCTACCTGAAGTGTAGGTGTGCTGTTAGTGCTACGCTTTTCTGTCAGTCTGTAACTATTAGTTTTCCTGTTGCAATATTTTTAAAGTTTTGCCTTAATTCATAGAAATAAAGTCCTGAACTTAAAAACCCTCTTTCAATTTTTATTCTGTCCCCTGAAATGTCTTTTATTGTTTTTATTTTTTGTCCGTAGAGATTGTAGATATTCAGTTCAGCATTATTTATCATTGAATTAATTTGTATAGTAGTAAAAGTATTAAAGGGGTTGGGAAAAACTGAATGTGAGATTTCGTTTTTGTATGAAATAATTCCTACAGACATGTTACATGTCGGTCCAATTGAAGGAAAATAAGCCGTATCATTTAAGCTGAAACAATCTAAATTATAACCACATTCGAGAGGGACATTCAGAGGCTCAACCAATCCCTTTGAATGTCCTATGCCTTCGAGAAGATATTGTGCCCATGTGCTTCCTGTCAATGCAAAGCGTTTGCGATAACCGTTTGAAGTATAAATACTGTCAATTGCAGTAACTGTAATATCTGTTGCAAAATTATTATATGATAGTGGAAGTGTATCACCTACTATAAGATTGAAATCATATAGCATATACTCACTGGTATCCATAGGTTGGCGCAAAAAGATTTGTTTACCCGCTGAGCGGAGGAAGTACGAAGGAATAGTATCAATATAATTGTACGAACCCGAGCAACCAATAGGAGGAGTAGCCATCCAGTTGTAAGTGCCCTGTCCTTTTTTGTATATTTTTCTATAGACGAGTGAATTTAATATAGTGTCACCATTCGTATAAAAATTGTACGATTCATTCTGTATACAGGGGTAGGGCACGGCACAAGAACTGCTTGTCTGCCACACAGGGTTATTTAGAAAATAAGTATTTACTTGTGAAAAAGATACTCCCGAAGTAAATAAAAGAGTCGCTATCAAAGTAGCTAATAGTAGTTTTAGTTTCATAGTTGTCCATTTTTATTGTTTATGTGACTTTATGCATTGGCACTAACTGCTTATTTGAGAGATTAAATCTACTAATTAAATTGGAGATAGCAAAATGACCGGTTTCCGAGGGCTTTCAGTAGCAAAAAACCTATTGAAGCAGTTTAGTTCTAAAAACTAATTGGAAGTATATATACAGCGGGTACTGGGGTTTTTCCTTGGTATCCTGGTTGCCATTTCGGCATTTGATCAAATGGAGCAATAATAATTGAATCTATATCTGAACGAAAACTTTTAATTAATTTAATGTTAGAAACAGTTCCGTCTTTTTGAACTGTCCATTTAACAATTATTTTCCCGTGTATATCCTCGTTATTATTATTTTTTAATGATTTAATCTCTAAGGGTTAATTCCCCGCCCCTTGGGGCGATTGTTTAAATTTGTGAATGTCAGAAAGCAAATATATCCATAAGTCGCATAATGTGTCGGTTTTGTTGTATCATTTCGTGTGTCCTGCAAAATATAGAAGAGTTGTATTTAGTGACGATGTAGATAAAACAATGAAGGAAATATGTATAGAAATAAGTAAAAGATATGAAGTGCATTTTTTAGAAATAGGCACAGACAATGATCATGTACATTTCTTGACACAATCGGTACCAAAAAATAGTCCAACGCAAATAGTAACAATGATAAAAAGTTTGACAGCAAAAGAGATATTTAAGAAACATCCAGAAGTAAAAAAGATGTTGTGGGGCGGTGAGTTTTGGTCAGACGGGTATTTTGTAAATACAGTAAGTAAGTTTGGAGATGAAAAAACAATTTCAAGATATGTTAGTGAGCAAGGAACAGAGAAAGAGTATAGGATTTTACATAGAGAAAAGCAGTTAAGAATGTTTTAGGCAAATGATACAAACAGATACCCCGCTGCTCTGCGGCGGGGAGTTTCATTATTTTTAGCTAACCAATCGTTTAATCCATCAGTTCCACCTGGAAAAACAGGCATTTTATCAATTACTAACATTGTGTCGTCTTTTAGTACTTCATACTTGAGATTGTTGTAAGGAGAAGTAAATATTTTACTTCTATCAATTCCTGGCGATTGACTGAAAGCATCAAGAAATAATTGTGTGAATAAAATGGATAGGATTATTCTCATAGAAGTCAAATTAAATTGTTCGTTACGGTTTGTGAATTTACTGCTTGAACACAGAATGGTGGGATTTCTTTTATTAATGTAATCCGAAGATATTAAATATATTTATTCATTGAATAATCTATACAAAACAGCTTTGTTCTCTCTTGAGGTAAAGCCCCGCAATTTAGGTAGATGCTGTTAGTGCTTTTAGTCATTTTAGTAACATTAAAAAACCATTCAAATCTTTTGTTTCATTAATAATTGTTGTGTATTTAACTATCCAGTAATAGGTTCCTTCATTACTAATATTGTCTCTATAATTACCATTCCAACCTAAAATGAGATCGTCAGTATAGAATATTTTTTTACCCCATCTATTGAATATAGTAAGGTTTGCTTTTGTGATACCTTTATATTTTATAGGAATAAAATTATCATTTATTCCATCGTTATTAGGAGTAAACACATTGGGCATTGCAATTTCTATATCACAATCAGAAATGGTAAGAGAAAGTGAATCTCTGTTGGTGCATTGTCCGTTACTTACTTGCACCCAATATATTCCCGAATTTGAAACAGTGATGGAAGAAGAGGTCGTACTGTTTGACCAAAGATTTGAAGTTGTTGTGCCTGCAATTAAAGTAATAGTATGACCTTGACATAGAGTTGTGTCGTTTCCTAGATTAATAGTTGGAACAGGATTGAAAACAATATTTATTGAGTCTCTATTGGAGCATTGTCCATTATTTGCTTGCACCCAATAAGTCCCCGAATTAGAAACGGTGATGGAAGAAGAGCTCGAACTGTTTGACCAAATATATGAAGTTGCCGAACCTGCATTTAAGGTAATCGTTTGTCCTTGGCAAAGTGTAGTATCGTTACCCAGATTAGGATTGGGAATGGTATTAAAAGTAATATTTATTGAGTCTCTATTGGAGCATTGTCCATTATTTGCTTGCACCCAATA
>JANOPQ010000168.1:0-10709 GCA_031421935.1 Bacteroidota bacterium | reverse complement strand
AGGAACAGGGAATAGAAAAGGAATATAAGCAATGGCACAAGGACAATCAACTAACACTTTTTTAGATACCCCGCTGCTTGCGGCGGGGAGCTTCATTTTTTTTTACAAGCTTTTTTTAAAAAAAAGATCAAATAGTATGTATTGTATTTATAACAATTAAGATTTCTAATATATTTGTCGTAGATGGAATTTCCTTGTCATAAAACCTTAATGGCTAAGGCAACCTACCAATGGAAACAGTAATTGTTAAATATTATTTATGAATAGTCGAATCCTGAAACGAATTTTAGTTGGTGTTTTATTAATTTGCTTTCATTCATTTTCTAATACAGTCTATGCTCAATCTTTTACAGTGAATACAAATGCTGATGATTGCGAAGTTTTTGTGAATGGCTTAAATGTTGGAGTTGGAAAGAAGGTTGTTGTTAATCACAAATTTGTTAAAAATATTGTATCAATTAAAGTAACTAGACCTAATTATAAGCCCGAATTTAATGTTATTTATAAAGGGGAAGATGAGATTAAAATTTACGTTTTACGCAAATCTCTTCAAAAGGAAAAAGAAGTGCCACCTATTGTAGCAAAAGTAAATTTGGGGATGAATCCTATTGTTCGAACGTATCATTATGATTTTTTAAAAGCTCGTACTCGATACTATGATGTGGTACGGAGCAAATGCGAAAATTGTTCTGATGAAAGTGGTTTTCATATTGAAGGATTAGTTAATGGATATAAAGGACTTGCTTCAACGGGCTATGTAGATACAAATTTGGCAGTTTTGAATTTGGGAAATAATAGAAGTATGTTGGAAGTAGGAATCAATTCGTTAAATATTTTATATTTAGAGCCTGAAAAAATCTGTCAAAATGTAGCTTTGAATTTAGAGGTGGAAATGTCATATGTGTTTAATGATAATTACGGAAAGGAAATTTTCAGAGGAACTAAAAAGGGGAAGTCAGGTATTTATAGTTTGGATGCTATTGGTTGGAAAACTTTGGATTGTAAGGGACAGTTACAATTTATTGACAGTTATTTTCAAGAAGCAATTGCTAATTCTTTTTTTGATATGATTTCGGATTCAGCATTTAAGGATGTCTTTAGTGACAAAGAAAAGTTGAGCGCTACAAAAATGGATGTTTTGAAGATAAAACCATCTTCATTTGTTACAGACATGAAATCTGCCTTGAGTGCAACAGTTACAATAACTGCTGATGGCTCTTTCGGATCTGGCTGTGTAATTAGTAATGATGGGTATATTTTGACAAGTTATCATGTTATTTCTGAAACAGAAGATAGTTTAATAAAGGTAATTAATAATAAAGGCGATACTCTCTATTGTAAAGTAGAAAGGACGAGCAAGAAAGCAGATTTGGCTATATTGAAGGTTGAAAAAGCATTTCCTTTTTCTTTTAAATTAGACGAAAATTCGGAATTTGAAGTGGCAGACGAAGTGATTGCAATTGGCACCCCTGCTTATATGGAATTGAGCCAAACAGTGTCTAAAGGAATTATTTCTGGGCTTAGGAATAGTACAGATGGAATAAAATTAATTCAGACCGATGTGAGTGTGAGTCCTGGTAACAGCGGAGGTCCTTTAATTCGAAGACCCGCAACATTCCTTGGAGTTGTAAATTCAAAAATTTCAGGGAATAGAGTAGAAGGTCTTGGTTTCTGTACACCTGTTTCTGATGTTATTGAATTCTTGAAATTAAAAGTGAATTAAAATTGCAAAAGTGCATATAGCTTCTTCTTGATTAAATCTAAGTTTAAGCTTGATTATTAAATTTATAATGCCAGTGATTAATAGCGGAATCATTGAATTCTTTTTTTTATTCTAAAACCTAATATTATAATATTATTATACTGACATTATATGCATAATTTAAACTTAAGAGTAATTTGGATCGCAAGTTTTCTTTTGATTTTTAATTCAATTACTCAAACGGTTACCGCCCAAAATTTCCTTATAAGAACAAATGCCGACGATTGCGAAGTTTTTGTTGATGATGTGAAAGTAGGAACCGGTAAATCGGTGAACATTTTATTGGATAAAAAACATATTTTGAAACAGATTAAAGTAACGCGGCCTGGATTTTTGCCAATGCATGAAGTCGCTTTGTATGGTGATAAAGAAATTAGCATAAATGTGGAGCACAAAATTTATAAAAGCGCAACAGGGAATTCTACAGTTGCATTAAAAACAGCTTATGATAATGATGCAGAAGGGTACACGTATCACTACGATTATGAACTGTTCAGAAAAAAACAATTTGAGCCAGTTTATCACGGCTGTTTTGATAAAACAGCTGTGCGAGACTACCAGCGAGATGCTCGATTGTATTTTGTAAAAGGAATTGCATCTACAGGTGTAGTGGATACGAATTATACCATGTTGAATTCAGAAAATTATAAATGTCTGTTAGACGCTACACTAAAATTGGCGAGGTGCTACTTTTATGAAACCTCAAAAAACTGCAGTCAAATGGCTATGCAATTTGAGGTTGAAGTGCAATATGAATTTAAGGATAAATTTGGAAAGGATATTTATAATTTGAGAAAAGCAGGAAAGTCCGGAATCTACAGTTTGGATGGATTGAAATGGTTAACGATTGACTCGGAAGCAAAAAGAAAATTTATAAATAGTAAAATGGAGGAGGCTATATCAAATTCGCTATATGATTTAATAGCCGATTCTGCTTCTGATGTGATTTTTAAAGACAATGAGCCTTTGGCAGCGTCTAAGTTAGAATCGTTACGTTTAAATAATAGCACTCCTGTTTCTGATATGAAATCGGCCTTAAAGGCAACGGTTACCATTAAAACGGGCGAATCTTTTGGATCAGGCTGTGTGGTCAGTAACGATGGTTATATCTTAACAAGTTATCATGTTATTGCTGAAGTAGAAGATAGTACCATTCAAATACTTTCAAATACAGGGGATACCATCAGTGGAAAAGTAGTGCGGACGAGTAAGTCGGCCGATTTGGCATTATTAAAAACGAACAAAGCTTTTCCGTTTGCTTTTAGTTTGCTTGGTAATATAGAAATAGAAGTAGCAGACGAAGTTTTAGCAATTGGAACACCAGCTTCCTTGGAGTTAAGTCAAACGGTCTCAAAAGGAATTGTTTCCGCTATCCGAAAAAATGGAGAAAAGCACACGATCATTCAAACCGATGTAAGTGTTAACCCCGGTAACAGCGGTGGACCTTTAATAAAATTACCTGGGATTTTTGTTGGAGTTGTTAATTCAAAAATTTCTGGTGGACGAATGGAAGGACTTGGTTTTTGTACACCTGTTTTTGATGTGATTACCCATTTGAAGTTGAATGTTAAATAAGTTTACCAAAGTATATTGTTACCTATTATTAAACTAAATAATTTATGAATCTAAAATTAATATTACTGTTAGTTATCGGAAGTCTGATTTGCGGTACAAGCTCAAAAATTCAAGCTCAAAAACTTATTGTAAATACAGAATCTTCAGATTCTGAAGTGTTTTTAGATAATCAAAAGGTCGGTGCTGGGAAAATTGTGAATGCAGAACGCAAAAAAGGAAAAAAAATCACTCAAGTCAGAGTGGACCGTATAGGATTTAAATCAGAATTTGGTGCAGTTGGGCCAACTGAGGATGAATTGAAAATAGTTAATAAAGGAAGAACAGCTTCAGCTAAATACGGTTTGAATTTAGTAGCAATAAGTAGTATAGACGTTGAGAATGATTCAGAAGATCCGGATGTTTTTTCCGGTTGGCTATTTGAGTATAATAAAGTTGGTGATTATAAGTCTTTTTTGGGGTCTAGTTGTACTAATGGCAATACTGCAAGTGGTGTCAAAGTTGAATTAATAAATTCGATGAAGAAGGGATTAGTAGCCTCTGGGTATGTTGATACTAGCAAATCTTTTTTAGAAAGTAGTAAAAGCAATTATTTCTTAGATATAACAGTTAAAGATTTTAACATAGTTCAATATTTTGATAGAAAAATTTCTTGTGATGATTTGGCAGCTCAAGTTGAATTGAAATATTCATTTGTATTTAAAGATAGATTTAATAAAGTTAAATATAAGTTTAGTGATATAGCTAGGTCTGGACTTTTTGTATTTAGTGAATTTGATTGGAAAAATTTGAATGCCGAAAAAAGAACTGATGTGCTTAGTATAGTAATCGCGGATGCGATGCAAAATGGCCTTCTTGAGGCGCTGAATGATACAAGCGAATTTGATCTTTCAAAGGAAATGGAACCTTTGGCTGCAGCAAATATGCCTGTTTTAAAATTACAACCGAAGACTTTCGCTACAGATTTAAAGTCCTCCTTGTCGGCTACGGTAACCGTAATCACCGATGAAGGGTTTGGTACCGGTTGTGTAATTAGTAATGACGGATATATTGTATCAAGTTATCACGTTGTGGCAGATCAAGAGAAAAATACATTTAAAGTTCTTTTAAATACAGGGGATACTTTAAAAGCAAATATTGTGAGAACTAGCAGGTTTGCAGATTTGGTTCTTTTAAAAGTGGAGCATAAATTTCCTTTTGCTTTTAAAGTGGAATCGACCTCAAAATTTGATGTGTCTGATGAGGTTTTTGCAATTGGCACACCTGCCTCTCTTGAATTGAGTCAAACGATTTCTAGGGGGATTGTTTCAGCGGTGCGGAGTGACCCAAATGGTTTAACACTAATACAAACTGATGTAAGTGTGAATCCAGGGAATAGTGGCGGGCCTTTGATTAAGAAGCCTGCTTTTTTTATTGGTGTTGTGAATTCTAAAATTTCAGGACGTAGTGTACAAGGGTTGGGGTTCTGTACTCCCTCAAGTGACATTCAAAAGCATTTGTTAGTTGACTTTAATTGAGTGTGAGGTCAGTTAGAAAAACAGGTATATTTATTTTGTTTAAATCTCATACAAGTACTTCTTTTAATATAGTTTAATTGCATAAAAATCAATTTCAAAAAAATATTGTGTTAATAATTCTTCAAGATGGCGAAAGAGAATAAAGTTAGATTCATTTGGGTTGCAATTACATTAAGTTGTTTTATTTCTAGCGTATCCATCGCTCAGAAATTTGTTTTTAAAACGGCATCTGATGACAGTGAAGTCTATGTTAAGAATGAAAAAGTTGGGTCTGGGAAGGAAGTTACATATAACTTACAAAAGCCACGAGATATTATTCAAGTAAAGGTTGTTCGACCTGGGTATAAAACGGAGTATAACACGGCGGTCACTTCTGAAAAAGTATTGGAATTTAAAAACACAAGAAAATTGGCTACAAGTAAAGATAGATTTCATTCTATAGCCATTAGAAATGTAAGCGCGAAAGAGTTGACTAAGAAAAATTATAGATTGTTAATGTATCGGTATTCGCCCTTTAAAAGAGGTGAGTTTAAGGAATTATTGGCCGACGAATGTATTGATAAAATGGATGTTGCTGGAGTGGATTTTGATTTGGAAGGGTCTTTTAAAAATGCGATGGTCGCAACTGGATATGTAGATACCCTTCAGTCATTGCTGAGTGAGAATGGAGTTAGTAATTATATGGATGTCAATATTTATAAATTGAAATTTTATTTAATTCATGACGGAGGTGCTGCTTGCAAAGATTTAAGTATAGCAGTGGAGGTTAGCGTTACTTACGTGATGAAGGATAAGTTTAATAATATTAAAATGGATGCAAATGTAGTATCCGTTTCATCCATATTTAGTATGAATGAATATGATTGGTTGACAAGTGACTTTTCTAAGCGACATGATTTGTTAAACTTGTGTGTGCAAGATGCCTTTGAAAAAGGATTGTTGGATAAACTTAATGAGGAGACTTCTGCAGAATTTTTTAAAGATACAGAACCCCTCAGAGCAGATGTAATGCCTCCACTTAAATTGGTGTGCTCATCTTTTGTTAAAGATACGAAGTCGGCAATGGAAGCAACGGTTTCAATTAAAACGGAAAAAGGCTTTGGTTCCGCTTGTGTGGTTAGCAATGATGGGTACATTGTTACAAGTTATCAAGTCGTGGCTGGAATAGACGATAGTTTGGTAACCGTTAATTTGGGAAAAGGGAAAACTGTTAAAGGAAGGATTGTTAGAACTAGTTTTAAGGCAGATTTAGTATTGATAAAAGTAGAACATAAATTTCCCTTTGCTTTTATATTACAAAATAATACAAAGTTGGAGCTAATGGATGAGGTGTTTGCAATTGGAACTCCTGTATCTTTAGATCTGGATCAAACTTTAACGAGAGGGATTGTTTCCGCTTTAAGAAAGAAAAGTGATGGAATGGGTATTATTCAAACTGATGTTAAAGTGAGTCCAGGAAGCAGTGGTGGGCCACTTCTTAATGATTCGAATGTTTTAGTCGGAATGATTAGTTCGAAATTGTCAGGTGATAAATTAGAAGGACTTGGTTTTTGTCTATCTGTTGCGGATATGATTAAATATTTAAATCTTGTTGATAATTGATCATCATTTCGATTGAAATTGAAGGTGAAATAGTAGGGTGGAAGCCAATGTTGAGTTTTAGAGGATAAAGGCTAGTTTTTCAATTTGCTATTCTTCATCCAAATGTTGCACGGCCAACTCCCCAAATTCCACTAATATTGCAGTCTTAATTGAGAAAGCATGTTAGGCTTGAAAAATGATGTCCATCACGAAATGACCTTCCTCGATCACCTCGAGGCACTTCGCTGGCATATCGTCCGTTCGGCCATTTTTATAGTAGTCATTGCCATCGTAGCCTTCATGAATAAGGAGTTTATTTTTGATGGGATCATCATGGCGCCTAAAAATTCCGATTTTCTTACTTATCGCGTCTTGTGTGAGTTAAGTACCCGTTACGACCTAGGGATGTGCATGGATAAAGTGGACTTTTCCGTCGTAAACCTCAATATTAGCGGGCAATTCACGACCCATATGTGGATCGCTTTTATGACCGGTTTTGTAGTCGGATTTCCTTATCTCGTATGGGAACTGTGGCGCTTTATTCGCCCTGCACTATCAGAAAAGGAGATAAAAGTGAGCCAAGGTGTAGTCTTTTTTACTTCTCTACTCTTTATGCTTGGTGTTTCATTTGGCTATTATGTGATCACCCCGCTTTCTATTAATTTCTTGGGGAACTATAAAGTAAGTGCTGAAATTGCGAATTCCATCAGCATGGATTCATATATCAATACCGTAACGGTTTTATCGATGTCTACTGGCTTGATCTTCGAATTGCCGATGGTCGTCTATTTCTTGAGTAAACTTGGAATATTGAGCCCTGAATTTATGCGGAAGTATCGCAAACATGCCATGGTGTTTAATTTAATTATTGCTGCTTTAATTACTCCTTCTCCCGATGTCACCAGTCAACTTTTAGTCGCTATTCCACTTTTTATTTTATATGAAATTAGTATTTATGTGTCTAAAGCCGTGGTGAGTAAGAAGAGAAGGCTGGAGAAAGTGAGTTAGATAATATGGATGTAAAAGAAAAGTTCTATTTTAGTGATGAAAGAAATGTGCTATAGTAAAACATGATGAAATGTCACAAGTAAAAAACTTTAACGAATATCGTGAATTGATGAATGGGAAGATCCTTGCACAAGGGAATCTGAACATGAAAAGATTTTGGGCGCTTGATGCTTCCACGTATCAAGCAGGAGCTTTAGATGTGAAAACAAAGGAGATGTTAGGTCTAATATCTTCCATGGTTTTACGTTGTGATGATTGTATCCGATACCATCTCGGAAAGTGCATGGAACAAGGTGTCACCACAGAGGAGCTTTTCGAAGTTTTCTCGATTGCTAATTTAGTAGGAGGAAGTATTGTGATTCCTCATACGCGTCGGGCCTTGGAATATTGGGAAGAGTTAGGAACATTGTCAAAGTAAAATCGTATAAATTGATATCACCCGAAAAGAAGAAGTACTGAATGAGATATTATTACTTATTATTTTTAGTAACCTTAATTTTTGTGCAGCCTGCTTTCGCGCAACAAACTAAAATCAGAGGTAAAGTAACCGATCAACTCACGAACGAGCCGATCCCTTTTGCTACTATCGTTTTTAAAGGAACAACAATAGGTGTCAATACGGATATGGACGGAAAGTTTTTTTTGTCGACAGATACACCAGGAGATTCAATAATGTGTACGCTGATAGGTTTTCAACCTGTGAAGATGCGTGTAAAGAAAGGCCAGGATCAAGTCATCAATATGGTGATGAAGGCGAGTAAAATGGAATTGCAAGAGGTGGTGATTAAAGCCGGAGAGAATCCAGCAAACATTATTTTTCGCGAGATCATCAAACATAAGTTTGAAAATGATCATACCAATTTGAAATCTTTTCAATACGAAGTGTATAATAAACTGGAATTCGATTTGACGAATATCAGTGATAAAATGAAAAAAAATAAATTACTCAAACCTTTTGCTTTTGTTTGGGATAATATTGATAGTACAGAAACGAACAGCAAACCGTTCCTTCCCTTTTTTATTAGTGAAACTCTATCCGATATTTATTATAAAAGTAGTCCAAGTAGTAAACAAGAAATAATTAAGGCGAGTAAGGTTTCTGGATTAGAAAATGCGTCGGTTACTCAGTTTCTTGGTGATATGTATCAACGCGTAAATGTGTACGATAATTTCATTGAACTTTTTGGTAAAGGATTTATTAGCCCCGCTTCGGATTTGGGATTGGTGTATTATCGATATTATTTATTGGACTCTGCATTCCTCGAGAATCAATGGTGCTATAAAATGAAGTTTAAGCCGCGCCGACCACAAGAGCTTACTTTCAGTGGCGATTTTTGGGTGCATGATACCACGTTTGCTATTAAAAAGATTTCAATGCGCATCGCGCATGATGCCAACATTAACTGGGTAGAAGATATGGCGATCGTGCAAGAGTACACGCGTGTGGATACTACTTGGATGTTGAGTCGTGATATGTTAGTGCTCGATTTTGCAGCACGCCAAGAAGGGATGAGTTTCATCGGCAGAAAATCAACAACCTATCGTAACATCAAAATCAATCATACCATCCCAGAAGAAATTTTCAAAGGAACAGAAATTATTCGACTCAATGAAGATGCATTAGGTAAAACCGCCGATTACTGGGATCAGCATCGCCATGATTCTCTTGCTGAAAGAGAACAGAAAATCTATCACATGGTAGATACGATTAAAACATTGCCTGCATTCAAAACGTACGTTGAATTAATTACGCTTTTCTTTACCGGCTATAAAGACATCGGACTTATTGAACTGGGTCCTTACTACACGGTGTATAGTAGGAATCCTATCGAAGGCAATCGTTTTCGAATTGGTATGCGAACGAGTGACGACCTCAGTACTAAAATTCAGTTAGAAGGATATTTAGCGTATGGTTTGAAAGACGAACGTTTCAAATATATGGGATCGGCAAAGTATAAAATTTCCGGCAAGCCCCGACAGTTTACAGGAATACAATATCGATTTGATGTGGAACAATTGGGGCAGAGTGATAATGCTTTTCAAGATGATAACATTTTATCTTCGTTGTTCAGACGAAATCCTGCAACAAAATTAAATACATCTCGTCTCCAAAAAGTATGGTACGAGATCGAGTGGTTTCCTGGTCTTAGTAATAAAATTACTTTAACACATAATGCTTTTCATCCACTTGGTAATTTGGATATAAGTTATTTCACAAGCGAGGATAAAAACTTGGTGAAAAATACTTTTCAAACAACTCAGTTAAGTGTGTTTATGCGATTTGCTTATCGTGAAAAATTTGTTGCTGGAAAAGTGGATCGAATCAGTTTAGGAAGTGAACATCCAACCATTCAAATTAATTATACGAAAGGAATAAAAGGATTTTTAGAAGGTGATTTCGATTATCAAAAACTCTCGATTCGAGTTGACGATCGTTTAAAGTTGAACCCATTTGGATATACGTATTGGGTGTTAAGCGCAGGTAAAACTTGGGGTAAGGTTCCTTATCCATTATTGGAAATTCATCCCGGTAATGAAACTTATTTTTATGATTATGCAGCATTCAACATGATGAATTTTTTCGAATTCGTTAGTGATTATTATTTTAGTGGATTTGCTACACATCACTTCGATGGATTCTTCCTTGATAAAATTCCATTGCTGCGTAAATTGAAATGGCGAGAGGTGGCTCAAGTGAAAGCAGTGTGGGGAGAGTTGCAAACTTCCAATCTGAATTTACAAGCCAATCAAAGTTTATTTTATTCACTTAACAAAAAGCCTTATGTAGAAGCTGGAGTAGGAGTTGAGAATATCTTTAAAATTCTGCGTGTCGATTTCCTCTGGAGGTTGAGCTATTTGGAAAATCCTAATATCTCTAAGTTTGGTATTAGAGGCAGCTTCCAGTTGACTTTCTAAATAGTAATCAGTGTAAAATGACATATTTGTTTCTTAGAAGAAAACTTAGCATAGCGCTGTCTTAGCACCTAGAACGGAAAATTTCTCGCAGAGGCGCAGAGCCCTGCCTACCGGCAGGCAGGCGCAAAGTTTCTTGTGCGAAAGCTTAGCATAGCGCAGACTTAGCGCCTTAGAAAGAAAATTTATCTTAGCGTCCCGATAGCTATCAACGTTTTTATTAGCCCTATTCATTTTAGTATTATTTAAATCTAAATTCTAATTCATAATCAAGTAGCCATGGGATTTTGGGGCATATCCCTTCTTTGGTTAATTGATTAGAGATGTCTGAATAGTGATTTTGAAGGTTTAACTTT
>JANOPQ010000167.1:0-1819 GCA_031421935.1 Bacteroidota bacterium | reverse complement strand
TTTATCCAATTTCTCATCGAACCAACAGCTCGGGCTAAACGACATTTTAAAAAACATTGACAAAGCTTCTAAAGATAATAAGATCAAAGGAATTTACATTGACATTCCAAGCTTTCAAGGCGGATTAGCCACTGTTGAAGAAATAAGAAATGCATTGTTGACATTTAAGAAATCTGGAAAATTTATTTATGCTTACGGCGATTTTTATTCTCAAGGATCTTACTACCTCGCGAGTACCGCCGATAAAATCTACTTAAATCCAGAAGGACAAGTTGCATTGAATGGAATTGCTTCTCAGTCTATGTTTTTCAAAGGAACGTTAGAAAAATTAGAAATCGAGCCTCAAGTAATTCGTCACGGAAAATTTAAAAGTGCGATAGAGCCTTTCATCCTAGAAAAGATGAGTCCAGAAAATAGAGAGCAAGTAGCCGCCTTCGTGGATCCGATTTGGAAACATATCAGTGATGAAATTTGCAAATCAAGAAAAATTGATCCTTCTACTTTTAAAAATATGGTGGATAGTATGCAATTAGAAAATGCAGCTGATGCAAAGCGACTTAAAGTAGTTGATGAAACGGCATACTTTGATGAATTTACTGCACAAGTTGCACGTAAGATGGGCATCAAGGCAAACAAAGAACTTCCTCTTATTTCATTACGCAAATACAGTAAAACACCCGATAAAAGTGGCGTTAAATTAGCCATGGCTAAAATTGCAATTATTTACGCTGTTGGTGATATTGGTAATGGAGAAGGAAATGATGAGTCTATTGGTTCAGACCGACTTTCTGCTACTATTCGCAAAGCACGCTTAGATGATAAAATAAAAGCCATTGTACTTCGCGTTAATTCTCCAGGCGGTGATGCTTTAGCCTCTGAAGAAATTTGGAGAGAAGTGAGTTTAGCTAAGAAAAGTAAGCCTGTCATTGTTTCAATGGGTGACTTGGCTGCATCGGGTGGCTATTATATCAGTTGTGCTGCTGATAAAATTGTTGCGCAGCCCAATACACTTACAGGTTCCATTGGTGTGTTTGGTCTACTATTCAATGCGGAAAAGATGCTAAAAAATAAATTAGGTGTCACCACCGATATTTACAAAACCAATCCATACACCGATATGGGAACCATCGCTCGACCATTGACCAGTTCGGAAGCAATTTTACTACAAAAGGAAGTAGATCGAATTTACGATGTCTTCACTCGTCGAGTTGCTGAAGGAAGAGGAATGTCGCAAGCAACGGTAGATAGTCTGGGGCAAGGTAGAGTTTGGAGCGGAATTAACGCATTGCAAAATGGATTGGCCGATACGTTAGGTGGAATAGAAACAGCAATTGCAATAGCCGCTAAACAAGCTAAATTGGCAGAGTATAGAATCGTCCAACTTCCCGAACAAAAAGATCCTGTTCAAGAATTAGTAGAAGATTTTTCTACTTCGGTGAAAACAAAATATATGAAAGAAGACTTAGGTGAATCATACACCTATGTAAAAGCTGCAAAAGAGTTGTTAAAGATGAAAGGTGTTCAAGCGTTAAGTATGTATCGAATTGGGTTTTATTGAGAGTGAATTTCACTAAAATATTAGTTGCAAAATAAAATTACGATATCAATTTAATTATGCACAAACCACTAATTGTTCACTGTTTTTTTACAGAGTGACACTAAGTTCTTAGCAGAAAAATTTTCTCGCAAAGGCGCAGTCCCGATAGCTATCGCATAGGCGTCAAGCTTAAAAGTAATTTCTTAAAGAAAATTGACGAACTTTTCACTCTTAAAAATTATAGTTTTTCATTTAAAAATATTTGCTTGATCACGCATCTAA
>JANOPQ010000166.1:0-16104 GCA_031421935.1 Bacteroidota bacterium | reverse complement strand
GGTACACTGAATTCACAGAAACCGTTGACATTAAAAGATTGAATTTTATTGCAGACATTATTCAAACCTATTGTGTTCCTGGAGCACGTATTTTGGATGTTGGATGTGGTAATGGAAATATTGCAAAAGGTATTGGTAGCTTAGGCTATGAAGTACTTGGAATTGATTTTAGCGAAAACGCTATTCGTTATGCTAAATCTAAGAATGCACTTCCAAATGTTAAATTTCAAGTATGCAGTGCAGAAGAAGTAACGGATGGTGATCAATTTGATGCAGTAATATGTAGCGAAGTATTGGAGCATTTGCATGAACCATCGACATTGATGACCACGTTAGCAAAAATTCTTCGCCCGAATGCAATTTTTATCGCCACGGTTCCGAATGGAATGGGTCCGCGTGAATTGTTGGTTACTCGTCCAGTTCAACAAATGACCAACTCATGGATGGGAAATGTAATTAGTGGCACTAAAAAGATGATGGGATACAGTAATAGTACGGTTCAAAGTCAATCAGAAGATTTGACACATGTTCAGTTCTTTACTAAAAATGCCATTACGCAATTGATCTCAAGTCATGGTTTCGATTTACTTCAGTTTAAACATTCGAATTTTATTGAAAAGGTATTCCCTTATTCTATGCTTACTCGAAAAATTAAAGCCCTTTCTATGCTAGATAATAAAATGGTGGACTTTTTGCCTTCTCAATTAGCAAGCGGATTTAATACAGCCTGGAGAAGAATTTAGAATAAACGTAATTAAAGAAAGCGGTCAGTTTGAATTTTCAAGCTGACCGCTTTTACGTTCTTGGAAGTCATTAAAAATGTTTTAAGATGCTTTACGGTAGCTTTCTGATGAAAAATATTTTGATTCTTTATTCCCTTTAACAATAGCCAAATTTGAAAGTAAGGTTTGTCGGTATAAACTGATGAGTTTTTTTGTGGATGCTGACCAGCTAAAATCTTTACTACGCATTAACCCTTTTTTAATGAGTTGAAGTCTTACAAGCTCATTAAATTCCATATCCTCGATGCCTTCCGCAATGGATGCCGGATCGAATGGATCTACAAGGCGAGCAGAGTCTTTTGCGATTTCTGGCATGCATGAGCAATTGGATGTGATTACTGGTGTTCCACAAGACATGGCCTCTATTATTGGTAGTCCAAAACTTTCTCTAATCGAAGGATACAAAAACGCAAAAGCTCTAGTATATAAATCAGGCATATCCTCATGATTGACGTAATTCGTCAAAATTAAATACTCCTCAAGTCCATTTAAATTATTCTGCTTAATGATTTTTTGAACCTCATAATTTTTTAAATCCGTTAATACAATCTTTCTTTTCAAGTTCCCTTTGGTCACTAGCTGATGAAAGGCAATGAGTGCATTTTTAGTATTTTTTTTTGGATCCGTGTTGCCGTGTAAAAGGAAATAGGGTTCATTCGGCAGACCATATTTTAATTTGCTCGCCATAGTACTCTGATCTGGTTTAGCGGTGAAATTGCTTGAGCAGGCATTGTATATTACTGAAATTCTATTTTTGAAGTGAGGAAGTGTTTTTGTGATCTCCAGTTTTTCTGTTTCTGAAACAGTAAAAATGGATGATGCTTTGGGAAGTACAAACGGAACAATTAGTTTTCGGTAGGCATTTCCAATGCGTTGATAAAGTGATCCCCCTTTCAAATGAATATCTTTCCGAAGATAGATGATGTCGTGTAGTGTAATGATTCGTTTACAATGAACAAAAAGAGGAGAGGTGTTTCCTGTAGAATGTAAAATATCTAAATTGTATTTAATGGCTAAGAAAGGAAGTAGAAATTGCTCAGCGATTGGGCTTGGAATTCGGGGAAGTGTTATGATTTTAACATTCTCGGTACCTTCAAGGATGAAGTTATCTGAGTCTTTGAAGCAAAATACAAAGTAGAGATTTTCCCGGTCAAGATATTGTATTCGCTTGATTTGTTCAAGCGCAACGATATCCATCCCGTGTTTGTTTTTCCTAAAAATTTTAAACGCCTCTATCCCGATCCTCATGGTAGTTTACTTTATGCAGCCATTTGCATTTTTAGCAGAAGTGAATGATATAACTCTTCATTATTTTGAATCATCATCTTTAAGTCAAATCTTTCTTCAACCGTTTTCCTTGCTGCCTTACCAAATCCAGTTCTTAATTCCTTATCTTGATGAAGTTTTAAAATGGCTTCTGCAAGCGCATGGTGATCTTTACAAGGGACGAGTATTCCATTTTCACCACTTATTATGGCTTCTTTGGAACCATCAACAGGAGTAGCAATAATTGCTTTACTCATCGCCATGGCTTCAAGCATTCCAATAGGAAGTCCTTCCCAAAGTGATGGTAAAGTGTATATATCAAATGAATTTAATACTTCTGGAATATCTGTTCTGAAAGGGTGGAAGGTAACCATATCACTAACGCCTAGCTTAGCTGCTAAATCTATACTTTGCTGCTTTAAATCTCCATCTCCAATAAATAAAAACTGAATGTCGCGAGTAACTTCAGCAACTTCAGCAATTGCTTTTATTAGTGTGAATGGATCTTTTTGTATGGTCATACGGACTAAAAATCCAACCACAGTCTTTCCTTCTTGAATGCCAAGTTCACTTCGTATGTCTCTGAGTGGACGATTTGCATTGAAACGATTTAAATCAATTCCATAATTGATAACCTGACTACGCTTCATGTTGAAGCGCTCCAATCCATCCCTTTGATTCGAGTTGGAAACGCTGATGGTGCGATCTACCTGATTGGTTAAAAATTTTTCTGATATTTCACGTGTCCTTCTAACAGGAAAACTTTGATCTTGATGAAAGCTCCAACCATGCACCGTATAGGCAACAGGTATTCCCAGCGATTTTGCTGGAAAAATAGTATTACTTAAAGCACGTGTACCGTGGGCATGTAGAATGTCAATTTTTTCATCAACCAAAATTTTCTTTACCGCTTTGTAAGTAGAAATGTTAAATGGTTTTAAGGTTTCTATTACATGTGTCTTGATCCCTAGTTTTACAAATTGATCAACCATGGGTCCATGAGTAAAGGAGAGTACAATGGGCTCAAAAATGTCTTTGTTTAATCCCTTTACTAAGTCGAGAACATGGGATTCGCCACCTCCAATTTGTCCTTGTCGAATGGTTTCTAAAACTTTAATTTTTTGGAATGTCATTTGAATATTTAATTAGATAGTTGTTTTTTCGAAGTGTGCTGAATGTGGTGTATGTATAAACTGTTTATTGGCTCCTTTTATATTAAGCATAGCTTTGCACATCACCCAAATAGTTTTTGGCAAGCTGAGAATTGCTTGTAACATGTCTTTGTTCCAGTAATTTCTTGGAATGGCAATGGCGTAAGCAAAAAAATAAATAAAGGCTAAGGAAACCCATAAAAATGCTCCGGGTTGAATGGAAGGAATAAGTAGGTTTAATGCAAACATGAAAAATAAAACGCCTAAAAGAATAACTTTTGGTACTAATGCATAATGCATTACTTTGTTTGCGTAATCGATTCTTCCTCTTAAAAGATTATAAATACCTCGCATCCAATATTTCTTTAGATACACCATCTGTGCTGCAACCCATCGTGTTCTTTGATTTACAAAAACTTCAGACTTCTGCACTTTCTCATCTAATACAATCGCATCTTCTAAATAAACAATTTGATGGTTATCATCAATTAATGTCATTTCAAGTTCTTTGTCAAATCCACCCACGGCATCAATTTCTGACATCACTTGCTTTAAATATAAGTAGGAAAAAGCCATTCCGGATCCAATCACAGAGGAAGAAAGCCCAACCGCAATTTGTCCTTTTCTCATGATGTGATTATTTACTTCTTCAGAAATAGCATCTAAAACAGCATAACGAGTATTTTTATTCTTGGCCATGCGATGTCCTTGAATGGCATAACATCCCGAAACGGCTGCTGCATTTACTCTTTCCAAAAAGTCGATGTGCATAATATTATCTGCATCTAAAATGACTGCTAAATCATAGTGCGTTTCAATTTGATTGAAGGCAGCATTAATCGCTTTTGATTTAGTGCTTTTTTCGAAAGAGACTGGAAATAATTGAATGGGTAGTTTTTTTAATTCATCTAAGGTTTCATCTTTTAGCGAATCGGCAATAACAAATACATCATAACGATGTGAAGGGTAGTTTTGCAAAAGTGCATGCTTGGCAGTATTTAGTATCACTTCATCTTCTTTATATGCCGGCATAAACACAGCAATTTTCTTGAATTGATTGTTGTTATCGTATTTTTTAGTTCGATAAAAATGTCCAGCAATGGAAAAGAATAGCGAATAGAGTATAGTGACCATGCAAGTCACAAATAAGAGTAGTGCAATGAGATTGATTAGTGCCATTCGCTTTTAAATTAATGATTCGTTTCTATGGATGTCTTTTGCGGTTATATTCCAAAGTATACCTTTCCAAAATGCCTTCAACATATCTATTTTACCATGTACTACATATTGAATGGAGTTTTTGGGAATAGACACAAGCGTGAAGAAGATAATACTGATGAGGAGTTTAAAACCACGAACATTTCTTCGCTGAAACAGTAATCGGTTTCGAGTAAGATAATATGTTTTTAAAGTGCTTCCTTTTCCTGTCGACATGGATTCTTTGTGGTAGATTTCGGATCCGGCTTCATACCAAATAGAAAATCCTGCTTTTTTAATTCGTTCACAGTAATCCATCTCTTCGTAGTACAAAAAGAATAAGTCAGCCATCAGTCCCACTTTTTCCACTACTTTTCTTGAAATCATCATAGCCGCACCGTGTGCTCTGCTGGTTTCATGTGATTGATTGTATTGACCAACGTCTTGCTGTCCAAATCCAATGGATGTTCCTCTTCCTGTGTAGGGGTTGATGGGATTGAATCCTGCAAACTGAATCACACCGGGACTATGATGAAAAATTATCTTTGGAGAGGCTACACCAATTGTTTTGTCATTTTCCATCAGTTCAACCAGTGGTTCTAAAAATCCAGGATGAACTTCGGTATCATTGTTTAATAAAAGAAAATAATCGCCGCTGGCGGCATGTAGTCCTAAGTTATTACCACCTGCAAAACCTAAATTTGTTTTACTACTGATAAATTTAATCCAGGGATGATTAGCGAGAATTGTACTCGGATCTTCTTTAGAGGCGTTATCTACAATGATGACTTCAATATTAGGATATGTGATTTTCTTTAGTGATTCTAAGAGTTCACACGTTACTGAAGCACCATTATAATTAATGCTAATTATTGAGACATTAGGATACATTGCTGAATTCATCTTCTTGTTTTAACGAAGCTTTCTTGACAAAAGTTTCTCCAAGAAACATGAAAACAAGTGAAAGGTAAATGACAGTTCCTGTAGGAAATTGTCCAAATATTTGATTTCCATAGCTGGCAAAGCAAACGCCAAAAAAGCCCCCGTAAAGGGCTCCAAGCTTAAACTTGAGTTCGGAGTCTTTCATTTTGAAAAGGAAGATGAATCGATTACCTATTAAGTAGAGCAACATGCAGAGGTAAACCGTTAAGCCAATTATTCCACTTTCTGCCCAAATCTTCACGTACCAACTATCGAGAGGTGTGGTGGCTAAGAAGGAGCCCGGACTAAATCGTTGACCCCAGGATCCGGCCGATCCAATTCCTCCTCCTATAGGTCGAGAAGCCAAATAGACTTTTAATTTTTTCTGATTCTCTAATCGATCCATCAAGGACGCATCATTTGGATCCAGAGCGGTACGCATCCTGCGCACTTGATCGTTGTTTTGACCAATGGTTGTGTATTTTAATATTCCAAATGCTAGAACGCCTATGATCAAACCTGGAATAATAATTTTCATATTATTACTTATCAAGAAGTAAATAGCAAAGCCAGTTATGGCCACAAACAATGCACCACGAGTTCCAGAGATTGCCATTCCATACAAACTTAAAAGACTTGTGAAAGTGAAGAAGTATTTTCTTCGCTTGGTTTTGCAGGGACCCATAGCTAAAATTCCAGCCACAACTCCGGTATGGGCTTGTGCTGCTCCAAATTGCCCGGCATCAGAGTAGAATGAGAATATCCTCAATTTTCCAAATAGAACATGGGTTTGCTTAGCTCCTGAATCTAGCCACAATTGTTCAGCCGAATCTACACCAAAGATCATTTGCTTGATTCCCCAAAATGTAGCGAGGAGCGAGAGACCAAACCAAATGTTAATGAATTTATCTAAATCTTCTTCACGATAAATTAAAATAAAGGCTAACGGTATGGTCGCTACGAAATATAAGGAAACACCTCTTACAGCATAAAACCAAGCTTCAAAACTTCGCGCTTCTGGATTCACGATTTCAAAAACAGTATAAGCAAACCAGATCAATACGGCTGTCATTAAAGGACTCTTTACACCTGGAGACTCAAGGTCTTCATTTGTTCTGAAGAGAACACCAAGAGCAGTAAGGAGGAGAATGATATCTACGACTAAACCAAAAGGTCCGTCAATATATCGCGTGATTCCATTTGCAAAAAAGCAAAATACAAACATGGCCCACATCCCAAATCGAGGTCTGGCAATAATAAGTCCAACAAATCCCAGTGCAAAAGGTAAGGCCGCTAAGCCTACTATGGACACAATTCCTCCTTTACTAAAAGTTATGCCTAGTACAATGGCTAAAAGAGCCAGTACAATTACCTTTAGTACATCTTTTACTTTGACGCTATTAGGATGCGGAATTACCAATCCTCATTAATTTAAATCTATCTTTTACGGAACGAGCCATATCCATCAACGTATTGAAACCGGTGGAAAGCGTTTCTTTGATAGAATGATTCAAATACTTTTTCAAGAAATAATTTCCAAAGATGACCCCTGTTAAGAAAGTGAGAATGGAAACCGCTGCGATACTTCCAATAGTTCCAAAATAATGGATCGCGATAATATCGCCGGTCACATTCACAATGAGCATCAGAATAACTTTTATAAAATTTAAATAGGGTTTTCCTATGATATCTAAAGTGATTCCACTGAAACGATCGAGTGGAAGGAAGGCTGTGTAAACCGCCAGAATCCTTAATACATGTGCTGATTCTGCATATTGCGCTCCACCTAAAAGTACAACGAGGGAGTCGGCGAATAATATGCTTCCAATAATAAATGGAAGTAAAACAAAACTTAATAAACCAGTGTATTTGTAAAATATTGCTCTTAATTCAAGTTTCTTGTCTGGGGTTCTAAATTTTGACATAATGGGCATAGCCGATACAGCAAAGCTACGCAGTAAAATTTCTATTACTTCGATTAATTTTAAGGAGATGCTATAGGAAGCAAGCGCACGAGCACTTAGCATGAATCCTATAATTAGTGTATCTGAACTTCTCAATAAATTAGATCCCATCATGGTTCCCATGCTGAACTTTCCAAAGTTGAAGAGGTCCTTCATCATTTTCTTTGTAGCTAATCGAACTGTACCGATCATCGACCAACCTGTCCATAGTGAAATGGCACTTGGAAGTAATCCTGAGAAAATAAATCCAGCCAAAACAATCTCTACACTGCTCCTTTGTGTAATTAATGCGATTAAAATGCAAGTTAGAAAACTGAGTTGATTTAAAAGACGGATGTAGAGAACTTTTTCAAAAGATGACCTAGCTTGTAATAACCAAGCAGCATAATTAAATGGCAATGTAGTGAGCGCTGCAAGCCAATACCAAGAAAGAAATAATCTAAATCCTTCGTTGGTTATTAAATGTGAAAAGAAAATATCAGCGAGGATTGTTACAATCGATAAAATGAGCGTGGTAATGATACTTATGAGCCATCCTGATCCGGCAACTTCACCAAACTGTTCCTTTTCCGAAGAAGCAGCAAATCGAACTAGTGACGTATGAATAATCCCAGCTCGTAATAAGTCGGCGAAAATGTATGCGGTGAGGAACATAAACCATGCTCCCATATCATCTTTTGAAAGTAATCGTGCTACTAAAGCCAAACTCCCAAATCCAAGAATAGCATTGGTTATATTCCCAGCTAAGGATAAGGTGTGACTATTTTTTATAAATTTTCCTAGTATTTTCGACACGTTGCTACAATTTGGTGATTGTAGTTCTTTACGTTCGACGGAAGTCAAATGTTACGACTTGCTTGGCAATCCTTCTAGCTTTACTTCTTCTTTTAGGAATTTCTCCAATAATGGCCTCCATTCGGTCCAGATCAACAAAATTCAGTAGGATTACAGGTTTTTTGTCGATTATACTGGTAAATAAATTCAACGCTCTCGAGTCTGATTCCGACCATACACGCTCTGCGGAAAGTAAAAATAAATTGGAATGAACACCATTAAGTAGTGTGTCCGGAACAGAAAATTTGCTGAGCTCTTCTAATTCGATGATGATGATGTGATAATCCGATTTCTTAACCCCAATCTTCAAGAGCCAGTCGGATATATTTTTTGAATTTTGAAAATTCTCGTCCTGAGTGTAACGTTGACCTTTAACTTTAATAGGATTGTCAAAAGATAAATCGCTTGTACTTAGATATAAAATGGAGCTATAATATTCAGTGAATTTGTTTACAATGTTCTTTCCTACAAAAGTTTTTCCTTCTCCCTTTTTGATACTGGATAGTGTAATAATGACAGGCTCATTCTCTTTGTTGAATTCATCCTTGTTTTGAACAATAAAATTGGAGCGAAAATGAGAAAGTATAGATTTATTCAATTCTTCTACAATGACCAATTTATCGATGGTATCATAATTCGGAAATGCACTTAAGAATTTAAGTCCGGTGAATTTCTCGGCGCGGACTGTACTTTGTACGGTCTTTCCTAAGAGTGTTTTTGCTATGATGACTGCCAAAGAAAGAATGAAAGTAGCCACAAAGGCCATAATCACTAAAATAGTTCTCTTTGATGGTTGCGGTTTTAACGGAAGAAAGGGGAAATCTGTTATGCTTAAGTTGTTTGACATTTCTAAACTTTGCTGACGTAATTTAGCCAGATTGAGTCCATGCAGTACACTTAAATATTCTTTTTCATTGATGTCAACTTCACGCTCGATTCGCTTTAAGTTAGAGCCAATAGGAGCGAGTTCCTTGTAAATGCCATCAAAACTCTCAAGGCGTTTTGCAATTACTTTCAATTTCGCCTCATTCTCATCCACAGCAAGGTAATTACTCAACCATTCGTTCAATATACTCATACGAGGCAATCCTTCCGGTGTATTATTCCATTTATATTGACTTTCAATTTCCTCTTTTATGGATTTCTTTAATCTTTCAGATTCTGCACGGTGTTTGCTTAACAATTCTCGATCTTCATTGTATAATTCAGCATTCGCTATTTTATAGGTCAATTCGGAGAGTTGTTCTCTAAGTTGAGAAAGTTTTGCGTTCACTTCGAGAATGTTTTTCTTCATCTCAATTTTCTGCTCTACTTTCTTTAATGCTGCACTCGAAGCATCCAATGCTTCTTCTTGCTTTTGATAGTCTGCAGTAACATCTTCTTTCGATTCAGCCACGAATTTGGCTTGTTCGTAATAATTGATGATTTTATTCTGAGAACTATAGTCTCTCAATCTGTCTTCAGACTGTCGTAATTGCAACGCAGCTAGTCGGAGTTGGTCTTCAAAATATTTAACCACATTATTGGTCTCTTGTCCTTTGATGCCTTTGTATCGGGATATCACAACATCCACTATGAATTGAAGTGTTTGTTGGCAGACTGCAGGATCATTGCTTTTATAAGAAATTTCAATCATGTCGCTGGATTGCTTTCTCATAGCACTCATATTCGAAGAGATGACATCTAAACTATAAATACTGCCGGGTTCTGTCAGCAGTTGTACAATCTCATTATTAAATTTAGCTTTCTTAAAACTTTCAATCTTAAAAAAAGTGAGATCTTCCGATCCCTTTACGATCAATTTTAATCGCAATGAATCAGGAATCGACTCATGAATTTTATTAAAATTTTCTTCGGAAATTTCTTTATAACTTGGTTCTTTAATTAGCAAATGCTTTGCGAGTAACCGCATACCAACTTCTTCAATGGACTCCCTGGATTTGATGGTCGCCATTAAATTGTCAAACGCATTGTTAACAGCAAAATAATCTATTCGATCGTCTTCTCCAGATGTAATCCCGTAACCACTGGCAATTCCGGTGTAAACTTGTGTATTGGATACATATTCCTTCTTTGTATTACGGGTTAGAAAAAACACGACACCCGCTGTAAAGAGCGGGAACAAAACTAGAAGTTTCCAGTTTCTAAATATAATCCGAATGAATTCAAGAAGGTTCACTTTATCTAACTAAGGTATCTAATCGCTTTCCCAATAATTTTTCTAGTTGTTGAAAGCTGGTATAAAATTCCCTTCTGGAGAATTCATAATCAGTTTCAGCTTTTGTAGCAATCGCTGAAATGGATGAGAAATCGGCAATGGAGATGTCTCCTTGAGAGAATTGTTTATCTGCCATGTCCAATAATAATCTACTGGTACCACGCGAAGCGCTTGCTATCATCATCATTCGATGTGCTGTCAACATATTGTTATACTCAACAACGACCTGTCGGGATACATCCAATTTGATTTTTTCCCATGTTTGTCGTCGACCCTCTAACTCTTGTTTATAAATATTAATTCTACTCGTTCTTCCAAAAAGTAGGAATAATGGAATATTAACATTCAATGCTAATCTATATCCTGTTTGAACGGTAGCCGATTGAATCGCTTCGGGCTCTTGATTCGTATTATAAAACGAATTTTGATTACCCAATGACTGTGTAAAAGTTCCAAATACGCCATTTTGCCATTCTCGGCGAGCAAATTTTATTTGTTGAGAGCCCGCTTGAATTAACGCATCTTGTGCTTTCATCGTTGGACTATAAAAAGTAGCAATAGTAATAAGACTATCTAAGGATACGATTTGATCTTTTAAGTCTTTGGTGAGATCGATGGTTTTTATGGCCGTATGATCTCCATTGGTTACGATTAATGCTAAATCATTCTCATTTTCTTTTTCTGTAGCCTGTGCACATGCAATCTGAAAAGTTGAGAATCCAAGTAGGATGGTAATGGCGATTGAAAGGAAATATTCCCCTTTGAGTGACATGATTAAACGTTTTCGCTTTGTAACATCGCTGGAAAAGTTTTTAGAATAATTTTGATGTCTAATAAGATGGAATGATTAAGTGCATAATTATTATCGAGGGCGATTCTTTCTTCTTCTGACATATCTTTTTTACCTCGCTTTGTCACTTGCCATAATCCAGTCAGTCCAGCAGGTGCAAGGAAACGGAAGGCTCTAATGTCGGTGGTTAACAATTCAGCTTCGTAAAGTGGAAGTGGACGATTGCCCACAAGTGACATGTCTCCTTTAAGAATATTTAGTAATTGTGGCAATTCATCAATGGAAGAATTGCGTAAAAACTTTCCGATACGTGAAATGCGTGGATCATTTTTAGCTTTGAAAAAGATTCCTTGCTTTTCTACATCTTGTAAAAAGAAATAAAAGTTTTCACAGTATTGCTTACTATCGGAATACATGATGGGTGAACAAGCTTTGCCGAGTCTTTCACAATCAGGACAACTTGTAGGAATTTCTATGGCAGGACCCTCAGCATATAGATTGAGATGAGTCATGTTTCCAATACTTTTATCGGCACCGGGAATCATGGTTCTGAACTTTAATAAATCGAAAATTTTATAATTGGATCCCACTCTTTTTGAACGATACATGATTGGACCTTTTGATTCCATTCGAATAGCAATGGCAGTAATCAAAAGAACAGGAGAAGCCATTAATAAAACCACAGATGAAAAGCTGATGTCAATTAGCCTTTTTACAATTAAACTTCTTCGACTGTATAGCGAAAGCAAGGAAAATCTTCCATGCTTATGTGTAAATAAATGTATCACTTGAAATACGGTAGTTACTACTTTTTCTGTAGCTACCACATCTAAATAACCTGCATTTTGAAATTGATTAATATTGGAACGATCGGGTTTGTCTGCGTATCCAATCACAATGGTTTTACGGAAAGCAGGCTTTGCTCGAATAATTTTCATCGTATCCCCCGCCACTTCATCCATTGTGTAAACAGGTGTTACAAGAATATCTGGAATTTGATCCTGTCGCATAAAGTCAAACGCAGCATCTAAATCTGCAAAACTATTGACTTGATGTTTTGGAAAGGCTGCCTCTAATTTCTCTTGCGCAGCTACTTGCGGATGGATATATACTACTTTCATACAATTTTATACTGCTTTTATGCAGCTTGAGATCTTCTAAAAATCGACTGAATTCTAACTAATAATTCTTCTGGATTAAATGGTTTTTGAAGATAATCATCAGCCCCAGCGGCAAACGATTTGATACGATCTTCACTCTTTTGTTTGCTTGACAACATAATTATTGGAACCGCTTGCATTCCTGGTTGTTTGCGAATGCTCTCGGTGAGTTCATAGCCATTAATCATGGGCATATCAATATCAACCAAGATAAGGTCGGCAATATTGCCCTCTTTGAACCAACTCATGGCTTCATAGCCATTATCTTTTGTAAAAACGGTGTAGTCGTCCGATAAAAAATTATCAAGAAGCATTCTGATGCTTAATTCATCGTCGACAACCAATATTCTTTTTTTCATGGGTCTAGTTTATAATATGTGTTTACGTAAGTTATTTACCAAAGGTTCTGATTTTGTAAAAAGTATCCGCTTTCTTCAGTTCTGTCAGTGTTTTCTCAACTTCTAATTTAATCAATGGCCATTTTTTGATGATTTCGGATTGTGCTTGTTCATCCGAAGCATTGTTTTCTATCCATTTCATCTCTTTTTCTAAATGAGAATTCCCCGACATATTCATATTAGGAATAAGTTTGTGCGAAAATTTATTTACCGAAATCCAATCTTCTTGCTGAATAGCATGGTTTAACTCCTTTATAGTAGGAGGTACGGTGTCAATAATAGCTTGGAGCATTTTGACAATAAAACTTTCTTTTCCGCGTGAAAAGCTTTGTAATACATGCAAACTAGCATGTTCAAATTGAATATCCGGTAGGGTAGCAATCGGAGCAATTACTTTTGGAATGGGTATTTCATCATCAATTGCATGCTCGGTTTTACCAAGCTGCTGTGTAATGAGTTTATAAAGTTTATTCGAACTGTAGGGTTTGAAAATAACATCGTTCATTCCATATTCTTTGAATTTTATTTCATCTCCATTTTTTGCATTTGCTGTAATTGCTAAAATGGGTATGTTTTGCTTGTGTTTTGGGAATTGATTTCGGATGATATGAGTCGCATCAATTCCATCCAAAATAGGCATTTGAATATCCATCAAAATAATATCATAATCCTTTTTGTGATACAATTCAATCGCAATTTGCCCGTTGTCTGCGATATCAAATGAAGCTCCCCATTCTGTGATTAATTCAGAGGCAAAAAGCTGATTTACTCGGTTGTCTTCCGCTAAAAGAATATTTACACCTTTTAATGTTCCTTCAAAGCTGTTTTCAAGGGAACTTGCTATTACAATCGAATCCGGTTTTGATTTTTCAAATAGTAATTCAAATGAAAATGAACTCCCTTTTTCATAAATACTTTCTAAATGAATGTTACTGTTCATCAGTGAAAGTAAGTCCTTCACTATGGTTAATCCAAGCCCAAGACCTCCATGTATTCGGCTTGATTCATCGTTTGCTTGCGTGAAGGCTTCAAATATGTTTTGAAGTTTGCTAGATTGAATTCCCATCCCGGTGTCTGACACAGAGAATCGAATATGGCAATCCGCACTGGTTTCAGCAATTAGATCCGCCGAAAAAACAATTTTTCCACTTGATGTAAACTTAATTGCATTGCTTATTAAATGCATCAACACTTGATTAAGTTTGTTAGCGTCACCAATCAAGAATGGATTAATTTCGTCATCAATAAAACTAATTAACTCAATATTCTTGTTTTGTGCATTGGGCTTGAAAGTATGATTGAGGTTATAAAACAGATTCGTTAAATCGAAGGGTGCATTTCGAAGTTTGCTTCTTCCTTCTTTAAGCTTACTGAAGTCAAAAATATCGTTGAACAATAAAAGTAAATTTTCCGCACTCTGCTTTACAGAATAAGCATATTTATGCTGCTGATCATTCAGTGGTGATTTAAGTAAAAGCTTAGTGAGTCCTACGATGCCATTCATGGGTGTCTTTATTTCGTGACTCATGTTGGCAAGAAAGAGTTCCTTGATTCGATTGGATTCTTCGGCTGCTTGCTTGGCCTTCTTTAATTCATTTTCAGCTAAAAGACGATTTGTGATATCCTGTGAAAATGCAATTACATAATCAACTTCTCCGTCCTCTGTAACCCTATAGTTTTTAAAAAGCAAACTGAGTTGATGTCCCGACTTACTTTGTACTTTTAGAATACCTTCTTGAACATGGTTCGATTGCAGGTTTGCCAAATATTCTTTTTGAAATTGTTCGCGATATTCTATAGGCATAAAATCTGAAATTCTTTTTCCATGTCCTGTTAATGATTTTATATTATAGTCCGCAGCTGTATAACAACGGAAGAGCGAGATTCTTTGATAGCTTCTTTACAATACAAACAAATTTTCCGTCCATTATGTTTATAGTTTGGTAGGATCGTAATGTTTGTTAACTTTGTCGTCCTAATAATAGCCGCTGTTGCTATCGGCTCGTTGAAGTCATGGAGCACACTACAACACATCGTTCTTGTGACGTTGACATTCATTTTATATAAACTGATTCGTTCAATTTACGTCTGGAAGAAATCGCCGTTGAATAAGATCCCTGGCCCGCCACGCGACAATTGGTTGATCGGATATGCACGGCAGGTATTTACTAAACCAGGTTTCAAGACAGAAGAGCGATGGTGGAAACAGGCGAAAGCCGATGCTATCGAAAAGGCAAAGCAGCTACGAGATTCGAAGAAGGAAATATGTCAGAATGATCGTCTTGAATCCGAGATTCCATTGATAGCATATAGCACGATATTTGGTACATGGGTAGTCATCGTATTTGATGTACATATTATTAAGGAGATTTTGTTGGATACATCCTATTCGACAAACACTCCTAGATTTCAAAAGAGATATGCGGCGCTTCGGAGCAGACTCGGAGATGGCGTGCTAAGTTCGGAAGGTGCGATGTGGGCGCGACATCGCCGAATCATTCAGCCATCATTCCAAACGCGCCTGTTGGAACGAAAACTAGATACTGTCGTACCTGCCATCACTTCCAAATTGATTGAGAAATGGCGGAAAGCTTCGCATAAAACAATCGATCTTGATTCTCATCTATCGGCTTTAACGTTGGATATACTAGGTCTCTCTGCTTTTTCGTACGATTTTGACACATTGAGCGTTTTGGACGAGTGGATAACGCGCGAAGAAATAGAATATGAAAATCATACTGACTTCTCGAAAGACGAAATGAATCAATTGGGTGCAATCGACCTTAGCAATTCATTCAATAAAGCCGCGAAAATATCAATGAAACCATCCCTGGTTACTCTACTGTCGCGAATTTTCAGTGTTGAATTGCCCGAACGATACTTCAGTCGTAAGCTAAGGGACGCAAAGAAATGCATGGACAGTATAGCAGATGATATGATTCGACAGGCTCAAGAAAAATCCGACAATAACCATAGCGTGAACTCAATGGACGACGGCAAATCATTGCTGCAGCTGCTGTTAAAGGCGGCGGATGCGTCGATCGAGTCAAACAGCACAAGTGATGGAAGCAGACGAAATACACTATCACCTCATGAGCTTCGTACTGAAATAAAAACGTTCGTTGTAGCTGGACATGACACGACAGCAACTTGGTGCTATTGGGCCATGTACGCTCTAGCCATTCATGAGAGTGAACAAGAAAAAGTATATCAAGATATTCTTGAGCAATGTCGGTCACTCCCGCGTGATGAGTTGATAGGACTTGAGCAAGCTGAAAGAATGGATTATTTCGCAGCTTTTTTAAATGAAGTTTTGCGATTATATCCACCAGCCCCATTCATAAGTCGTATGACTAGTAAGGAAGAATACTTTAAAGGATATGTGATTCCAGCCGCAACACGTGTAATAGTTCCTGTTTTATT
>JANOPQ010000165.1:0-28115 GCA_031421935.1 Bacteroidota bacterium | reverse complement strand
GATCGGTAGTGATAATTACTTTCGCTGGCTTCTCTGCAATTCTTTTTAAAGTTTCGAGAAGGGGAGAATGTTCAAACCAAGAGCGTGTGATGGAACGATAGCCTTTTTCATCTTGAGCCAGTTCTTTAATTACTTTCATATCGGTGCGAGCATGTGATAACATATCTACAAAATTATAGACAATCACATTTAATTTATTTCGAAACATATTGGGCACTTGATCCACCAATGCTTTTCCTGCATCTAAATTAGTCACTTTTGTATAAGAGTGCTTATACGTTTTACGCAATCGTTGAATTTGATCGACTAAAAAATCTTCTTCAAAATTATTCTTTCCTTCTTCTTCATCGTCATTGATCCATTTATCGGGAAAGCGTTTTTGAATTTCAGAGGGCATCATCCCTGAGAAAATCGCATTTCTTGCATACTGCGTTGCCGTTGGCAAAATACTGCAGTAAGTGTCTTCCTCCACAATTTTAAATAATTCTTGAATAGCAGGCTGAATCACTTTCCACTGATCGTATCGCAAATTATCAATCAACAAAAAGAATACAGGCTCTTCCGATTGATCTACTAATGGAAATGCTTTTCGTCGCATCAACTCATGCGATAACAAGGGCGCCGTATCTGGATTTTTAAACCATCCCAAATAATTATTTTCAACAAATTTGCTAAAGAGATGATTCGCTTCTGACTTCTGCATAGTTAAAATATCATACATACTTGGATCTTTCGATGCTTCCAATTCAATCTCCCAATACACTAATTTCTTATACACATCTACCCATTCATTCCAACTCAATCGGTCGCTCATCGACATTCCGATTTGACGAAATTCTTGCTGGTAACTTTGAGATGTTTTTTCGGAAATCAATCGCTTATCTTCCAAATTTTTCTTGAGCGATAATAAAATCTGATTTGGATTTACAGGCTTGATGAGATAATCGGCGATCTTCCCTCCGATCGCTTCTTCCATAATTTCTTCAGCTTCGTTTTTGGTGATCATTACTACAGGAACCGTACTTCGCAGATTCTTTATTTGCATCAACGTTTCGAGTCCGCTGATGCCCGGCATGTTTTCATCTAAAAAAATAATATCATACTCTTTCGACTTCACGAGATCCACCGCATCACGACCATTAGTAGTAGTAGTAACTTCATATCCTTTATTCTCCAAAAACATGATGTGTGGCTTCAACAAGTCTATTTCATCATCGGCCCAGAGAATTTGTACTTTTTCCATATTCTAAATTATTTTTATCAATCCAAGAACAATCAAAACGATTATTCCTTCACAAAAGTACTCGAACTATCCAACAACAGGGTAAAGATTTAGGTTCAATTTATTGTGCACGTGACAATTTTATTTTTCTTAATCGTCTCAAAATGAGGAGAAAAACATCTTCAAACTTAGTTCTTATCCATCTATATAAATTCCTCGAGCTTTAATCTCATTCCAATAGAACCTACCTGCGGCAGGCAGGCGCGGATGACACCAACTTTCGCTTCTGCTTCAGTTGGCAATGCGGATTATTAAGATTTACACGGATTTGCTCCCGCTGCGACCGCTGCTAAGCGTTGCGCCCGCTGCGTTTAAAATGACAATATCAATTGACGGAATAATTATTCTCCTCTTAAAAGAGTAATTTCGAGCCATCAATTCCATTCTCTATTTTGAAAACCAATAAAAAGAAAATATTCAACGATCCCGTCTACGGATTCATCTCCATTCCGCATCCCTTGATTTTTGATTTGATAGAGCATGCTTGGTTTCAACGCCTCCGTCGCATTCGACAACTGGGCTTGGGACATATGGTGTATCCCGGTGCTTTGCATACTCGCTTTCATCATGCTTTGGGTGCTTTGCATTTGACTACACAAACCATTGAAGTGTTGCGATCGAAAGGAATTGAAGTTACGAATGAAGAAGCTTTGGCTGTTGAGGTGGCCATTTTGCTTCACGATATTGGACATAGTCCCTTTTCTCATGCCCTCGAGCATAGTCTTATTTCTGGAATTAAACATGAGAAGGTTTCGCTCCTGTTCATGGAAAAGCTGAATGAGGAGTTTGATGGGCAACTGAGTATGGCGATCGAAATTTTTAAAGGAACTTATGCCAAAAAGTTTCTACATCAAATGATTTCCAGTCAGTTAGATATGGACCGATTGGATTACCTGAACCGCGATAGTTTTTATACAGGCGTTCTCGAAGGAACGATTGGCGCCCAACGTATTATCAAAATGTTGGATGTACACAACGACCGATTGGTGGTGGAAGAGAAGGGTGTTTATTCTATTGAGAAATTTATTCTCGCTCGCCGACTTATGTATTGGCAGGTCTATTTGCATAAAACCGTATTGGCTACAGAACAACTCTTAGTCAATATTTTAAGGCGTGCTCGGGAATTGATTACCGCTGGACAAGCCCTATTCGCTACTCCTTCTCTGCATTATTTTTTGAAGAATAAAGTGTCGGCGAAGGATTTAGAATCGAATCCCGATTTACTGGGAATGTATGCGAACTTGGATGATTACGATGTTTTCACGTCCATCAAAGTATGGGCTGAGCATTCGGATGTGGTGTTAAGTCGCCTTTGCAAAGGCATGGTTAATAGAGATTTGTATAAAATAAGATTACGAAAAGATGTGATTTTACCTGCCGATCTCGAAGAATATCAGCAGCGTGCGGTGGATCAATTTAAGATTAGCAAAAAGGAATCAGAATATTTCGCATTCAGCGGATCCATCTCCAACTCGGCTTATGATCCTACGGGTGAACCCATTCAAATTTTATATCGTGATGGCACTCTTGCTGAACTTATTGCAGCGAGTGACCAAATGGATGTTGCCGTTCTTTCTATGCCCATTCAGAAGCATTACATTTGTGTGCTACAAGAGCTCATTCCACTCCCTTGATCCCCTATTTTGATCTAGCATAATTTGGGTTGATATAATCCAAATGGAAGGGATGAACTCAACAATTAATTCGTAAATTTGCAGGCTGTTATGGAATTTACCGCACAACAAATCGCAGAACTTCTTCAAGGAACCGTAGAAGGAAATCCGGCCGAAAAAGTTTCTCGACTTTCGAAGATTGAAGAAGGAACGGCTGGCTCGCTTAGCTTTTTGGCCAATCCAATTTATACCCCCTATATTTATTCGACGGAGGCGTCTATCGTTATCGTGAATAATGATTTTGTGGCTGAGAAGAAAGTGAAGTCGACCATGGTTCGAGTGGAAAATGCAGCACAAAGTTTCGCCAAGCTTTTAGAAGTTTACAATACCATCAAAAGAAATAAAATTGGCATTGAAGAAAATTCTTTCATCGATGCCTCATCAACACATGGTGACGATTTGTACTTAGGAACCTTTGCCTATGTGGGCAAGAGTGTAACATTAGGTAACCGTGTAAAGATTTATCCGAATGCATATGTCGGCGACAATTGTGTGATTGGGGATGACACAACTCTCTTCCCAGGAGTAAAGATTTATTCTGATTGTATTATCGGAAAAAATGTGACTTTACATTCGGGCGTTGTGGTGGGGGGAGATGGATTTGGCTTCCAACCTAATAATGGCAGTTTGCAAAAAGTGGCACAAATTGGAAATGTGATCATCGAAGATCTGGTTGAAGTGGGTTCAAACACCACCATTGACAGAGCTACTTTAGGAAGTACGATCATTCGCAAAGGTGTGAAGTTGGACAACCTGATTCAGATTGCTCACAATGTAGAGATTGGTGAGAATACAGTGATCGCTGCACAAACAGGAATTGCAGGATCAACCAAGATTGGGAAGAATTGCATGATTGGTGGACAAGTAGGAATTGTAGGACATATTCAAATTGCCGACGATGTAAAAATCGCTGCGCAGTCGGGTATTGGAGCTTCCATCAATACACCAGGAGAAATTTTACAAGGCTCACCAGCATTCAACATTGGTGAATTTAAACGGACCTATGTGCTCTTCCGCAAACTTCCTGAATTAGAGAAAAAAATTATAGAGTTACAAAGATCGCTAGCAGAAATTAGATCTACATCCACTTGATCAAAGAGCATGTCGCAAAAACAAAAGACGATTAAAAAACCGATTACCGTTTCTGGAGTCGGATTACATACTGGAGCAAAAGTCAACTTAACATTTAAGCCGGCACCCGAAAATCATTGGTTCAAATTTGTAAGAACCGACATCGAAGGAAGTCCAGTGATTGATGTGGATGCTTTTAACGTGGTGGATACTTCTCGAGGAACAACACTACAACAAAACGGAGCAAGAATTAGTACTACAGAGCATGCATTAGCCGCTTTAGTAGGATTGCAATTAGATAATATTATTATTGAAGTAGATGGGCCTGAAGTTCCCATTATGGATGGTAGTGCGGCTCCCTTTGTGGAAGCATTGTTATCAGTAGGATTTGAAGAACAAGATGCAGAGCGAGAAGTGTACGTTTTAAACGAAGTACTATCGTATGAAGAACCCTCTCGTAATGTAGAAATGCTAGCGGTACCGAGTCCGGAATATAGAATCACGGTAATGGTGGATTACAATAGTCCGGTATTAGGAACTCAACATGCCCAGTTGCATAAAATGGAAGAGTTCAAAAATGACTTTGGACCTTGCCGCACCTTTTGTTTTTTACATGAACTGGAATCTTTGGTAAAACATGATTTGATTAAAGGCGGAGATTTAAACAACGCTATTGTGGTAGTAGATCGTGAGATTAGCCAGGAGAAATTAGATGAATTAGCAAAGCTATTTAACAAACCTCGTGTAGAAGTAAAAGAAAAAGGAATTTTGAATAATGTACAATTGCATTTTCAAAACGAACCTGCTCGCCATAAACTCTTAGACATCATTGGTGATTTTGCTTTAGTAGGAATGCCTTTTCAAGGTCATATTTTAGCAGCGCGTCCGGGACATGCTGCGAATGTAGAGTTCGCCAAAGTAATTAAGGAAGTTATTAAACGTGATCGCAATCAAAAAGTACGTACGTATGATTTGAATGCTACCCCTGTTTACGACATCAACAAAATCACAAAAATGTTGCCGCATCGCATTCCATTTTTATTGATCGACAAGATCATGGAACTGGAAGCAGATCGCGTGGTAGGTGTAAAAAATGTGACCATGAACGAATGGTTTTTCCAAGGTCACTTCCCCGAAAACCCTGTAATGCCTGGTGTATTATTAATTGAAGCGATGGCACAAACTGGTGGAATTTTAGTGTTAAACACAGTTCCTGATCCGGAGAATTACTGGACCTACTTTATGAAAATAAATGAAGCAAGATTCAAACAAAAAGTAATGCCTGGCGACACTGTTATTTTCGATTTAAAATTAATCAGTCCTATTCGCAGAGGCATTTGCCATATGAAAGGAGAAGCCATTGTAGGTGACAAAGTAGTTATGGAAGCCGAAATGATGGCACAAATTGTAAAGAAAAGCTAATGTTAAGTTCTCTCGCTTTCATACATCCTAAGGCAAAACTCGGAAACAACGTTACCGTTGATCCCTTTACCTGCATTCATGGTGATGTAGAGATTGGAGATAACACTTGGATTGGATCGAACGTAACCATTTATGATGGAGCCAGGATTGGATCTAATTGTAAAATTTTTCCAGGAGCAGTGATCGCTGCTATTCCTCAAGATTTAAAATTTAGCGGAGAAGAAACAACAGCTGTAATAGGAGACAATTCTACCATCAGAGAATGTGTCACGCTTAACAGAGGCACTTCGGCTATGGGAAGATCTGAAGTGGGTCAGAATTGTTTATTGATGGCTTATGTACATATTGCACATGATTGCATCATTGGGAATCATGTGATACTTGCCAATTCTGTAAATCTTGCCGGACATGTTACCATTAACGATTGGGCTATTTTAGAAGGATACGTAGGTGTATCACAATTCATGCATATTGGAGCGCATAGTTTTATTGGCGGACAAACTGGAGTCAGAAAAAATGTTCCTCCTTTTGTGAAAGCAGCAAGAGAGCCGTTAAGTTATGCTGGAATAAATTCAGTAGGATTAATGAGACGCGGATTCAGCAAAGAACATATTGAAGAAATTCAAAATATTTATCGCACCATTTTTCAGCGCGGATATACTATTTCCAAAGCGATAGGCATGGTTGAAGAAGAATTTGAATCATCAGTACATCGTGATTTAATTATTGAATTTGTCAAATCATCAGAGAAAGGAATTATCAGAGGTCCTGTTAGTAGTTTTCAAAAAGCTGAGTAATCTTTCTGCTTTGATCCAGATTCAACTACAATCGGCAGGGAAAAAATTTCAAAAGCAATGGGTCTTTCGAAATTTGGAACTACACATTCAAGGCGCCGAAAAATTAGCAATCACGGGATTAAATGGATCGGGAAAATCGACATTACTACAAATCATTTCTGGGTTTCAATCGTTAAATGAAGGTGCCATTCATTTTTCTTTAGATGGGAATACCATTGCCATTGACCAATGGTATCATCAGATATCTTATGCAGCTCCTTACATTGATTTGCCAGAAGAATATAACATTCAAGAATTGCTTTCTTTCTACAGCTCCTTTAAACCATTTCAAAATAAACTATCAATTCCTGATGTAATTGACATCATGCAATTGGGAAACAGCAGCAACAAAGCCATTAAACACTTTTCATCGGGAATGAAACAGCGACTTAAATTATCGATGGCGATATTGAGTAACACACCGGTTTTATTATTAGATGAACCATTATCTAATCTCGATAAGAATGGGCATTCATGGTATCAAGAATTAATAGAACAATACGCTAAACATAAAACGATTTTCGTCTGCTCAAATCATATTGAAGAAGAAATCATTTTTTGCACATCAAAACTTGATATCCACGATTTCAAAATATAATTCACGTGTAAATCGCTAAGTTTTATTGCAAGGTTTACGTTACGACAAATTTTCTAACAAAGGGCGCAGAGCCGCAAAGAATTGCCTATAATTTCTACCTTTATAATTAAACAAGGTAAAATTAACATCCACGATTTCAAAAAGTAAGAAACATGTAAGATTCAAACTCTCTTTCATCAGTTGATCCTTTGTTTAATACATAAATTGTATTTTATAAGAAAGGTAAAACATGAGCAACGAAAATACAATTAATAAAAATCGACTTCTTTTTATAGCAGAAGAACTTGTTATCCTTTCTCTGGCTATATCGATGATCATCATGCTTTAAGTTCGCATCATTTTTGCGAATACAAATTCTGCAAGGATGGAATAGTACATATTAATATTCCATCCTTGAGAACAACAAGAATTCTTAATTAGATCAATTATTTAAAATCAGGTTACTCTGCTCGATTCAAAAACATATTGAACTCATTGCGGAGATCATGAAAAATGTTTTCGAATTGATCTAGTTTTTCACGCTGAACACTATGTATTTTTTGGATACCAGCATTAGGCTCTGGTGCTTTTCCATCTCCAATGGACTCAATCAAATTTTCGTGCTGTTTGAAATCATGCCGAATTATATCCAACACTTCTTTCTGACGAATAAATTGATTTTGGAAATGTTCCACCGAAGCCATCACTTCATTGGGACTTCCCGAGACGGAGAGTCGACCTAAGTGATTGTTAAAATGTGAAATTTCATCTTTGTAAAAACGAAGGCGATCTTGCCATTGATCATGTTCGTTTTTCATTTCTGTAAGCTGTTTTATAGTATGCATAACCTTTATGGTTTAGGAATTCACACAATAAGAAAAGGGCTGAAGAAATAACAGCCCTACTACATTCTATTAAGAATCTTCACGTCAATTTTAATTAAAAATATATAGCGGCTCATATCCATTATTTCTACATCCAAATGTAAAAAATATTTCAAACCAAACAAGTCTTCTCAAATAAATTCATCTTTTAAAAGACTGCCGAAGAAACTTAACAAAAAAGACAGTAAAACCCATCCCTTTTTTACATAGACAGCGATTTCTAACCTATAATCAACTATAGTAAAATTGAGTTTTTGAAGGATAAAACCCTCCTTAAAAGGTTACTTGCTCTCTAAAAGGTATAAAAATGATTGTTAGAATTCAATACTTATTAGACTTGACAAGCCTATAAATGCCGCAATTCCGAAACAACATACTCCAATTCCTTACACAGAGCACACCTTACTTTTGCTATATCATTGTGACTTACTTCACTCTATAAATTGAATTTTTTTTCTTGCTAAATTGTACAAATCAAGGTCATAACCTTACCGAAGTGCTAATTTGCAAGACATCGTTAATTCGAAAGCTTAAACTGATGCTAGATTGCCTTCAACAAACAAATCAGTCATGCAGCAAATAATTAAGATGAGTTTAAAGGGATTTCTTTTGTTAGGCACCATTTGCCTTTTACATATAGAACCGGCAGAAGCCCAAGTTTCAGCAAGTCGTAAATATAGAGTACTCGCTTATAAGGCTGGGCAACCGCAAGTATTTAGTATCTCGAATGAAGTAGATATAGTGCCGGCCATTAGCTTCTATATACCCAACACCTTTACTCCAAACGGGGATGGAATGAACGACACCTTTGGTATTGCAGGGGAAGGTGTACAAGATTTCAAAATGCAAATTTTTAATCGTTGGGGACAGATGATCTATGAGTCAGGAAATGCCAATGACCGATGGGATGGAACTTTCCAAGGTGTAAAAGTTCCGATGGGTACCTATATATATAAAGTATCTGCTGCTGGTCCAACTGGACAACGACAAAACAAAGAAGGAAACGTAAATGTCATTCTATAACAAATGACCCTAATTATACTTGGATATCTACTAAAAAAATTAAAAGAACATAATGAGAACCCTACTCCATCTAATTTTTCGCTTGGAATTTATCGATTAGCACAAAAACTACGTCTCCTAAATGCAAAATGAGGCAAGAATCATGTAGTATAACTGGCTTGCCAAATTTCAATTAAAGGCGCTAAAGCAGGCTTTTTTATATCGATTTATCCTTCTTCTCACTTTCCTTTCCCCACAAAACACTCATCTCTTTTCTTTCAGATGGGTGGGCAAATTTGTCAACCGAAGTTGGCGAACATTCGGTTTTTAATGGCGAACGACTCGATAAATTTGGTCAATGGCGAATTTTTGTTGACAACAATAAATTTTTTTAACTGAAAATCAACTAGTTGCATCAAACAATCAGATTAGCATTTGTTTAGTCCACCCTTTCCGTTATATTTGACCACGAGGAAGTAGAAAGCCCAATTTTTATGAGTTATTGAAAGACGCCCTAAACGGGATGCGAGTTTGAATTGCCCATTACACACAAAACAATATTCACCCATTAACACAAACCAAAACATGAAACTTACTATGATCAAAAACCAATCAAAGTGGTTTTTCGCAGCAGCCCTAATGGCTTGCTCCATTTTAAGTACAACCACATTTTCACAAACATGGACACCCAAACATTACTGGACATTTAATACCAGTAATTCTTTAGCAGATTCAACGGGAATCGCACCATTAAATGTATCCTACTTCCAATCCACCTATTCCATTGGCAATGCGCAAAGCAATACAGGTATTGGAAAGTATTTGAAACTAAATTCAACATCAAGAGCGATCACATCGAATGTAGCTTTCTCTCCTGATTCTGGATTCACATTAGAATTATTATTTAGACCAGGTGCAAACATCAATGAAATAGTTCAATTAATGAGTAGAAGAGATGGAGCTATTAGCATTCGCTATTGTTTTCCTTATTTCAGATTTACAACAAAGTCAATACCAACTGGAACTTCAACTGCGGTATCAGACAATTGGGATTTAAATCTCAGTGGTATTGGAAGAGGAACTTATGGTTACTACATGGATGGCAACTGGCATCATTTAGTTTTTAAGTACAATGCAAAAACTGGAACAAAAGAGATTTGGGTTGATGGACAATTGCCAACAGGGTTTACTAAATCTATTCCTGCAGGATCAATTCCTTTAAACGCAGGAAGTACAAACAGTAATATCGTCGATATTAATACAAATACTTCTTACTATCAATATGTAGGTGATCTGGATGAAATTGCACTTTACACAAACGCTTTGCCAGGTCAAATGATTTACAAACATTATCAAGATTTCACTCAAAACAGACCTTACTCTTTTGGAAACTCTACAGTAAATCCACCTACACCTACTCCTGTAACTGCAGGAGTAGATCCACAAGAATATGCACCGGGTCATCCTAATTCTAATATTGATGCCTTGGTTCAACTAAAGTCATTTCCATCTGCTCGAAACAAACCAAGCTCAACACTTTTCCCCAACTATGCTGTATTTAATCCTGCTCATGTTGCAGGTTATGGAATCAGTTCATCTCCACAAGCAACTCTTGTGCAACGAAGCATTGAAGTACAAACGGAGTTAGTTAAAAATTTCAATTATACCGTAATGGTAACTAGTAATACTTCGCGCTATACTTCTTTTACAAATGTGAACGATTATGATGGAGCGTGGATAAACCTAGCCAATCAAAATCCATCGTGGAAAACATCTGCTAATACTTATTGGCCACAATTAAGCCCCTCTGTAATTGGCAAAGCAAGTAAAGATCCTTACATTGAGAGTAAAACTTTACCATCCAACAGTTATTTGAGAAATAATGCAGGTCAATTTTTAGATATGTATGGTAATATAATAACTAGTGGAAGAACTGTCAGCCCTAAAGCACCTGTTGATTCATTTAGGTTAGATGGACAAACACAAAAATATTATTTATCACAATTATCTTCAGCTCTAACTAGACCGATTGACTTGGTTTTTGAAAATGGTGAAGTAATTCCAGCATGGACGGATGTAAGCTTACAAAGAGATCCAACTGTAACTTCTGCTTTTAATGCAAGTGGACTTGGCAACTGGAGAAAATTTAAGGGTGGAGAATACAAAAGAATTTCTGATTCTTATATGAATGAATGGAGAAGTCAATCCAACATGACGAACACAAGAATTTTACATTACTATTTAAATGGTCATCCTGTATATGCATGGGATTGGGCTTCAATTAGAGGTTTACAATCATTAACAAATAATCAACGCTATTCTAACGGTGATATTTATATGCAATGGCCAGGCAATTGGCGCTATTGGCAGGGTGCTGCTCACGGCTGGCAATATGTAATTGAAGGTCGACACGAAGAAATTGCATTAGGTGACAAATTATTTTCTCCTGTAGTTAGTCCAGGATGGAATAGCAATGAAGAATCAATTGTTCGTCCAGCTCAGTGGTTAGGCTTTTTAAAAGCAATATCTATGGCGGGTGCTGAAAATTTTGGATGTGGTTATTTTGTTACATCAACTCCCTATCAAAATCCATCGAATTATGTTTGGCAAATGGCTATACCTGGATATGCACAAGCCATTGCTAGTCGCTATGATGATTTATTCTTAAGTGGGAATTTAATGCTTGGAGATGTTCCTCAAAGTGCTTCTAGTGGTGGAGGAAAACCGGGTTACACATTTTATGCTGGAGACATCCGGAAATTAGTAGTTGCAAGAAAACATGACGCAAAAGCTAAGTACGCAATTACTGGTACGATTCAACCAAATTCTAACATGTCTGGAAATGCTGAATTGTCAGGAACAGCATCCATTAAAATTGACGGGAATGATTTAACCTTCGGAATTCGTCGTCAAGGAAGCACTTATATATATGATAGAACTAATGCCAGCTCTCCAGTATTTTATCAGCTAGATGCATGGCATGAAAATTCTCATCCCTATTATTGGTCGAAAACATTTAACCTTGAAGCAGAAATTTTTGACAATGTAAATGCAAACCTTGAATTAAAAACTCAAGTACCTGCAGGTACCGTTGCTGGAAACTATACAAACTACACCACCTATACAACTTTTAAAGCAGTAGTCGGAGCAGAATACAATTTCACACCACGCGGAACGACCGCTGCAACGCATTATGTTTGGGTGAGAGCAAGAAGTCGCGGTGGAATAAACACTGGATTTAACATCAGCTTAAACGGAGTGTCTAAATTCAACGTGACTTGTATAGCAGATACAAATTGGACATGGTATCGTTACGACGCAGGTAATAATGCACAAATGACTTTGACGAGTCTTCCATTAACCAATCAAAAATTAGTAATTACTCCAACCAACACTAATTTAGAAATCGATCTTATTACGATCACACCAACCGCTGGTAACTTCTATACTACATTTGCGGCACCTTGTAGTGCAACGGCAATCGCTTCAATCACTCCAAGTGGAGCTACTACGTTTTGCCAAGGTGGATCAGTTACTTTAAGTGCGAATACAGGAACCAGTTATTTATGGTCTTCTGGAGCAACTTCTCAAACTGTTAATGTAACAACAAGTGGATCCTTTACGGTTACAGTAACTAATGCAGCAGGAACTGCAATTTCGACTCCTGTATCAGTAGTAGTGAATGCGAAACCATCTAACTCCATTGGCTATACAGGATCACTCAATATTTGTGGAGGAAATTCTATTAGTCTTACTTCAAGTGCAACTAGCGGCACTTACTTATGGTCAAATGGTGCAACTACGAAGACCATCAATGCTTCTGCTGCAGGCTCCTATGTTGTAACTGTAACTGGAACGAATGGATGCACAACTGCTGCTAATGCAGTTACTGTAGCGGTGAATACAACAACACCGTCAACTATTACTCCAAGCGGAAGTACAACACTCTGTAGCGGTGGAAGTGTTACATTAACTGCTAATACAGGATTAAATTATTTATGGTCGAATGGGGCTACTACAAAAACAATTACCGCAACAACTGCAAGTAATTATATTGTTTCAGTTACTCAAAGCAATGGTTGCTCTTCCACATCAGCAGCAACTTCTGTAACGGTTGGCGCAGCGCCTACTCCAATTATATCTGCTAACGGACCATTGACTTTCTGTACTGGAGGAAATGTTGTTTTATCTTCAAGCACTGGTATAGGTTATCTATGGTCGAATGGCGCAACCACGAATTCAATCACTGTAAGCGCAACTGGAAATTACACTGTTAGAGTTACACAATCAGGAGGCTGCTCTGCAACATCTGCAGCAACAGCGACCACTGTGGGATCTGCAGCTATTCCTACCATTACAAATTCAGGAAGTACTAATTTATGTACGGGAAGTGTTGTCACTTTAACAGCAACAACAGGGATAGCATATTTGTGGTCGAATGGCGCAACTACTAAAGCAATTACAACTGGAAGTGCAGGAAGCTATACAGTACGTGTAACTCAAACAGGTGGATGTTCTGCCACCTCTGTTGCAACAACGCTTTCTGTGGGTACTGCCCCAACACCTACCATTACAGCGAGTGGATCAACCACTCTTTGTACGGGAGGATCTGTAACATTGACTGCTAGCGCTGGTTCTGCTTACTTATGGTCGAATGGTGCAACTACATCTTCAATTAATGTAACAACGGGTGGCTCATATAATGTAAGAGTAACACAAATTGGTGGTTGTTCAGCAACATCAACAAACACCGCGGTTACTGTAGGAGGTGCTCCTACACCAACTATCAATGCAAGTGGACCACTTACATTTTGTTCTGGAGGTAGTGTCCTTTTAACAGCAAGCGCTGGCACTTCTTACTTATGGTCGAACGGAGCTACCACTTCTTCCATCACAGTTTCATCAGCAGGTTCTTATAATGTTCGTGTCACTCAATTGGGAGGATGCTTTGCTACTTCAACGTCCGTTATTGTAACGGTTGGTACTGGATCAGCGGCAACTCCAACTATAACAGCTACTGGTTCTACCAGTTTCTGCCAAGGAGGAAGTGTTCTACTTACAGCGAGCACAGGAACAAGTTATTTATGGTCGAATGGTGCAACCACTAAAACCATAACAGCATCGTTAAATGGAAATTATACAGTTTCGGTTTCTCAATCTGGTGGATGTTCTGCTCTCTCTAATCCAACTACTGTAACCGTAAGTCCAATTGCTACATTTACGGTGAACCCAAATGGCCCACTTTCATTCTGCACCGGAGGAAGCGTTACCTTCACAGTTACAAACTCAAATGCGAATGCCTATGTTTGGTACAAGAATAATATTGTTGTGTATACTGGAACAAGCAATACATTCACAGTTACTACTCCTGGAGTTTACAAAATGCGAGCACAATTGATATCCTGCGGAACCTTCTCTATTCCGTATACCGTAACTACACCATGTCGCGAAGGTGAAATAGTAGAGTCGAATTTAAACTTAAATGTATATCCAAATCCATTTAGTGAATTTGTAAAAATAGCATTTGAACTTTCAGAAGAATCACCTGTTACTATAAAATTATTTGATATATCAGGTAAAATGATTGATTTAATTTTAGATAAAGGTCGTATGAATAGCGGAGAATCCATTATTGACTATTCAACAAATCATCTTGCCGGTGGAGTTTACATCTTAGAATTGAGTTCGCCCAACGCTACCCAACGAATTAAAATAGTATCTTCAAGATAAAACAGTAAAAAAACAGTAAAGCCAAATAAAAAAACCCTGGAAACAGGGTTTTTTTATTTGAAATAGAAGTCAATTTTTCATCTGATAAAATAGCCAATTGAAAATAACCCTATATTTTTTATAGAAGTCTTACATTTTATATTTCATAGGTTTTTAAAACTATCCCTTTAAACATCTCCTTCCTATTCATTTTTTTGAGAATAAAGCATTGCTTTCATCATCAAAACAGTACTTTCTTACATAAATAAGGAAAATGCACTTATTACCTATTACCTCTTAAAGGATAGGATAAATTGCATCATGCGCAAGCGAGCAAAGAAAATCGAACTTCATTTGCAAACCGTGTGCCAAAAAACAGAAATTAAAAAAAGAGCGATGAAAAAACTATTACTACTTCCATTATTATTTGCGTTAAGCATGACGAATGCACAAACGTACGACCCGTTAGAATACGCAACTGGAAACTTAAATGCCCAACAGCAATTATTATCTTACCCACTGCCACGCTTTCAACCCGGACATACAATGAATCGCAATTTCATATGGTTCGGGATCGAGTATTTTTCGGGACAACAACAACCAGGCGTAAATAATCAACAAATGATTGCGAATGCAAAAGTAAATGTAACGGAGTTCTATAAGAATTGGAATTATTACTTTTTAGTTAACTCAAATATTGGCTCCTATTCTTCACCTGCAAATTATGCTGATACCAACAATGTACTTTCAGCAGCTTTAACAGCCATTGCAAAAAGAAATCCAAGTTATAAAACATCTGCCATTAGTTTCTGGCCGCAAATTAATGGCAACATTAGTAAATCAACACTTACCAACGATCATTATATACGTAACAGTGCTGGACAATATTTAGGAACCAATGGATCTGTTGGTACAAGTAAAATATGGTCTCCAGTTGCTCCTGCTGCTTCTATCATTGCAGATGGACAAAGGCAAAAAGGATATTTACAAAACCTAGTTACTGCTTTAGGTAGACCGCTAACGATTTTAAATGAAAATGGCGAAGCGATTCCTTTAGTTAGTAAGAATGGTGTCGCACTTAACACAGATCCAGCGATCAATACTGATTTTATTTCATCTGGTTTATCTGTTAACGATTATCGTGGGAGCAAATATGCCTACCAAACAAAATTATATCGAGATCAATTTATGAGCGCGAGTCCAGGAACTATTTTTACTCATTATGCATTAGACGGACAAACGGATTACCGCCCTGTTTGGAATCAAGCTAAAACAATCAATACACAAATCAATGGTAAATATTATCCAACGGGCGATTTCTATCCTCGCTGGCCTAACAACTGGAAAGCATGGTCAGGTGCATGGCATGGCTTAGGTTGGTTTGCAGATTGCAAATATTATGAACTTCAAAATGGCGATGATTTAATGTCTCCATTCATCAGTGCAGGTTGGAATATTGACGAAACCGTGAATGTTCGTCCCTCACAATACTTAGCCATGTTAAAAATTCTTTCTAATTGGGGATCTGAATTTTTCTATGCTGGATATTTTAGTTTAGCTGCTCCCTATCCGGATTCAAAGAATTGGGGATGGCAAACTGTAATGCCTGTCTATGCACAAGCAATTACATCAAGATACGAATCCATCTTAAAAAACAGCTCACTATTAACAGGAGATGTTCCTCTCTATTTTTTATCAAGTACTACCTTGCAACCTAACAATCCAAAATATCTTTATTACACTGGAAACACCAATCAATTAGTTTCAGTGCGTAAATTAAACGGACAAGAAAAATATGTAATCACTGCGGCACAAATGGTGGATGCAAATACGATCAACAATGCACCCATGTCTACATATGGAAAATTTAAACTAGGCAACGATTCCTTAAACATTGAATTCAGACGACAAGGATCTGTTTACATTTACGATGCTACAGTTCCAAGTGCAAAAGCTTTTTATCAATTAGATTCATGGCATCAATATGAGCATCCTGAAAGATGGTCAAAAGACTTTCAATTTGAAGCTGAAGTTTTTGACAACAACAATACTATAGCTAAAATTAAAACAGAAGTTCCATCTGGGACAGCGCCTGGAGATTATAGATCGTATACCTCATTTATTTCATTTATTGCAACTCCAACAGCGGTTGAATACAATTTCACTCCACGCACAAGTCAAAACTATTATTTATGGGTTCGTGCAAGAAGTAAGAATGCAACTGGTGGAGCCATTAGCGTTAATGTTGCAGGACAAACATCGAAAAGCATAGGTTGCATTACCAATACAGCATGGACTTGGTATAGTTTAGATGCTTGTTCAGGACAAGCAATAGCCTATTCGAATTTATCAGTTCAGGAACAAACGCTTTCGATATTAGCGACTAACTCAAACATTGAGATCGACAAAATCTTAATAAGTACAAATAATAGTTTAAATTTAAATCCAGGACAAGCTTCTTGCGGTACTTCTGTAGCTAACGTTAATACTTCTGGATCAACAAATTTTTGTCAAGGTGGCAGTGTGACGCTAACAGCTGCTGCCGGAAATTCTTATTCATGGTCGAATGGTCAGACTACCCAAGCCATTACTGTTTCTCAAAGCGGATCTTATACTGTGGCTGTGAATAACGGAACTGGATGTGCCTCGGTTTCAACAGCAATTCAAGTAACTGTGAATTCAGCACCATCAGCAAGCATTACATCAACCAGCAACACCATTTGCCAAGGACAAAGCACGAACCTTACTGCTTCATCTGGAAGTACCTACTTATGGTCAAATGGAGCTACCACTCAAACTATACAAGTAAATAGTGCCGGATCGTATTCTGTAATTGTAACTGGAGCAAGTGGATGCAGCACAAACTCATCACCAGTAAATATCACTGTTGCTACTACCGCAAATGCAGCCGTAACACCAAGTGGACCTACCTCCTTTTGTCAAGGAAATAATGTTATACTTAGTGCAGCTGCTGGCTATACTTACAATTGGTCTAACGGAAGTACAAGCCAACAAATCACAGTTTCGACTTCTGGAAATTATGGCGTAGTGGTATCAGCAAATGGCGCATGTAGCGCAACTTCACAAACAATACCTATCACTGTAAATACAAATCCAAATGCATCGATAAGTGCAAATGGTAACACTACATTCTGCCAAGGAGGAAGTGTGAATTTAACAGCAAATGGTGGATCAAGTTATAGTTGGTCAAACGGACAAACTGGAACTGGAATTACCGCAAACTCAACAGGTACTTATAGTGTCGTAGCAACGGGATCAAATGGTTGTACTGCGACTTCAAACAACATCAATGTAACGGTTACTGCAACTCCCACTGCATCCGTTACTGTGAATGGCCCTACCAATATAAATGCGGGCCAAACTACTAGTCTTGTGGCAACAGGAGGTGGATCATACTTATGGCAACCTGGAGGACAAACCACTTCAAGTATTACCGTTAACAGCGCTGGTTCGTATATGGTAACCGTTACTAACGGATCAGGATGTACGTCAACAAGTACAGCGGTGAACATTACTATGAATACGGTTTCTCCTGTAGTAATTTCAACAACGGGCGCTGCCGAATTCTGCGCTGGTGGAAACATACAACTTACAGCAACTGGAGGTGCAAACTATATATGGGCACCCACTGGACAAACTTCAGCCACCATTACAGTAAATCAAGCTGGGACATACATTGTATTCGCAAGAAGCAGTAATGGAATGGTGACGAGCAAAGATTCAATTACGGTTAAAGTTTTACCAAAACCAATGAATCCTTGGATCTCTATTACCTATTTCCCAAACACTGCTTTCCAATTAAAAGCATTTGAACCTTCTGCAGTAACTTATAATTGGTCAACAGGTTCAACATCGTCAAGTGTAAATTTAACTACAGCACAACTGGTTAGTGTAACAGCAACTAATGCTTTTGGATGCACATCTGGTACTTCTTCATTGCAATCACAAAATGTAGCACCAACAATTTGTGCGCAACCCAATATGCTTACCGCTTATAATCTTAGTGATACCACTGCCATGTTGGGATGGAACCCATCTATCACAGCAGAGAAATTCATTGTTCGATACTGGCCTCATGGTTCTGTGACTGTACTTTCAAAAGAAATATCCGGAAACATTTCTACTTGCAGAATTAATAATTTGCAACCTGGAACAAACTACTTTTGGACTGTAGAAAGTGTATGCCCTACTGGAATTAATGTAAGCTCCAATAATCTTTTCAAAACATTAGGCACACCTTTGTTTTGTGGATCTGTACCTCAGCATTTAAGTACAACAAACATCAGCACATCAAGAGCCACTGCCACCTGGTACAATACAACTGCAGATTCGATCATCGTAAAATATCGTCCTGTAGGTGGAAGCACTTATCAATATAGAAAGCAAAGTGGTATTAGTAATCCTACATCTATTAACATGACTAATTTAAATCCAAATACTACTTATGAGTGGCAAGTTAGAACTCTTTGCAATGGATACTTGAGCCCATACTCACAAATTGAATACTTCTCAACTAGAGACACTTGTGCAAGCCTCGGAACCCTTACAGTTGGTCAAATTTCTGCATCAACCGCAACTGTTTATTGGACAAATTTAAGTCCTATGGATACAATCAGAATCCGTCTAGTTCATATTACAAACGGAGGAGTTAGAAACATCGCATTTAACGCAAGTACACAAAACGGAAGCTATCAAATTAGAGCGCTTATTCCAAATAGCACTTACTACGTTGAGGTAAAAGGAAAATGCGGTGGTACCGCTGGAGACTGGTCAGCACCAGCGCTCTTTACTACAACCGATATTAGTACAAAAATCATTGATGGAAACAATGCAAACTTAAATGCATACCCCAATCCAACAAGTGATATGTTGTACTATTCATTCAGTTCAAATGATGATTCAGATTACCAAGTTAAAGTATGTGATATGTCAGGAAGAGAATTAATGCAGCAAGTTCGATTTGCTCATTTAGGTGATAATGTTTCTGAAATACCAGTCAATACTTATGCAAAAGGAGCATATATACTTGTTCTACAAAAAGGAACACAAAGAAGCAACTTTAGATTTACTGTGAAGTAAAAGGACAATTAATCAAACATCGCTCAACAAAAGCCGCAGGATAAGCCTGTGGCTTTTGTTATTTAGGGATACATCAAATACTTCGATCTTATCAATGCATACTTTTTCAATCCTTTCTCCCATGATGCTCGTATTTTCTCTTCAGACCACTCCGCACTTATTTGTTGTTTTAGAATATGATTTCCTGCGAGTTTATCAAAAAAAGGTAAAAAGAATTTTGATCGATCAGCGTAAGAATTCCAAGCGTCTATTAACCACTTTAATTCAATTCTATTATTTGGAAGATGCAAGTCTGACTTTGACAAATCATAACCTTTACAAAGAGTATTCTCAAGGGGTGGATGTTTTGCTTTTCCTGGAATGCTAAGGGGAGTAAACTCGAAGTTTCCATTTGGATTATTGGGAAACCCATAGCATTGAAATGGCAGATCGGTTCCACGACCTAAGCTCACATTTGTGCCTTCAAACAAACATATAGAAGGATAAAGACGGATAGCCCTATCGTTAGGTAAATTCGGAGAGGGAGGAATCGGTAAGCTGTATATACTATTTCGATCCCAATTTAACATCGAAATCACTTTCAAATTGCATTGAAGAGAATCATCTAACCATAATTCCCCATTTAACATTTTTGCATACTCTCCGATAGTTAGTCCATGCACAATTGGAATTTGTTGCAATCCAACGAATGATCTTTCTAATGTATCTAATATAGGTCCATCAAAATAATTGCCATGTGGATTTGGTCGATCTAAAACAATTAACGGCAACTTGTAAGTTGCTGCGGCTTCCATCACATATTGCAAGGTATTGATGTACGTATAAAAACGTGCTCCCACATCTTGAATATCAAAAACAAGTATTTCGATACCTTTTAAACTTTCAACAGTTGGTTTTTTATGATCACCATATAAAGAAAAGACTTTTACACCAGTTTTACTATCCACGCCTGCGATAACTGTTTCGCCAGCCTCCGCTTCGCCTCGAAATCCATGCTCCGGAGCAAAAACACAGCCGATGTTCACTTGCAAGGACAACAAGGTATCTACTAAATGAACTTTGTTTATGACAGAGGTTGGATTAGCAATGATACCAACTTTCTTGCCTTTTAAAAGGGACAAATACTTATTGGTACGGTCAGCGCCCAAGACTAATTTTTGTTTGCTACTTCGACTTTGCTCTTGGCCTGTACAAGAAGAAAGCACTAAACAGAAAAAAACAATCGCGAAGCCTCGCAACCACAAAACAAACTGCCTTGAATCAAGAAACTTACTGTCTTTTTGTTTTTTAAACATCCTCATATAGTAATTTAAATTTAACTTAGTCGCCATATTCATTCATGTCCTCTTACCAACTCATCTCTTTTTACGCAAAACGCCTGATCCGATCAGAAGGAATTCAGAGTGCCACAACAAAACCCGTGATACGTATTGCGGTGATCGGAATAATTTTGGGTATTGTTGCGATGCTAATTTCGGTAATGGTGGTTACTGGTTTCAGAAACGAAATTACAAGAAAAATAACAGGTTTTGTTGCCGACTATCGAATTAGTGCATTTAATAATAATGATTCATTTGAAGAAGCACCCGTAAAGCTAGATGAGCAAAGCATTCAGGAAATAAAATCTATCCCTGACATCCGACACATCCAACCCTTTATTTTAAAAGCTGGTTTATTAAAGACCAAAGAGGAAATACAAGGTGTTGTTTTGAAGGGTATAGATTCACAATTTGATCGTACTTTTTTTAAAGAAAAACTAGTGAGTGGATCTATTCCAGTACTAAATGACAGTACCAGCAATACTGCTGTATTACTCTCTCAAAATTTAGCGAACAAATTAAAATTAAAAACTGGAGATTCTTTTCTTGTATTTTTTATTCAAGAAGATCGAAAAGTGAGAAAATTAAAAGTTGAAGGAATTTACAATACAGGATTAAGTGAAGAGTTTGATAATTTATACCTGCTTTGCGACATCCGATTATTACAACAAGTAAACAATTGGAAAAACAATGAAGTAGGCGGTTACGAAGTATTTGCGAATGAAGGGTACCATGAAGAATCAACTTATGAAGCACTATATAAAAAAGCAGGGTACAAATTAAACACCAAAAGCACAAAGGAGTTATATCCTCAATTGTTTAATTGGCTTGAGTTGCAAAATTTAAATGTCATTGTCATCATTGGATTGATTTGTTTGGTAGCAGGCATCACGATGATTTCTACTTTATTGGTTTTAATCATGGAAAACACTAAAGAAATTGGAATATTAAAATCCATTGGAGCCAACGACAAATTTATAGGTAGAGTTTTTGGTTCTGTTGCTTTTTACATTTTACTAAAAGGATTGCTCATTGGAAATATTATTGCGTGTAGTTTGGCAATATTGCAAATGAAAACTGGATTAGTTTCCTTACCCGAAGAAGACTATTATTTATCACAAGTTCCTATCAACTTTACTATTCCAGGAATAGTTTTGATCAATGGAGTTGTATTATTGACGGGTTTACTCGTGATGATTATTCCTGCTAAAATTATTTCTGGAATCCATCCTATTAAAGTACTGAGATTTGATTAACTTGAATTAAAATCATCCATTCATACAAGTGGAAATTTCATCAATTCATACAAGTGGAAATCTATACACGGTTACCAATTGAAAACAATCGATTGCTGTAAATCGGGGTGAAGACTCATCGCAACAGGGCAAGTTCGAGCCGTTCTTTCTAAAATTAATTTTTGATGATCGCTGTATTCCTTTCCATTAAAATAGAATTCAATAGAAATTTCTGCAATTCGACGTGGATCCAAGGCCATAAATTTGGTGATATCCATGGTCACATTATTGAAATCGATTTCGTGGGTCTTAGCAGCAATACCCATAACAGACAACATACAAGCACCTAAAGCAGCTGAAACCAAGTCAGTTGGAGAAAACGCTTCCCCTTTCCCATGATTGTCTTTAGGAGCATCAGTAATGATTTCATTCCCGGAAGCTAGGTGCGTAGAAATTGTTCTAAGGTTTCCCTCATACTTTGTCTTAATTGTAGCCATGATGTAAAAATAAAGCTAAAACTCCTTCGTTAGATAGAAAGCATAAAATCATTGTATATTTGTAGTAATGAAATTTCTCAGAATAAAACTGTTATTTTTATATACACTTACCATGGGAGGGGCTAAGGCTCAACTTAATCCAAATGAGTATGTAGAGGAAAAACCCTATTTGATGAAACATGAAGCAACTGCTGGAATTCTATTTCACAGTTCAGGATGGGGTATTCAGTTTAGAAGATCATTCAATCTAACAGGCTATAAGAAATTGATGTTGGAAGGGGATTATGTGAGCATGAAACATCCGAAAGAGGTAAAGTCTGTAAATCAGAGTTTCGATAACGCCCGCTCTTATGTTTATGGAAAACTCAATAACTTCACTATTCTTCGATTGGGTGTTGGTAGACAAAGAACATTCTTCAGTAAAGGGGATCGAAACGGTGTTGAGATCCGAGCAATTTATTCAGGTGGGCTATCCATGGGAGTTTTAAAACCGGTCTTTCTGCAAATATTAGAACCAACGGGTACACTAGGTCAATTTGATTTAAGTGTTCAGCGATATGATCCAAGTGAGCATTACGTCGACAATATTTATGGTAGAGCTCCTTTCACAGAAGGAATCGATCGAGTTTTTTTTAGACCAGGTGGATACTTAAAATTAGGAGTTAATTTCGAATATGCTCCTTTCTTTGAAGACGTGAAAGCACTAGAGGTTGGAGTTATTGCGGATTTCTATCCAAAGGAAATTCCCATCATGGCTTATACTGAAAACAAACAAATTTTTTTATCTTTTTACCTAACGTTGATGTATGGACGAAAATGGTAAAAACCAAATCAAATTAATGAGCGAAACAAATACATCCCCTACCACTACAGAGCGAGCTAAGAAACCCGAATGGCTTAAAGTAAAACTGCCTATTGGAGAAGAGTACAGAAAGGTAAGGGAGCTAGTGACGGTAAATAAACTCCATACCATTTGCTCAAGTGGCAATTGCCCTAACATGGGTGAATGCTGGGGAGCAGGAACCGCTACTTTTATGATTTTAGGAAATATTTGCACTCGTTCTTGCGCATTTTGTGCAGTGTCTACAGGTCGACCAAAAGAAGTTGAATTAGACGAACCCATGCGTGTTGCTCAATCGGTGAAGTTGATGGGCGTAAAACATTGTGTGATTACTTCCGTTGATCGTGATGATTTAAAAGATGGAGGATCGATTATTTGGGCGGAAACAATTCGTACGATTCGTGAACAAAGTCCTACCACCACCCTCGAAACTCTCGTACCCGACTTTCAAGGTAAGTGGGAAAATTTACAACGTGTGATTGACGAAGCACCAGAAATCATTTCACATAATTTAGAAACGGTTCGTCGATTAACCAGACAAGTGCGAATACAAGCAAAATACGATCGTTCTTTGGAGGTTTTAAAAATGATTAGTAGTGCTGGAATAAGAACGAAATCAGGAGTCATGTTAGGGCTTGGAGAATTGGAGCATGAAGTTTTAGAAACGATGGATGATCTTTTAGGAGCTGGAGTTCACATCTTAACTTTAGGACAATACTTACAACCTACTCGCTCTCATTTACCCGTAGCTGAATACATTCATCCCGATGTTTTTGCTAATTATAAAAAGATCGGTCTAGAGAAAGGATTCAAGTATGTAGAAAGTGGTCCATTAGTTCGCTCTTCTTACCATGCAGAAAAGCATATGTTTTAACAGCTGTATTTATCTTTCTTACTATGTCCATCTTACCAACTAATCTGTTCAAATCAATATTTAACAAGTAAAACAAAATCACCACTTCAATGATACGATTAGCTATAAATGGATTCGGTAGAATAGGAAGAACCTTTTTACGTAAACTTGAAAAACACCCCAACATTGAATTAGTTGCCATCAATGATTTAACGGATACCAAGACACTTGCACATCTTTTAAAATACGATTCGGTACACCGTCAATTCAATGGTGAAATAATTGCTGAAGAAAAAGCCATTTCAATTAACGGGAAAAGTATTCCCGTATTTGCAGAAAAAGACCCCAGTCAACTCCCGTGGAAATCGTTAAACGTTGATGTTGTTTTAGAAGCGACTGGACATTTTACAACACCTGAAAAAGCATCTCTTCATATCAAAGCCGGCGCAAAACGAGTTATCATTTCAGCTCCTGCAAAAGGCGATGTAAAAACGATTGTTTTAGGAGTAAATGAAAACTTGATCACTGGAGATGAAACCATTATTTCCAATGCATCGTGCACGACCAACAATGCGGCACCCATGATTGAAATATTGGATCAAGCCTATGGAATTGAAGCCGCATACATCACGACCATTCATGCGTATACGGGAGATCAAAATCTTCACGATGCACCACACAAAGACTTACGGAGAGCACGCGCTGCTGCGAATTCAATCATTCCAACTACTACGGGTGCTGCCAAAGCGATCTCCGATGTATTTCCTCACTTAAATGGTAAAATTGGAGGAGCTGGTATTCGCGTTCCTGTTATTGATGGTTCCATGACTGACATCACTTGCATCGTTAACAAAAGAGCAAGTGTAGAAGAAATAAATAAACTCTTTCAAGATGCAGCCAATGGAGCTCTAAAAGGAATTATCGAATACACCGAAGATCCCATTGTATCCTTTGATATCATCGGCAATGATCATAGTTGTGTTTTTGATTCACAACTTACCTCTGTACTTAATGATGGATTAATGGTAAAGATTGTTGGCTGGTATGATAACGAAAGTGGTTATTCAAAAAGATTGGCTGAGTTAGTTGAAAGAATTGCTAAGAAAAATAAATCGTAGCAACTCCAAATCAAAAGCATTTAAAAAATCAATTATACAACTTCCAAAATACGCCAAATTTCAAGGTGCTAGGCGGAGCAGGATATCCAGGTGCGACATAATTTTCACCACCAAACCATTTACTGTTTATTCTTTGTAGCATTAGCGTTAAGGTTGCTCTGCCAATATCTGCGTTTAAAAATACATCCATGCTAGGACTTCCTCCTACCTGCTGATTTGATTGCAAATAAAGAGCTCCTGTTGCAGGCATAAAGGCATAACCTTTCCATTCGACAGAAGTGGTTAATGATACACCAAATTCAGCGAGGAGTGCTTTCTTGAAAAAACGATCGCGATAAGAAAACCTTGCATAAGCTCCCCAATCAGGAAGTCGAACATATCCTTTACTTGCATTCATACTTCTGAAATCACCCATCAATCTCCAATGACGGATTAGTATATCTGCTTTCACTCCTGCAATTAAAATTTCCACAGTCTCATTTCGTTGCTGAGGCTGGGCTTCATCATTAAAATAAACATAATTTTTTACTTGAGTCATTTGCGAATAAAAGACCAAGCAATCATTTAAAAATCTAAGTGATGGTTTCACCCAAGTAAATTTTTCTTTTTCAAAATCATTCTTCCAAATAAAATGATTCGATACAAAAAATAAAGAAGTCGCTTCTGGTGCTAATTCAGCAAGTCCGCCTGCAATATTTACACTCGAGAAAAAATCATTACCAACGCGATAAGAAGCATTTGTCAGAATAGAGACATCGCCATCCGTTACAATACTACTCATCACTCGATCCAACTTAACATCCAAGTTCCAATTACGATCAAATAGCGCTGCAAATAAATTCACTGAACTAAATTCGTTCGTTGCTTCAAGAGAATCTATTCTTGTTGATAGCAAATATTTACTCCATCCTGCTTTCACAAGTCCATGCAGCTTTTCATTGTCCATTGAAAAAGAAATTCCAGGATGAAAAGAATAATAATGGTAACCGGCAGTATCCTTCGTTACATCCACATTTAAAAATTCATTGGAATAATACAATGAATCAGAAAGACCATTATAGACGCTTCCAAATTTAAAATACGATCCATTCCCATACACATTCAATTTAAAAATTGTAGTTGAGTCTACTTCACTTCCACTTTGAAAAAGCAACACTTCATTTTTCAATTCAATAAAAGTTCTACGAATTTCACGATTATCATCAGGCAGGAAAGTCGCTAATTGTTCATAGTCGGATTTTGAAAGTCCATCCACCTTTTGATTCGGTTTAACTCCACCATTCTCATCCACTTTAATTTTCAAAAAACCGGCTGCAAGAGACGAATTCATCTTTTTAGCTTTATAATTTAAATTCAAATTCAATCTTCTATATCGGGAAATACTATTCAGTAAAAAACCAGGTGAAACGATATTATTATAGGATACGGATCCGGTCATTCGTTTCGAAATACGTTGATGATGGTCGAGCATAATCAATTGTTCTCTCTTAGATCCGAGAACGATTCTCAATTGAGAAAGTGCGAGATGGGTGTCTAGGGGAAGAATGGGTGAAGGAATATTTAGATACTGTCGATACGCATTCATTCCAAAACGAAAATCGCCTGCTGTGGAAATGGGCAAAGAATCAAATTGAAAAGGGCTCATCATTCTATCGTAGAGAAATGGATTTCCTTTTAAGGCGGTTGATGCGAACTTATCGTTTAGAAAGCCTGCGGGTAAAGAATCCCAAAACGTTTTAGTTGAATATTGAGTTTTAATAGAATCTATTATAGAAGAAGATACTGGTGTTTTAGTTGAATCTGATAGTACAGAAGCGATGCTCCAAATTGGAAAGCCAATTAAAACAAACAAAAACGGGATTATGAAACGGATTTTTCTCATTCTAAATTTCACCTCAAAGAAAACGAAAATAACAGAGACTACGATATAATAGTGTCGGTTCGAAATCGGGAGATGTAAGTAAAAACTAATATAAGGGAAGAATTAAAACACAGGATCCATTCAAAACTTATTCATTCAAACGCGAATAAAAAAACGGGATAGGTATAAAAAGAAAATGCCCCGACAAGCGGGGCATTTCTATGATATGGCAACGACATACTCTCCCAGATGTTACTCCAGTACCATTTGCGCAAATGGGCTTAACTTCTCTGTTCGGAATGGGAAGAGGTGGACACCATCGCTATAGTCACCATAATTTCTTTAGGTTATATACCAATTTTATTTCATCGAACTATGATGAAAGACAGGGATTGAAAGAAAATACACTTATTTTAACTATATACAGAGCTTGTATACTGAAAGTCTACGGGTAATTAGTACTACTCGACTTTGGTGTTACCACCTTTACATCTATAGCCTATCAACGTTATAGTCTTTAACGACCCTTATAAAGAAATCTCATCTTGAGGCAAGTTTCGTGCTTAGATGCTTTCAGCGCTTATCTTAACCGAACGTAGCTACCCTGCGCTGCAGCTGGCGCCACAACAGGTACACTAGAGGTTCGTCCGACTCGGTCCTCTCGTACTAGAGTCAGGCCCTCTCAAATTTCTAGCGCCCACAACAGATAGGGACCGAACTGTCTCACGACGTTCTGAACCCAGCTCGCGTGCCACTTTAATCGGCGAACAGCCGAACCCTTGGGACCTTCTCCAGCCCCAGGATGTGACGAGCCGACATCGAGGTGCCAAACCTC
>JANOPQ010000164.1:0-8780 GCA_031421935.1 Bacteroidota bacterium | reverse complement strand
GCTTTTTTACAAATGGCAAAAGAGATCTAGAATTGGAAAAATTGCTTTTAGAGTCTCTTAGTAAAAAAACAATTCCAAAAAATATTTATTCATCACAAACTTTCGACTCTGTTCTATTTGTTGGAAGATTTATCACACCTGGATCGATCTGTAGTTGGCGAGATGCTCACAACATTCAATGTCCAGGTTATGGACAAATGAATTGGTCACAGTTTCGTTCGCTGGAGCGCGCACAAGAAGTTTTAGAGTGTCAAAAAAATATAGTTTTAATCTCTAATAATGGCACCATATTAAGTCAAGACTCTGTAGATATAATTTTTGAAGGTGTTGATGTAAGAGCTTTGAAAATAAAATACAAATTTGGTATTCCACAAATTATTATGGGTGGCAGCAATATTCTAATTATTTATTTTGTAATGGCAGAAGTCAGAAATAAATTCGTAAGTTGTGTTTTGAGTCACTATACTGATGACTATAATGCTCAAAATTTACCTCCATTATTAAGTAAAGTAATGCAATTGAAATGATACTTTAAATTTAGTACTAAGGAATCAGAGATATTAGATACAAATATTCCTTTTTCTACTTTAAGACTAAAGTGTTATCTTTTCCGCGTTTTACACTGTAATAATCCATGAGTATTTCATCCATCAAAAAAGAAATTATAAAAAATATTGGTAATAGCTACGCTGACTACAGAATTCCCCTTGCGCATAAAATTTTAAATCAGAAAATTCCACTCAAGGATTTATTCCCTTTGCTCTATTTAGAACATCCTACCTCTACTCGATTTTCGTGGTTACTTGGCGACATCAGTGTGATCGATCCCAGTAAATCGAAAGAAATTATTGTGGAAGGGTTTAAAAACTTCGATCGTATTCACATTCTTAATTTCGATAGAACCCTTGCGAAACAATGCATGGTCTGCGGAAATGATTTACCACAAAAACTGGAAGAAGAAATTGTAGATAGACTTTTCTACTGGTTGAATACACCGGGTATTACGGTTACAACAAAATACTATGCCATGATGGCGCTTTTTCACTTACTTAGAAAACATCCCGATCTAAAAAACGAATTAAAAATTTCGATTACTGAGCAGCTTCCATTAAACACAAATAATTTTAAAAAATGTGCTAAAAATATTTGGGTAAAATTGAATGTAGTTAAAGAATAATTAAGCACTTAATAAAGCTACCACTAAAAACTAATTGATTACATTAACCTACTCATTATTTAGATAAAATGATTGCTTCTACTCCCCCCTCGCCCTATTATGCAGTCATCTTTACTTCCCTTCGTACGGAAGGTGATCATGGCTATTCCGAAACGGCTGACTTAATGGAAGAGTTATCAAAAAAAATAGATGGCTACTTGGGAATTGAATCGGCACGCGAAGAAATTGGAATTACCGTTTCCTATTGGAGTAGTTTGGAAAGTATAAAAACATGGAAACAACAAACCGATCACCGCATCGCACAAAAAAAAGGCCGTGAACAATGGTATTCTGCTTTCAAGGTTCGAATATGTAAAGTAGAAAGAGACTATGAATTTTCTTTATAGTAGCTAATTTCCACTCAAATTTAAATATATTTACATCCATTAATATTCATTTTATGGCACGCACGAGCACTTACTTAAATTTCCCTCGACAAACTGAGGAAGCTTTTTTATTTTATAAGTCCGTTTTTGGCGGCGAATTTCTTGGAGATGGGATCAATCGCTTTGGCGATATTCCTACTGACGATGCGGCGCCACCCATGGCGGAAGAAGATAAAAAATTGGTGATGCATGTAGAGCTAGCCATTGTTGGTGGACACATCATCATGGGCACAGATGCTCCAGAATCGTTGGGATTTAAGGTGAACTTTGGGAACAATATGTACATTAATCTGGAGCCTGATACTAGAGAAGAAACTAAAAAATTGTTCGATAAACTTTCTGCAGGAGGAATAGTAGAAATGGAATTACAAGATATGTTCTGGGGTGCTTACTTTGGAAGCTGTAAAGATAAATTTGGTGTGCAGTGGATGTTTAATTGTGCAAACCAATGAAACTGAATCATAGTATTTATCCTTGTCTTTGGATGGATGGAAACGCTAAAGAAGCTGCTGAGTTCTATTGCTCCATATTTTCCAATGCAACAATAACGAGCGTGAATCCCTTGGTTGTTATGATCGAGATAAATGAAGCGAAATTTATGCTGTTGAATGGCGGTCCAAAATACAAATTCAATGAAGCGGTTTCTTTTGTTATCAATTGCGATTCTCAATTCGAGATCGATTACTTTTGGGAGAAACTAAGTGATGGTGGAGAAGAAAGTATGTGTGGATGGTTGAAAGACAAATATGGTGTTTCATGGCAAGTGGTTCCTTCTATAATAGGTGAACTCTTCGCAGATCCACAAAGAGCAGAACGGGTGATGGAAGAACTTTTAAAGATGAGAAAACTCAATATTGAAATATTAAAAAGTGCTTGAAGTAAAAAGAGTTTAAAGTTTACCGTTGGGCTAACAAAATATCTTTTAGAAATAATGACAAAAAAAATAATTCTTCTTTTATTATCGCTTGCATTGTGTGAAAAATCTTATTGTCAAGATACAATTTTCTCTATTGCTTGGACTCCTTCTGCAGCTTATTTTTTTAATTTAAGCGATAAAGATACTGCAAATAAATATTTTTATTTTGATACTACACAAATTAATAATATTTGGCAATTGGGAACTCCTCAAAAGTCAATGTTTGATAGTGCTTATTCGCCTCCTTTCGCTTTTGTAACTGATACAATCAATAATTATTCAATTAATAACACATCTTCAATTTTATTTACGGTTTGGTCAAATTGTAATTGGTTTCAAATTAATTTTAAACATCGTATAAATGCTGATTCTTTATTGGATGGAGGCGTTATAGAATACTCTATAGATAGCGGCAATACTTGGAATAATATAAGAGGTGCTAATGTATCATTTTCTAATAGTTTTTATCCGCTTAGCAATACCATTGCGAGTAATTCTAATAAGGCAGGTTTTACTGGAACGTCGGGATGGATATATTCTTGGTTCATTGGACCAATTTTAGGTCCCGTAGTTCAATACAGATTTACTTTTACCAGTGATAGTATTGATACGCAGAAAAATGGATGGATAATTGATGATATTTCAACAGTAGGAGTAATGGTAGGTATTAATGAGTTTGAATCGGATGATGTTGTTAAGTTATATCCAAATCCTACTTCTAATTTAATTGCTATAGAAATGAAAAATTCAACACAATTTGTTTCGGCAGTTGTGATGGACTTAAAGGGTAAAGAGTTTGATATTTTAACTAAGCCTATCATTGATTTATCAAAATTTGAAAATGGAATTTATCTTATAAGGATTACTACCTCTTTAGGAATATGCTTTAAGCGAGTTATTAAAATTTAAAAAAATAGATAAAAATAGTTTGCGAATAGAAATTAAATACCTTTCTTCACGTTAATCCTAAAATTCAATCTTAATTATTTACTTTATGAAATCATACGCCGGCAGTATCTCACTTGCAATCGCCATTGTCCTTTCTGCTTTTCTCTTTTCCAATGCCTTTAAGAATCGGAATAATTCCAATAACAACATATCGGTAACCGGATTAGGAAGCAAGAGTTTTGTTTCTGATCTGATTGTTTGGTCGGGCTCCTTTGGGAAAAAGAGTTTAGAACTGAAGGACGCCTATGCGCAACTCGACAAAGACCGTGAGAATATCCGAAAGTATATGATTGCGAAAGGACTGAAACCAGAGAACATGATCTTTTCTGCAGTAGACATTGTAAAAGAGTTTGACGAATCCTTCGATAATAGAGGAAATCGCGTCAGTTCCATTTTTACGGGTTATCGTTTGCGACAAGATGTGCAGATTGAATCGTACGAGGTGGATAAGGTTGAAAATATTTCACGAGAGGTAAGTGAACTCATCAATACAGGCATTGAATTTTACTCCAATAATCCTCAATACTATTATACAAAGTTGGCTGAATTAAAAATTGAGATGATTGCCGAAGCCACCAAGGACGCCAATGTGCGCGCTTCTAAAATTGCAGAAAATGCAGGAGCTCGTGTCGGAAAATTAAAAAATGCTGACATGGGCGTTTTCCAAATCGTAGCACAAAATTCTTCTGAAGAATATAGTTGGGGCGGATCGTATAATACAACCTCTAAAAGAAAAACGGCAACGATCACTGTGACGTTGGACTATGAAACCAATTAATTTTCATTCATGCCTTTCTCTCCCTTTACGCATCCCGATATTTCCATTTTAGATGAGTTGCGTCCTCCAGACTGGACAGATATTAAAGTTCCTTTTCAATTCTATCTTGCTTCTGACTTTTGCTTTCCCATTAAACTAACAGTTGAAGATAAAATAATTGGAGTAGGCTGTACTATTATACATGATGATGTAGCTTGGCTAGGTCATATTATCGTACATACCGAATTTCGTAATCAAGGACACGGTACAACCATCAGCAAGCAGTTAATAAAAATGGCTGCTGACAATAAAACCTCCACACAGTTTTTAATTGCTACCGAAATGGGCGCTCCTGTCTATTCAAAATTGGGATTTGTTACTGAAACAGAATACTTGTTTTATAAAGATGTGGTGATAAAAGAAAAATTCGTTCTATCTGATAATATAGTCCCTTTTCAAGAAAAATACTTTGATCAACTTCACCAACTGGATAAAAAACTTTCTTCCGAAAATCGACTTTCACATTTAACGGAACATTGTAGTTCTGGAATTGTCTATCTAGAAAATGATCGAGTGCGCGGATTTTATTTACCCACCTTTGGAGAGGGAATCATTTTAGCGGAACACCCATCTGCTGGAATTGAATTACTTAAATTACATCTTAACAACAACGACAAAGTAGTGTTTCCTGTAGATAATACTTCTGCGCTCCAATTTATGATTCAGAATTCTTTCGAATATTTTAGAAAAGCAAAAAGAATGCGCCTAGGAACGAAGCGAGAATGGTTTCCTTCCACTATCTACAATCGGATAGGCGGAAACTTAGGATAGCAGAAATCGATTATTTTTATTGTTCCTTTTCTCGAAATAAAAAAATATATTCGTGATGTCAATTAGAAATGTCGCTACAGGAACTTTACACAACGTAATGATTAGTTATTTTAAAATTTCAAAATAATTTAATTCTGAATAAATTTGATACAACAAGATACAAACATTTAAGCTTAAATAAATATTAATTTTCTTTTCAGTCTATTTAATGTTTGCTTACGACTTTATTTGAAGTTTTACTATTGAAGTGATTTAGAAAATTTAGACATATACTTTCTCCCTTATCTTATATTTTTCATAAGATTCAATTTTAAAATTATGATCTATAATACATTATGAATACTGTAAAAAATAATTGTTGAAAATCCAAATCTTTATTTACATTTGATTTGTATTTTAATTTATTCTCTTATGAGACCTTTCATTGCTTTTTTATTAGTTCTTTTCAATTTGCCTCTGGCAGAGGCTCAGATAAATTTAGTGTCTAATCCGAGTTTTGAGGATACGGTTTCATGTCTGTTTGGATTGGACCAAATTGGTGCTGCTGTAGGTTGGTCAAATTTTAATGGTTCATGTGATTATTATAATAGATGGGCAAATAATTATTTTAATGTTCCATTTAATTTTTGCAATTGGAATAAATGCGTTTAAATCAATTTAATAATTAAGTAATAATATATGAAATTCAAATACGAAATAACTTCATTAAGGAGGCAATTATTTACTATTAGCACCATTGTAATAATTGTACTTGCGGATATATTTATTCCGCTTCAATCCTATTCTCAAATTAATTTAATTCCTAATTATTCATTTGAAGATACCGTTGTTTGTCCAACAAATGTTAGTGGGCAGTACGGAGAACAAATTTATTCTTTGACTAATTGGTTTCCGGCTGCAGATTCTCCTGACTATTTTAACTCCTGTGCTTCCAATCAAGCATCAAATCCTTTAAGTGGTTTAGGATATCAAATACCTAGAAGCGGAGATGGATATATAGGATTCTATACTATTCTTGAATTCATTTTAAGTCAAAATGTCCGAGAAATCATAGGTATTCAACTAAATCAAAATTTAATAGTGGGTACTAAGTATTATTTTAAAGCTTATATTTCAGCAGCCTATGGTGGAATTCAAAATATTCGATACTTTTCAAATAATATTGGAATTCGATTTTCATGTGATTATTTTGAAGCTCAACAAAACCCCTTAGTTCCTAATAATAATCCTTCGGGGAATTATGATTCGATTTTGACGGACACTACAAACTGGGTTCCTTTTCAATTTTCTTTTGTTGCAGACAGCGCATATATGTATTTATATATCGGAAATTTTTATGATAATTTAAATACCGACACAATTTTACCTTTTGGATTTTCAAGTGGTCAAGGAGCTTATTATTTCATGGATGATTTGTGTTTATCTACAGATTCCAATTTTTGTGAAACTATTTTATCCAGTCATGAAAACAAAGATGTACCATTTGTTATTTATCCAAATCCTTCTACAAGTCATTTATTTATTAAAAATGTAAGACAACAACAGTTTTTTATTTATGATTTAATGGGAAGATTAATATTGTCACATAAAATCATTAATGAAGATTCAAGTATAGATATATCAAATTTACCTATAGGAAATTACTTTATCAGAACTGAAAATTATAAATTCAAATCAATAGTATTTCAAAAACTTTAAAATTCTAAAATCATGAAAACAAAAAGGAAATTATTAATCTTAACCATTTTAATAATTGGTTTAGCCAGCAAGAAGACTTTCGCTCAATGGAGTGCAAATGGAGATGCTGTTACTTCAATAACTTATTTAGGCACTACAACGCAATGGGATTTGCCGTTCTTAGTTTATAATGGTGAGCGTGCAAGAATTAAGACAACAGGTGAATTTGGTCTGGGCACTACCACTCCAGGAGCGTGGTTACATATTTTAACTAATGGTAGTGGAACTGCCCTTTCAAAAAATGCATTTACAACTGATGTCCCCGACGGTAGCGACACATATTGGAGAATGCAAAAAAACGGAACTGATTATGCGAGATTACTTTCATTTACTGGAGGAAATGCATTTTACATTCACGCTCCAAAAGGACATTTGAGATTTGCCTCTGGAACCGGAGGAAACGCCACAGGTGCTATGGAAATTAGAGAACAGGGAGGTGCGGATGCTGGCTATGTTGGGATTGGCACCTATGGCGGCTCATTTTCGCCTAGTTGTAGATTGCACTTACACGAAGTGGCTGCTTCAACGTCTATTGCATTTCAAATTTCAAATAATTCAACAGGTTACAGCGCAACAGATGGATTAAGAATTTTAAATGACAATTCTGGACGAGTGACTTTGTACAATTGGGAAGACGATGACATTGCTTTTGGAACCGGAAATTCTGGTGGTGGTGGCTCTTTAAATGAAAGACTTGTTATCAGTAGTGGATTAAATTATGGTCGTGTAGGTGTTGGAACCAATAGCCCGGCTGCTCAATTAGATGTATATGATAATACTGACATTACTATATCAGGAGACGATGTTGCTATTAGAGGGGATGAAATTTTAAGTACTTCCAACACGGTGAATCGGTCGATTGGTGCATACATTCAAGCAGCAAATGGTACTGAAACAATCGGTATCTCATCAGTTGTTGATAACACATCAAGCAATAGCAATATTGACATGACAGCCATTTATACCAGATGTAGAAACACTAATGCATCTAATGTATTAAATTCTTATAACATTTATGCTCAAAATGATGGTGTATGTACCTCTGCAAATAAGTTTGGAATTGCCTCATTTATGACTGGTGGCAGCATTACGAATTCATATGGAGGATATTTTAGTTCACTCACCACAGGAACAAATAATTATGGAATACGTGCAACTGCTTCAGGTGGTGGTACCTTGAATTATGCAGTTCATGCAACCACAGTTCAAGGTGGATGTACAACTGGCGGCCCTTGCACAGATGCAGCCGGCTATTTTGATGGTGATGTTTTTGTAACTAATGGAACTTATTTAACTTCGGATGCTATGTTTAAGACGAATGTTCAGCCTGTGAGTTCCGTTAAAAATATCTTAGGCTCATGCAATGTTAAAACATTTGACTATAATCAATCACAATTTGGCAATATCAACTTACCAGTAGGCAATCATTTTGGTCTTATTGCACAAGAAGTAGAAAACATTTTGCCAAATTTAGTCAAAACTGCGATAGCCCCAGATGTTCGTGATTCATTGAACAATGTTATTTTTCCTGAATTTAGTTTTAAGGCAGTAAATTACGTCGAGTTTATTCCAATTTTAATTCAGGGTTTTAAAGAACAGCAACAAACCATTGACTCTCTTATTCAAGTTATTTCGCTGCAAAATCCCACACCACTTCCGAATATAAATCCACAAAATTCTCAGAAGATTTCTTTATCTAATGTTTCCAGTATTATTTTAAATCAAAACGACCCGAACCCATTCACAGAGAGTACACGAATTACATTCCAAATTCCAGATGAAGTAAGAGATGCAAAAATTATTTTTATATCTACAACGGGTACCATTATCAACACTGCGATAATTAATGAAAGAGGTGCTGGTGAGTTGGAAGTTTATTCATCAGAGTTGAGTAAAGGATTATATAATTACACATTGGTTTGTGATGGCAAAGTTATTGCGACTAAAAAAATGGTGAAACAATAGAAGTAGAGTATTTCCAGATAAATA
>JANOPQ010000163.1:0-4235 GCA_031421935.1 Bacteroidota bacterium | reverse complement strand
ACCCCAAAAAACCATTTTTCTAAACTCAGGAATATGGGTGTATGAACTAGAGTCGAACACAATTCTTCCTTTTGGATCCTGAAAAAACAAATAACTTCCCAACAACCACTGATGATTATAAAATCCCTGCGAAAAAGAATTCACCCCGTACATTGTAAATAAAAGGAAGAGGATTGTTTTTTTCATTTAGGCTAGCAAAGAGTATTCGTTTTTAAAAGGAATTTAATTTTATGAATCTAAGATTTAGGGATATTTCGATATCCTCATCTCGAACAAATTTAAGGATTTGACTATTACGAATATAAGGCTAAGATATGAGTATTTCAAATTATGTGATTTATCGGCAATATTTTAAATTGAGCAAGTTCCTCATCCAATTAATCTATAAGTTTGCCCTATGATCATCCCTGAGATTAGCGTACTCCCCAACAAGTTAACCGTCCTCTATATGCATTACCCAGACAGTTTGGTGACGCACTGTGGTTTGTTGATGAAGGCCGGTACACGCGATGAAGAGAAAGGGAAAGATGGCTTGGCTCATTTTATTGAGCATACCTTGTTTAAAGGAACCAAGAATAGAAAGTCTTTTCATATCCTTAATCGGTTGGAAGTAGTGGGCGGGGAACTAAATGCATATACTACCAAGGAAGAAACTTGTTTGCATGCATCGGTGATGAATCGATATTTCGAAAGAGCCGTGGATTTGATTGCCGATGTGGCTTTCCAGTCCATCTTTCCAGAAAAGGAAATTGAGAAGGAGAAAGAAGTAATAACGGATGAAATTCGGGCTTATCAGGATACTCCCTACGAGCAAATATTTGATGATTTCGAAAGTCAGTTGTTTAAAGGCCACACTCTCGGACATAATATTTTAGGAACAGAAGAAAGTATTCGCAAATTCAAACGCAAGGATATTTTGAATTATGTAGATGCGCTTTACGATCCATCGAATATGATTTTTGCCGTCAGTGGAAGTATCGGAATGAAGGAAGTGGTGCGACTAGCGGAAAAGTATTTTGGAGTGCAGAAGCATAAAAAGTCACCACCCAAAAGAACAGCGTTTAAGAAATATTCACCTCAACTCATCACCGAAAAGAAGAGTATTAGTCAGGTGCATTATATTATGGGTCGGCCGGCACTGGGCGTAAAAGATCCAAGAAGGTTTACCTTAATCCTTTTCAATAATTTACTGGGTGGACCTGGAATGAATTCTCGCTTGAATCTCAACATTCGCGAAAAACATGGATTCACTTATACTATCGAATCGGGATTTCATTCCTATACCGATACAGGGGTGTTTCATATTTATTTTGCTACCGATGAAAAGCATTTTGAGAAAACCCGAAAATTACTCGAGAAAGAGTTGGATGTATTAACCAATAAAAAATTGAGTGATACCGTTTTTAAACAATACAAAGAGCAGTTGATTGGGCAAATCCAATTAGGACAGGAGAATAGATTGAGTGTGCTCTTGTCAGTGGCGAAAAGCCAGTTAAATCTGGGTAAAATAGTTACCCTAAAGGATGTTAACGATCGAATCAACAGAATCACCAGCAAGGAAGTACGGGACTTAGCGAATGAAATATTAAACCCAAAATCACGTTCTGAATTAATATACCTGCCTAATCCTTAAAATTGTACTCATTTGTACTCAATTTCATAACTTCGTATCATGAAATCTAGAATTTTACTTTCAATCGCTGTCGTAGCCATTTTGGCTTCTTGTGGAAAAGAGGAATCGTTTAGTCCTATTCCTGAAATTAAGTTTGACCGATATGAGTATTACATCGGCACCACCGGAAAAGATACTGCCATTGATTTTATATTTACCATTAAAGATGGCGATGGTGATATAGGTTTAGCCGATAACGAATTTGATAATAGCTGCGGAGCCGATAATGCGAATTTGTACATTGCTTACGAAGTGAAAGACGGAGCTGGATTTAGAAAGAAAAATTTATGGTTGCAAGTAGTCGAAGTAACTCCCACTTGTGATACGCTTACCTATTTTGATAGTGTGCAAGTGAAATTCAATCAGCGTATGCAATACATCGAACCCGCTGGAAATAGCAAGAGTATTGAAGCCACCGTAACGTATCGAATGGATTATACGAGTGCTTTAATTTTATTAGATAACATCGGCCGCTTCGAATTTTATATCCGCGATCGTGCAAATCATAAGAGTAATATAGTTTTATCGAATGAACTTATTCTGAATAAATAGTTTGTGGCAAAGGCCAATGGGGGCGAATTTTTATTTAACAGGACTTTGATGCTACATTATCTGGGTGATTATTTGAAAAATACTATTAACTCCTTATCTTTATAAAAAGTTTCTAACTATGAAATCCATGAGCCTCCAATTAAGAAAAATGAATTTAATTGAATACTTGTTAGGGGTACAAGACGAAAAGGTTTTCGATAAGATTGAATCTACCATTCAAAAAAGTATAAAAGATGTCAAACCAAATGATATAATTTTCACAAAAAATGACATGGTAGAAAGAGTTGAATTCTCAAATAAGCAAATCAAAAAGGGGCATGTTTTAACTCAAAAGGAATTAGAGAAGCAGTCTAAAAATTGGTAGTTCCAATGAGAGAAATTATATGGACTTACTTTGCGACTTTAGAGTTTAAAAATATTTATTTGTATTATAAACTTGTTGCCTCACCAAGGGTAGCAGATAAGTTTAGGAAGTCTATTTTAAGTGCTACAAAAAAACTTTCGAAGTCTCCTTTATTAGGTCCTATTGAGGAAAATTTACTTGAATTAAAACAAGAGCACAGATATCTAGTAGAAGGCAAATACAAGATCATTTATCGGATAATTGATGATAATATTTTCATTGTGGATATTTTTGATTGCAGACAGAATCCGCAGAAAATGAAAATGCATTCTTCTTTAAAGTAATCCGCTGTTAGGGGCTGAAGTTCTTCATCCCCTAACAGTGGATATTTTTTTTCTAATTAAAGACAAAACTACTCGGTCCAATTCCTACCGTAGATGAATCAATCAACACACCGGCATTGTTATAGTGCAACATATGCGAATTACTGCTGAAGCTCGCTTTTCCACCATAAATGCTTTCATCTGTAGGATGAATGCCTAATGCATAAAATTCACGATTAATATACGGCGTACTAGGGATTAATGTACTGCTTGCATCCATTTTATAAACCGTTCCAGTATACGCACTATTCCCGAATAGGAAATACAGCGTAGAGCCGTCGGCGTTAGTGTTGAGTTTGAGCGGATGTTCGTCGAAGTTGAAATCTGCAAACCATTCGGTAGCTAATGAAGTTGGATTAATTCGCATCAATTTTCCACCTGGATCATCGGGAGTAGGCGTAAAGTCGGGACCTAAACTGCCTCTGCAAAGCACCCATACATTTCCATTATTGTCTTTGCGAATGGAAGATGGATTTACTCCCGTTGTTAATGTTGTAGAGACATTAAAAGTACTTAGATTAACTACAGTCACACTGCTATCATCAACAAATCCACCGCTGTTGCAAACGAAGAGTTGGTTATTGGCAATCAACATTTCCTCGGGACCCAATCCACACAAAACACTATCTACAATGGTGTTTGAATTCAAATTGATTTTGAATACTTGATTGGAATTCCAATCGCTAATGTATCCGTAGTTGCTTTGCGCTGTGAAATAGCGTGGACTATTAATTCCATAGATTGAGGCCGTCTTTTTAAAGTCGACCATCGATACCACTTCTACTTTTTGTGAATTGTTTACGCAGAGGTAGGCTTTTCCATTATAGATGCTCATCGATTGCAATAAATCGCCAACTGGAAATCCATTTACAGTTTGAAATAGATCGCCGTTGCTGTATGCAGAGTCGGAAGAGAAGAAAGAAACAGAGGCATTTCCTGCTAAGAAGGCGCCTTCATTTATAACGAACACGCCATTCAAATTGTTAGGTGGTGACGTGTTTTCTTGAAGTTTATCCTTCTCGCAAGAAGTAAATACAAGGAAGCTCAGCGAGCAAATAGAGAGTGCAATTTTTTTTATCATGGTTTTTAAATTAATTTATACAAGAAACCACGATTGAATATTCCATAGAGTAAAGGAAAGTGAATCCCATACTGTAACGCTCATCATCCTTTCCTCCGAAGGTTCAACCATGGCAATAATGTTGGCAGGTCTTCTGACTCACAGATTAATCAAAACTCCTTCCCATTCTTTGACGAACAGTGGTTGCGTTTTGATGTGCATTTG
>JANOPQ010000162.1:0-11597 GCA_031421935.1 Bacteroidota bacterium | reverse complement strand
AACGAATTTTACAATGGAAGAATTTGGAAATAAATATAAGAACTTATTGTTTCTTGTACTTTACAACTTGTGGTACTTTAGAAAAGTATTGGAAATAATTTATTTTACGTGTGGTCGCATCTTTTTTAAAAAATACATTGGTAGGGAGGCCATAATAAGTCACAAGCTTCATGAATTTTGATCTAGCAATAATTGTAATAGAATTTGGAAGTTGATTGTATATAATGTACTTTGAATAGAATTAAGTCATTTAATTTTCAATATTCACTACTTGCAGCTTGAAGCCTGTTGCCAGAAGCAAATCTTATTTAATGGAAATAGAATTTTTACATAAGTACAAATCCAATCTTGGACCTAACATAATATCTAACTTCCAAAATCCAGCATCTAAAATCTAAAATCCAACATCTAAAATCTAAAATCCAACATCTAAAATCTAAAATCCAACATCCAACATCCAACTATTGCAACTTCACTTCCTCCACCTGTATAACTTCTTTCGTTACACTGTTCGTAAGAATAGCAACCAAGTAAACGTGATTCACCGTTACATCCGAAGGGACCAGCGCTGTCGAATAATTTTTTATGATTTCATCGCCGGCAGAAATTACGCCTAAATCTTCGCCTAACATTCCATTGAATGATCCGCGTAAAACGTGATTGTGAACGTAGGTAGAGTCGTTAATACTTCCATCTTTCTGCCATTTTACGATGCTGTCTTCGGAGAAGTAAACGGCTAAGTAGGCTCCATCAATAATATCACTTACTACTTTTACTTTTACTTCTGCACTCATCGTATTACTTCCGCTATTATATCCAGGAGTAATTTCAAGTCCTGCTTTAGCAGCTGTATTAATCCATTGATCAATTTTACTTTCCCATCCAGCCCAATCAATAACCAATTGATCATTCGTTCCTGGATTTAACATGCGTTGCACCATTCCTTTTGGGAAAGGTTGACCAATAACATTAAAGTCAGTTGCAATTTGAGTGGAAACAGCATTTCTAAAATCATAGGTGTAGAAAGGAGCGTTTGGAGGATAAGGAGCTGCCCAAAAATCGGCGTGTACTGCTAGTACCACTAATCGCTCATCATAAATATCACGCAAGCGCTTTCCTTCTCTATGTGCATTTGGACAAGCTTGACAGGTATGACCCGTGAAGTCTTCTAATAAAACTTTTTGTACGATGGTGTCCCCGCCAATAGGTCCACCTGTATTTGTAACACCGTAAGGTCCTTCTATTTTATCACAAGCTGTTAGAATCGTGATGACAAAAAGAAGTAGTGTGAATTGTATTTTTTTCATGTTGATAAGCGATTAACCCAAAGGTAAGGATAATTATTTTGGTTTTGCAATTAGAATCTACTAGAAACTGTAAGTGATAGTCCGTTGCTCGCAGGAACAAATCGACATACACCACCTACACAAAGGAGTCCCGCGCGTTGACGTGCCCATGACAGACTAATGCGTGTTCCGTCTTTTACATAATTGATGCTTCCATTATAATAATGAAACTGCTTTTTGCTGTCTTTATTGCCATAGTTCCATTCGTCGAAAGCGGTGAGGGTCCAGTGAGGAGCCATATTAAATTCAACCAAAAACATTGCCCAGTTACCTCGATCTTGCTCCGTTGACAAATGCTCAACATCAAATCGAATGCTATTAGTTGAACTAAATTTGTAGGTGTATTCAATCACGCCGAGATGGGAGGTGACTTGCTTCTCATTTACTTTTCCTTCGATTTTTTCGCGGTCATAAATTTGATAGAGGTAGCTTACAATTACTTTACTTTTCTTGGATATTTTTTTAGTCACTTCAAAAGTTACTTCCTGATAATAACGATCATCGCCTACTGAGAAAAACTCAGAAGTATATCCTAATGTATCATCTAAATTTTTACGATCTATATCGCTCACCGCGGCATAGTTCATCATGAGGGTAGTTCCGTATTCTCCCCCCAGCACCGACTTCGGTTTGAAGTTGTAATAAATCTCAGACGATCCACCCATCTCACCCAACGACTGTGTTGCAAAGGGATACAACGTTGCTAATCGATACGTTTGTTGACGATTTACGGCAGGTAAATAATTTATTTGTAAACGTGTTCCTGTCACACTACGGTCGCTGCGGTAATCCATGTTAGAAACGCGCTTTCCACTTAAACGAATTCCTAACCCTTTTTGCGTGTAAGTAAGATTTGTGAATAAAGCTTCCCCTGTATTGTAGGTAAATAAATTGGCTTGTGATGGATCATTGATTTTGTAAGCGTATTCAGCATCAAAGGCAAGCTTTCCATAACGCAGATTGATTCTTCCTCCATAGGCACCCACATTTTCAGGAAGGATTAATGAAGGCTTGTCGTCTTTTTGATACTTACTTACGAAACTACCGCCCACGCCTATACGAAGTTTTGAATTCGCAAATTGTTCAAGGGCATCGTTAATCTGAATTTCGCCATCAATACCTCTCACCACATTTTCAGGGTAGGTGAAGAAATCTCTTTGTCGACCAATTACTCCTTTAAAAGTAATTCCATTTCTTGGACGTAATACTACTTTCAATCCATCTAAAGAATTATCTAATCCCAGATTAGGTTCCCAATAAGTTCGAAAAACTAATCCACTTCCAAACTGCTCATAAAAATTTCCTGCAGTTACAGTTATAAAATCATTTGAATAACTCACATACCGATTTGTAATTCCATTTCCCTTATAGCTAGGATCAAAACCCAAGAGAGTGTTCAAGTAACTCTCATAGCGAATTCCTGCAGAAAGATTCCCATTATTGTAATTTAAAACCATAAAACCGTTGTTGAGATATTTCTCACGAACTTCAGGAGCATCAATAGCAGAGTCTGCTTGATAATACTGTCCGTTGGCTTCAAAGTATCCTGAAAAATTACTTGGAGCAAGTCCCTGTTGTGATTGTACTTGATAACTGATGAGGAGAAAGATTGCAGTTCCGATTACTTTGCGGATGGGCAGTATTGACATTGATTTCATATTGGAGGAGCTAAAATAGGCCAAATATCTTTATCCCAAATTAAGCAATAGCATAATTTGCCCTTTGGGCTGACGAATACGAAGTTTTTGTCAGGGATAATCCTGATGTGTAATCGCTTTTTGCGATTTCTACATCAATAATGCAATAAATTTTTTCTATTGCATTATATGGGTTATTGACAATTTATATCTATATGAGTTTAATGGATTGGTTGGGTAGAGTCAACCACTAGATTTAGTCATAAAAAAAGGGAGCTTTAGGCCCCCTTATACGATGTAAATACTTTATTATTTTGCAGTTAACTTTTTAATTTCTTCGTGCATCTTTTCGTCGTCTCCAGGTGAATACGTATTTCTTTGCATCACAATTTTTCCTGACCCATCAATTAAAAAGGTGTGCGGTACATTATTTACGTTCATGGCTCTTCTAAAATCAGAATTAGGATCTAATAAAACATCAAATTCCCAACCTTTACCAGCCACAAATGGTGCTACCGAACTCATCGTTCTGGAATCATCAATTGAAATAGCATAAATTTTTACTCCCGTTTCTTTCTGCCAATCGATGTACGACTCATTCATGTCTTTTAACGAAGCAATACAAGGCTTGCACCAAGTAGCCCAAAAATCAATGATAATGGGTTTGCCGTCATTTTTAATATCTGCCGTGTTGAAAGGTTTGCCGTCAATGTCTTTAATGGTGACAGAAGCAATATCTGTTTTGTTGTCTTGTGCAATACTGAAATTGGAAATAAAAAGGGAAGCGACAATAAGCCATAAATTTTTCATACTGTATGTTTAGATTTTTAGAATATCAAAAGTACAAAATTATTGGAGGGAAAGAAAACATAATTTTGGGGCTTCATGGAAGCGTCACTAAGGAAAACAGGCATCTCTAAAAATCTCGCAGACGAGGCAACACCGGAGTTTACCAAGAGTAAATAAGGATTTGAAATTTTTGTAAAACGAAGTGCCGAGGTTTTTAGTGATACCCAAATAAAAAAGGGAACCGGCAGAACCGATTCCCTAGCACTGATTGATTAGATATTTTTATTTGGTTAAAACTACTTTCTTAATGATTCGTTGTGAATCCGCATCAATTTGAATGAAGTAAGTTCCATCTTGTAACGTGTTCATTACAACCTTATGTTGATTGCTCTTTGCAGTTGTGTAAGTCTCAATGGTTTTTCCGGTAACATCGTTAATAGAAATGCGAACCATATTATCTTTCACTGCACTTAAGTTTAAGAATACATCACCAGTACTTGGGATTGGGAATAAACTGATTTGTTGATCAAGTGTATTCTCATTCACACCCACGGCAACTGATAAATTTACATCATCAATGTAAAGGTTGTTTCCGAATCCTGAAGTTGCTTTGAACTTTACTAAAACTTCTGGTTGACCAACATAAGCATTGAGACTGAAAGTTTCAGTGCGCCATTGTGTAGTACTACCAGAAATTGGAGCGAATGCTGTTGTCAAGTATCCAGCAGTTAAAAGTGTTGGATCCGATTGAGTCCACTCCGTTGTCCAAGTTGCTCCACAATCTGTTGATACCATAACTTCAAGTAAGTCAGAATATCCTGTATAACCCGCTTTCGCTAATGAGAAAGAGAAAGTTGGAGAAATAGCAGTACTTAAATCAAACTTTGGAGTCATTAAATCATCTACGTCAGCATTAGGACTATTGTAATAATCCATCTTGCTAGAACCGTTATTGGCAGTGGTACCCACTGCATTTCTTGTCCATGTTGCTGCAGCGTTTCCACCGTTAATTCTTAACCAGTTTGTTGGCGGGAATGTCGTAGCAACAAAACCTTCTGTAACAGGAGCAGCAACACCAGCAGTGTTGTTGTAAATAATAGTAGCAGAATAAGTGTTATTGTTCGCTACAAAATCAGTAGTTCCGTTAACACTAGTTAAGTTGCAAGTGAATGTATTCGTTCCGCCATTTAAAGTAACTGAAGGAAGAGAAATTGTAGTTGATGCACCACCGGCTAAAGAACCAGTCCAAGTATATGTTAACGTGTTTCCAGCTATAGTATAAGATAAATCAGCAGTAGTTAAAGTAGAAGTCCCATAGTTCGTCAATTCAACCGTTGGAGAATAAGTGCCCACACATGTAAGTGAAGAGTTTCCACAGGCAATGATGGATCCATCTAAAGGAATGGCCAAAGGCTGACTGATTCCTGTTTGAAGTACATCTTTGTTCGTGTTGTTTTGGATGAAAGCAATAATAGCTAACTCTTTTTTATCATAAACATAGGTAGGTACAGATGTAGTGAATTGGAAATTTTGTGTTTGTCCTACAGTCCACGCAGTTGGGAGGGTAGTTCCTGTACCAGAAGGTAACATTTTGCGCATGACAGAATAGAATTCTGTTTCACCGTTAGAACCTGGAGCTACACAGAAAGTAATTTCTTTTTCTACTAATACAGTGTGTAGAACTAAAGCTCCAGATGCAGCTTGCGTGCAGGTAACATCAACACTGATATTGATTGAGTCGTAAGTAGCATTGTAAGCATGAGTAACTTCTACATCAAATGGTGAAGCTACGGCAAAACGATTGTTAATTGAAGTTTGATTTAAAGCATTAGGAGCCCCTGAAACTACTAAACCATCAAATTGAATATTTGGAACTCCATTCACTGCATAGTAAGAAACACGCGGAGCCACCCATGTTTGAGTTTGTGTGTTCATTGGGTCAACACCTGGCCAGTTGGTTTGATATTTAATAGAAACGGTTTTAGATTCATTGCCAGAAAGCAATGTATTCAAAGCAGGATTTTGAGCAGCACAAGGCCCACAAGATGCTTGAGTGAATTCTTCTAATAATGTTAAACGTTGCGATTGTGCATTTACTGTAGCACCAACCAACATTGCTAGAGCAAGTGTGTAAAGTTTTTTCATTGTTCGGTTTTAATATGTTTTAGTTAATTTTGAGAATTAGTTTTAATGAATGAATAAAAGTAAGGAATTAATAATTGGATCAATGCTTTTTACAAAGAGCACTAAGAATAATTATAATTCTTATAATAATAATACAATATTATGAAAAAGATTGCATTTCAAATACATTTCCTTTTTATTCCATTGTTTTTTTTACTGATGGGCATTCATTCTGCATATTCGCAAGTCCCGTTTTTTGAAAAATCATTTGGACAAACTGGAGTGGATATCGCTTTTACCGTGAAACAGAATCTTGATAGTAGTGTGTATCTATTTGGTTATTCATCAAATACAAGTACTCAAGCCGAAGATTTCGCACTTTCTAAGTTAAGCCCTCATGGTGACTTCCTTTGGACGAAGTATTACGGTACTCCCGATGTAGATTTTGGTCTTTATATGAATTTGGCTGATTCTTTTGATCTGATTTTAGTTGGATTGACCGCTACATTAGGTCCGTTAGAACAGGAAATTTTGGTACTTAAAGTGGATAGTGCTGGGCAAGAATTGTGGAGAAAAAATTATGGCGGACCCGGAAATCAAAGTTGTAGATATGTGGAGAAAACAAGCGATGGCATGTACATGCTGTGCGGTTCAACTACGGATGCTTCAGGTACAAATGATGTGTATGTTTTGAAATTGGATGCTAACGGCGACAAGGTTTGGGATACCGCTTATGCCGCCGTGGATAATGACTATGGAATGAAAATTATTGAATCGGGAAACCTAAATTATGTATTATCATCCGATACAAGAAGTGTCGGAAATGGAGGGTATGATGTCCAACTTTTCGGATTGAATAATTCGGGAGGATTGAATTTTGCAAACGTTCACGGTGACTCATTTCAGAACGGTTGCCAAGGGTTGATGCAAGCTAGTTCAGGAGCGTATATTGTTTATGGTGAAACGGAAATTGCAACATTTTCACTATTCGATTTCTTCTATTATATGTTTGATGAGATGGGTGGTTTTTTGAGAGAAAATGTATTTGGTGGAGTAGGTACAGATGCCCTTTTTGATGTGGTTGAAACACCTAATGGCGATTTGATAGGTTGTGGTTATTCGAATAGTTTTTCGAATGGAACCCAGCCGCTGAATTTAGCCGTGGTGCGCACCGATTCATTAGGAAATTTGCAGTTTGTGAAAGAGTATGGCGGCAATGGAATCGATATTGGTTATAGCATAACTCCCGCATTGGGTGGAGGATATTATGTGGCAGGTCGTCGATCCAATATTGACGAGGATTTTTACTTGCTGCATATTGATGAAGCTGGACTTACTTCATTGCCTGAAAGTGGTGGTTTTCCTGAAGATGAAGTGCTCGCGCTTCCAAACCCTACGCATGGACATTTTTCTGTGAAAACTAATTTTTTGGTGAAATCATGGAATTTGTTTGATGTTGCTGGTCAATTGATCTTTCATCAAGATGGTGGTAATAATAATTTTAAATCATTTGATATCAGCTCATTGAGTGATGGATTTTACTTTTTAAATGCTCAAGGAGAAGAAAAAGAGAAAACAGCTAAAGTGTATAAAATGAACTGATTTGCAACCAAATTGTCAGAATTTAAGGTAGGTATTGCTATGTATTAAGAAGATTTTATTATCTTTAACCCTCCAAAGCAAATAATATAAATGCGTATGAAAAAATTTACTCTTGTCTTATTATCAGCATTCGTGTTGGGAAGTTTAAGTAGTGCCGTTGCACAAACTTTTACTTTAAGCAACATTACTCCAGTATCAGTAAGTTCTGATCCTTGGACACCTGTTGAATCTCATGTTGCTATCTCCAATACCTCAAACTCTCTCAAAAGAGTACGTATTGAAAGAATAATTAATTACATCCAGTCGGGGCAATTTGAGTTTTTCTGCTACGGCGCAACTACTGGATTATGTTACCCTCCCGGAACAGCAATGTCAAATGGTCTGGATACCATCTTGGCTAATTCAGTTGATAATTCATTTAAAGCATCTATTAATCCTACGGGAGTTTTTGGACCTGCTTCCATTCACTATCGTATTTTTGATACCGATAATATTGCGGATTCTGTAGGTGTAGATTTAGCTTGGGATATCACTACTTCTCTTGGTGAAAACAATGAGGTTTTTGGTTTGTCAAAGCCTTTGCAAAATCCTGCTGATGCATTTACTGTATTTAATTACAACTTGAAATCAACAGACAATTCTGATCGCTTAATGGTATTTAATATGTTGGGAACTAAAGTGAAATCAATGGACATACCAGGAAAATCTGGAGCATTGGTTTTAACTACTTCTGATTTGAAGTCGGGCATGTATATGGTTTCCTATATTTCGAACGGAAAAGTAAAAGATACAAGTCGTTTAGTGGTGAATCACCGTTAATCACTTGAAATAATTGATGAGAAAAGGGACGTTTGTCCCTTTTCTATTTTATAGGAATTTTTAATTTATTGATTTTAGATAGTGTACAAGGATTGAAGTTTTGTGAATCGTAATTAATGCGATCAACATAATTTCAGAGAGTTTAAATCGTTAAAATAAAGCAATGAATCAAGAAGCATTAGATTATCATTCGTCAGGTCGACCAGGGAAAATAGAAGTAATTCCAAGTAAGCCATACAGCACTCAACGTGATTTAGCATTGGCCTATTCACCCGGCGTTGCGGAGCCTTGTTTGGAGATTGAAAAGAATCCCGAAGACGTTTATAAATACACTGCAAAAGGAAATTTGGTTGCCGTTATTTCGAATGGAACTGCAGTGTTGGGTCTCGGAAATATTGGTCCCGAAGCATCGAAGCCCGTGATGGAAGGTAAAGGTTTACTCTTCAAAATTTTTGCGGATATCGATGTGTTCGACATCGAAATCGATCAAACGAATGTGGATGATTTTGTAAAAACAGTAAAAGCCATTTCACCCACTTTTGGTGGAATTAACTTGGAAGATATTAAAGCGCCCGAATGTTTTGAAATTGAACGCCGCCTAAAAGAAGAATTGAAAATTCCAGTGATGCACGATGATCAACATGGAACGGCTATCATTTCGGGAGCGGCATTAATTAACGCACTTGAAATTTCAGGAAAGAAAATTGAAGAAGTCCAAATCGTAGTGAACGGTGCGGGCGCTTCTGCTATTTCTTGTACTTCCTTATTTGTTTCATTAGGTGCAAAACTTGAAAATATTATTATGCTCGACAGTACGGGTGTGATTCGTCACGACCGCGATAATTTAGATGTACACAAAATTCGTTTTGCTACCCATCGCGATATTAACACATTGGAGGAAGCATTTGTAAAAGCGGATGTGTTCATCGGTTTGTCGAAGGGAAATATCATCAATGGTGATCATCTGAGAAGTATGGCTGCCGATCCTATCGTTTTTGCGATGGCGAATCCGGATCCGGAAATCATGTACGACGATGCTATTGCTGCACGTCCCGATATTATCATGGCTACAGGTCGAAGCGATTATCCTAACCAAGTGAATAATGTAATCGGCTTCCCTTTCATCTTCAGAGGTGCTTTAGATGTGCGAGCTACACAAATTAACGAAGCGATGAACTTGGCGGCTGTGCTTGCTATTGCGCAATTAGCAAAGGAACCTGTTCCCGAGTTGGTGAACTTAGCGTACAACAAAAAGAATATTAGTTTCGGAAAAGATTATATCATTCCTAAGCCTTTAGATCCTCGTTTAATTCATACTGTTGCTCCTGCGGTAGCTCGAGCAGCTATCGAATCGGGTGTAGCACAAAAACCCATCACCGATTGGGATAAGTATGAGAACGATTTGAAGAAGCGATTAGGTCTCGACAATAAATTAATTCGTGTCATAACGAATAAAGCGAAACAGAATCCAAAGCGTGTAGTTTTTGCTGATGCTGATACGTACAAAATTTTAAAGACGGCTCAAATTGTAAAAGAGGAAGGAATCGCTCAGCCTATCTTACTTGGAAATAAAAAGAAAATTCAAGCGCTTATTGACGAACATCAATTGCGTTTAGACAATATTCAAGTCATTGATCCGCGCGAAGAGAGTCAGACCTTAGAAGAGTTTGGTAAATTGTTTTTCGAGAAGAGAATGCGTCGTGGTTTTACGATGTACGAAGCGAAGAAGATGATGCAAGAGCGCAATTATTATGGCGCCATGATGGTAGAAACTGGACAAGCCGATGCGCTTATCTCTGGACTTACCCGTAATTATGTGGATACCATTAAGCCCGCACTTCGTATCATTGGTACCGAAGCGCATGTGGGTAAGGTAGCGGGGATGTATATTTTAATTACGAAGGATGGTCCTATATTCTTTGCAGATACAACCATCAACATCGATCCCACTTCCGAAGACATTGTAGAAATTACCTTACTAACGGCGAGGGCTGTACGTCAATTTAATATTAAGCCACGCATTGCCTTATTATCGTATTCCAATTTTGGATCGTCCAATACCGAAAGTGCTTTAAAGATGCGTAGAGCCGTAGAAATATTGCATGCCAAGTATCCCGACTTATTAGTAGATGGAGAAATCCAGGCGAACATTGCTTTTAATCCGCAAATGTTAAAAGACAATTATCCATTTAGCGATTTAGCAGAGCAAGGAGCGAATACACTTATCTTTCCAAGTTTGGATGCGGGTAACATTGCTTACAAATTGATGCAAACACGTGGAGGCGCGGAAGCCATCGGACCCATCATTCTCGGATTAAAAAAGCCAGTACATATTTTACAACTCGGTTCCTCCGTGCGTGAAATTGTAAACATGGTAACCATTGCTGTTGTGGATGCGCAATCAAGAGAAACGGAAAACAATGCCAGTATTAAGGCGAATGCAAAAGCGGATAGTCGAACGGCGAAGACGTAAGTCGTGAACTTAACCTTTTCATGAACATATATGATTAAAGGAATTATTATTCTCTTTCTTTTTTTGCTAGGTGTTCCTGCGAAAGCAAGTTCAAGTTCAAATTTTAATGGTGATGTTATTTCAAGTGATACTGCTACCGTTTCAAAAAAATTGGGATTTGGGTTGCATGTAAGCTATCATTATAATTATCCCAATATTCATAGTGCGGCTGCATTACTTTTAACCTATAAAAACAGCGCGTTTATACTAGGTCCTTGCTTCACACAAATAAAGAGTAATACACTTGTATATTCAGTTTCTCCTTTAGAGCAAGAGCGTGGAGGTGCTATGTTTGGATATATGTATACTTATAATCAAGTGAAAGGTCCAGTAGTACCCTTTTTTCAAACTTACTTTTACGGGTATGAAGTTTATACTATTGAACATGCACTTGGATATACTGCAAAGCATACACGCTTGGTTATTGAAAATGCTGCGGGCTTCGGCGTGAAGATTAAAGCAGTAAAAAACTTCGAAATTCAATTGGGGGCAGGAATTGGTTCGGCGAATGGATTTTTCTTAATCATCGACCAATTTGTACCTCTTTTAAATATTGGTTTACAGTATCGGTTTAGATGAGTGTTAGGATTGCATCAAAAATCCATTAGAAGATTTTTGTGAGGTGTTGAAATTTATTATATTTGTATATGAATAAGCCGAAATGATTTATTGGATGTTTGACAACCTGTGGTTGTGCAGATGATAAATTGTATTTGGGATAAAGAAATTATGGGACAACCTTATTTTATGGGGACTAAGCAAATAATT
>JANOPQ010000161.1:0-3062 GCA_031421935.1 Bacteroidota bacterium | reverse complement strand
ATAGATTTGGGCGATGCAGGTCAAGTTTATGAAGATGTCCTTGGTGGAACATGGGCTCCCTATAAATTAGCTGCTCGTCAAGCTATCGGCTCTCCGAAATTAAATACAGGTGCCATCGAAGGTTTATCACGTTGGAGTTTTTTAGCGAGTGTGGATGTAGTCCTCACAAGTGACAAAAGCAAATGGACACGTTGTGTAGTGGTTGAAACTGGAGAAGATACGATGCCAAATATGGGCGCAGCGAAGAAATTCGATAAGCGTAAGCAAGCTTCTGTAGATAAAAATGGAAATGCAGGTGACGGAGTTGTCTCCCTTACCGATCCTAATGACGCTGACTTTATTTCTGCACAAGGAATGGGCTGGTTCCCAGGTTATGCAATTAATGTTGAAACTGGTGAACGATTAAATGTTGTGTTCGGAGAAAATACTTCATTGGCTGGTGAAAACAGTACTGATATGTTGTTTAATCCAACATCGAATAATGGAGTTGATGCAAATGGTCGATTAGCTTGGGGTGGTATGCATTACATCTACATCTTTAATAAAAACGGTATAACGGCGAATGACGTCACTATCTATGATAATGGTGTTAGTTTAAATACGTTGTTATCACTAAATTCAACCGTAGGAAAACGTAACGCATTTAAAGATTGTATCTGGACAAGTCTTCCATTATTAAATGCTGGCTATTCGGTTTTGGAATCAGATGTTAAGATTCGTTTGCGTGTTGCTAAAGATTACAGAACATTTAATTCTATTGGAGCGACTGCTGTGAATAATAGCAATCCATTGTATGAATTTGAAGTTTCTCAATCTGAAGTAGCTAGCATCAATCAAACGGAAGCTGCAAAAAGTGCATTGGATTTTATCCGTGTAGTTCCTAATCCTTATTATGCATACTCTACTTATGAAAGAACTAGAGTGGATCAGTTGGATAACAGAGTTCGAATTACCAATTTGCCAAGCAAATGTACCGTGTCGATCTATACTGTAAATGGCACTTTAATTCGACAGTTTAAACGCGATGTTCCTGCTGATTTATCAGATGGACTTGCTGTTTTTGAAGGACAAGATTTTAACATTGCTACTACTCTTGATTGGGATTTAAAAAATACAAGTGGAATAACAGTAGCAAGCGGTGTTTATATTATCCATGTAAATGCTGGTGCACTTGGTGAAAAAGTGGTGAAATGGTTTGGTATTATGAGACCTATTGACCTTGATTCCTTCTAATTAATTCATTGGTAAAAAATAATCCTGACCTAGTATGAAAAAACTTATAAAATATATATCAATCTTCTCTGCAGTAATTAGCCTTTATGCTGCACCAGCATTTGCTGGAAATGAAGATCGCGCCGGGCAAGCTGGTGCGAATGAACTACTCATCAATCCATGGGCTCGTACCGCAGGTTGGGGAGGATGTAACATCGCTTTAGTGCGCGGTGTTGAAGCGCTCGGTTTAAATGTTGCCGGTATGGGACATAACAAAGGAACTGAGATCGTATTCGCTCAAACAGACTGGCTGAAAGGTTCTGATATCAAAATCTCTTCTTTCGGTATAGCTCAAAAAGTTGGTGAATCTGGATCAATGGGAATCAATGTTTCTTCAATGAAATTTGGTGAAATTGATCGTACAACAGAAGCACAACCTGATGGTGGAATCGGAACATTTGCTCCTCAGTTCTTGACCATTGGATTTAGCTACGCTAAGGCGTTTAGTAATAGTATTTATGGTGGAATGAGTGTTCGTATGATCTCTGAATCCATTAATGATGTGAAAGCTCAAGGCTTAGTAGTAGATGCCGGTATTCAATACATCACGGGCTTCAATGAAGCTAAGGATAATTTGAAATTCGGAATCTCTTTACGTAATGTTGGTACGCCGATGAAATTTGATGGTGAAGGTTTGTCATATAGAAATGATAATGCAGGAGCCAATATCAATGTACTTCAACAACAACGAGTAGAACGTTTCGAAATGCCTTCATTGGTTGCAATTGGTGTTTCTTATGACATCAAACTAAACGAAGATCATCGCATCACCCCTGCAGCTTCATTCACTTCTAATTCTTTCATTCGTGATCAAATTGGAATGGGTGCAGAATATGGATTCCGTCAATTATTCATGATTCGCGCTGGATACACTATTGATAAAAAAGATAAGAATGCTATCTTCGATGAAGAAATAGCAGCGCTTATCGGCTTTAGTGCTGGAGTATCACTGCAAGTTCCCCTTGGCAAATCTGGAAAATCATTTGGCATAGATTACGGCTACCGTGCTACAGAGACCTTTGATGGTACTCATACAATCGGAGCTCGTATTAATCTCTAGTCATTAATCCAACATTTGCGGAAGGCCTCTCCTGTTGAAGGAGAGGTCTTCCGCGTTATTTATACATTACTATTAGTACTATTTGTTATGTCAAACATTACGTATCTCACCGAAGAAGGCTTGAAAAGGCTACAAGATGAATTGCATCAATTGAAATCTGTTGATCGACCTAATATTTCCAAGCAAATTGCGGAAGCTAGAGATAAAGGCGATCTGTCTGAAAATGCAGAATACGATGCTGCGAAGGATGCGCAAGGACTTTTAGAATTAAAGATTTCTAAAATGGAAGCGATTGTAGCAAGCGTTCGTATTATCGATGAAACGAAAATTGATACTTCGCATGTTTCTGTAATGTGCAAAGTGAAAATTAAGAACCTGAAAAATAATGCCGAAATGTCCTACGTGTTAGTTGCAGAAACAGAAGCCGATTTAAAGTCAGGTAAAATTTCGGTTTCTTCTCCTATTGGACACGGATTGCTCGGAAAAAAAGTAGGTGACATTGCCGACATCAGCACTCCTGGAGGCGTTGTAAAGTTTGAAGTATTGAATATTTCGTTAGCTAATTTAAACTCATGAATAAATAGGGGCGCAAGGCAACGCGCACTTTTTTGACTTCTCGCTATAATCATTGCTCGCCCTGACAAACACTGAAAAGATTAAAGTGTTTGTCAGGGCGAGTTATTAAATTGGTGAGGGTGATCCCCTTTTTTGTTTTTTAATTTCTTATTTC
>JANOPQ010000160.1:0-2394 GCA_031421935.1 Bacteroidota bacterium | reverse complement strand
GGTACAACTCCAGCTCCCATCGTAACTTCTCCGAAAAAGTAACTTCTATTAAAATTTTGCTGTGCATCGATTGATAGATTAAAAAACAGACCACAAATTACTATTATAAATATTCTTGCAATTTTCATGAGAACAAGTATTAAAAGCGGGAGATGTAAAAATACCTCTCCCGCTTGAGTTAGAAATTAAAATTTAGAGAAATTTACAGCCCCTACTTTTTGTTGATTTTGATTTACGGATAAGATGTAATTTCCATTGGAAATATTTTCCATTTAGTTAAATATTAATTTTAGTATTCATATTGTTTTAGCCTCTCCTCCTTACCTCCTCTCCAGCGGAGAGGAGGTATTTGTTTTGTGGTTCATAATGAATTTTGAATTCCTATTGCTCAAGCCTCTCCTCCTTCGCGAGGCTTCGCGACTCCTCTCCAGTAGAGAGGAGGAATTTGTTGATTGGTAAATTTAAATTCTAGTACTCATATTGTATCAATATTCATCTGCTTTCAAACAAATGGAAAACATATCTACCTCGACACCACCAATTTTTGCACATCATCTTTGTATCCGTTTAATGACATTGCTAAGAGGTAGGTGCCATTTTTTAAGTGGCTAGTTTCAATTTTTAATTGGCTAAGTCCTTCTTGTAATGTAAATGTATTAATTTCTCTGCCAGTTATGTCAAACACATGCAATAATGCTTTTTCTATATTGGGAGGGATAATTACATCCACCATGCTATATTCGTTTGCGGGGTTAGGATATGGTGGAGATAAATGCGATTGCGCCAGTGGCGGCGGCTCTAATTGATTATCGGATGTGATTAAACCGTTGCTGTCTGTTTTTACGATCCATAGTTCAATGGATAAGTTCAATGATATTGGATTTAAAACTGTACCATCTGCATTTCCAATCATTACAAATCCTCCATCCATGGTTGGAGCACCATCTCTAAACCACTGAAAACCTGGAGTAATTACAAATGTGCGATCCCATAAAATAGTACCCGATGTATCGAACATGACTAAATACCCATTCATTGGTCCGCCTAAAGTATCTTTAAACACACCGGAGTACATTACATTTCCATTGTCCAAATTTTTTAGTCTTCCATTTTGGTGATAAGAATAAAATACTGGTTTATCCCATAAAATATTACCTGCAATACCCATTTTGACTAAATGATGCACCCATACCCAAGGACTGCTTCCTTGTTTAACAGCATGCACCCAATATAAAATAAACTCCTGGTTATTGATAGCCACTACGTCAGCAACAAAATGATTATTTCCTGTGGGCGGAAAATAATGTGACCATAAAATTTGACCTTGTTGATTAACACAATAAATAAGTGGCTGACGATTGTTAAATCCAGTACTAAATTTAGCTCCACCTATAATAATTAATGAATCGATACTAATAACCGTTGTTAAACTACTTTCATGAGAATTCGCGTTAATTGGTACCCATTTATTGAGTAAATTTCCGGCTGTATCAATCTCCACAATAAATCCTTGTTTGTCCTGCGTATTTTTTGATAAGTAACCGCAGGTAACAATTCTGCCCGTTTGTTCATTATAATCAATGGTCCAACCCACATAGGATGAATCGCCGGGTGCATCATATGATTTTTCCCATATTGTATTGCCCATCGAATCGAGTTTAACGATGAACAAATCACTCTGATACCAATATACAGCCGCAGTTGGCGGACGATATCCTGTCCAATAACTATTTCCATTTTCACCTTTTGTTCCATGAATAAATGTCATAGCTCCATTCCAATCAAATTGTGCTAAAAATGCCGAATCTTCATTAAAATAATTTTGAAAGAAAAGGGAGTCGCCAATTAAATCTGTTCTCAAAACAAAACCCATTACTTTATTATAATAAGTACCAACCGACAAATTACTATCAAGCACAGGATTTGAATTGTACCCTCCAATTATATAATGATTCTGATAGGGTACAACTCCAGCTCCCATCGTAACTTCTCCGAAAAAGTAACTTCTATTAAAATTTTGCTGTGCATCGATTGATAGATTAAAAAACAGACCACAAATTACTATTATAAATATTCTTGCCATTTTCATGAGTACAAGTATTAAAGCGGGAGAAGTAAAAATACCTCTCCCGCTTAAGTTAGAAATTAAAATTTAGAGAATTTTACAACTCCTACTTTTTGCTGATTTTGCGTTACAGATAAGATGTAACTTCCATTGGCAATATTTTCCATTTAGTTAAATATTAATTTTAGTTTTCATATTGTTCTAGCCTCTCCTCCTAGCCTCCTCTCCATCCTCTCCGAAGGCGAGGATGGAGAGGAGGAATTTGTTGATTGGTAAATTAAAATTCTAGTACTCATATTGTATCAATATTCATCTGCTTTGAAACAAAT
>JANOPQ010000159.1:0-22870 GCA_031421935.1 Bacteroidota bacterium | reverse complement strand
TAATACATTTCGATAAAAATTCAACTAGTTTTCCTCGTAAACAATGGAATTTTTCTAGTCAATAAAATTGAACAGATTACGTCTAGGAAAAAAATTAAGTATGATATTGATAAGCCCGCCCGCCATAAAATTGGATAAAATCCAATTTTATGGCGGGCGGGCTTATCAATATCATACTTAATTTTTTTCCTAGACGTAATCTGTTCAATTTTATTGACTAGAAAAATTCCATTGTTTACGAGGAAAACTAGTTGAATTTTTATCGAAATGTATTATTTAAGCCTGACGCCAATGCGATAGCTATCGGGACTCCGCTCTCCCATCTCCCATCTCCGAACTAAAAAAAAGCCTTCTAGTCATATTGACCAGAAGGCTTTTTATTGAAATTAATCGAGTTAATGAATTATAACTTCACCATTTTCACGGTGCGGCTTCCTTTTTCTGATGTTAAGCGAAGGAGATAAATCCCTTGTGGTGCTTGACGTAAATCGATGATTCCACGATAATTGGTACCTGCATTGATTCTTTGATTCATCAATACACGACCTTCTAGGTCAGTTAATGTATAAGCTACTTGTTTAGCATCTACACCATTTAATTCAAGATTAAATAATCCTGTAGAAGGATTTGGATAAACATTGACTACACCTAATTGATCAGGTTGCTCAATGCCCACTGTCGCATCGATATTAATATTATCGATATACAGATTGTTACCATAGCCATTAATATTCACAAACTTCACAAGAATATTTGATCCTATCCAAGTGCTCAGGTTAATGGTATCATTTCTCCAATCTGTGCCTAATGTAGGAGCCCAACTATTTATATTATCCGGAACAGTTGCTAAGGCTAATCCATCTTTTTGATATCCGGAAGGAATCCAAGTAGTTCCGCAATCGTTAGAGATATCTACACGTAACGTATCGGTATAAGTGGCGCTATAACGTGCATAAGAAACATCGAACGTTAATAATGCTGAAGAAGCACTTGTTAAAGATGTTTCGAAAGTCGTTAATCCATCTTCAGCGCCTACATTATTATATACGAAGTTTTCCACGAACGAACAAGTTGTTGGATTTCCTGCTGCTCCTGTTATTCCAACAGCCTCTGTCCATGTATTTGATCCTCCTGCATCTTCAATATCCCATCCAGAAGGTGGAAATACTCCGCTTTGGAAATCTTCGATAATTGGAGTTGAGAAAGCCGGCAAAATAGTGATGAAAGAAGTTTGCGTTACCACACCCCCTCCGAAACTATTGGTTGCACTAAGTTCAACATCATAAGCACCTACTGCATTAAATACCACATCTGGATTTGCTGAATTAGCAGTAGTTCCATTTACAAAAGTTACAGTTGATGGGGTGAAAACCCATGCCCAGCCTGTTGGTGAATTTAAACTTTGATCGGTAAAAGAGAATACTTTTCCGGTACAGCCTGTTGATGCACTCACATTAAATGCAGGTATAGGTGGAGCAGTAACATCAAGTACATTGATATCGTCCAGCGCGATATCAGAGGTGAAATCATTTCCAGTTATTCCTCTTAAACGAATATTGATAATTTCTCCTGACCAAGGTGCTAAATTTACTATTCCTTGTAACCAAAGGGTGCCTTGATTTCCAACAATTGCTGGAATCGCATCATTGATCCATCCTCCTTGAGAATAAATATCTACATGCAATTCACCCATGGCGGCACCTTCCATATGATACCAGAAAGTAAGTTGTGGAGAGGGAGCAGTTGATAAATCAATACATGGAGATACAAGATTTGCTGTCTTTCCAAAACAAGCTGATGCCTCCAAATAAAGGTAATTCCCTGCAGCTGTACCTAAAGTATGGTCGCTATTTGGACCTGTTCCTGTTGACGGAGTTGCTCCTTGATTTACTCGGAAATCGATATCATCTTGATCTAAGTTGGTTTCATTTATCCATCCATTGGTAAGACCACATACGGTAGCTTCACAATCTGAAGATACATTACAAACATTATCTGCTTCAAAGTCATTAACAAATGGAAGTGTAGCGGAGGTTCCGCCCACAACATTAATTAACGCTTTAGCCGAATCGTTATAAATATATTGATCTCCAGGATAAGTCAACCAAACATCCAAAACATAATTACCAGCAAGAGAAACATCAACGGTTGTTGTGAATGAAAACAGTTGAGATGCTCCTGGATTAATCGTTCCAGTAAAGGTTTCTGTAACAGTAGTTGTTCCATCTAATGCATAGTTTACTGGAATATTAGTTAGAGTACTCAGTCCTTCATTCGAAATTAATACGGCTACAACAACAGCAGAATTATCGTGACAATCTTGTAATGACCCTGAGGAAGGACTTAAGAGCGCTGACAAATTAGCATCAGTAGCTAATGCACAATTAAATACACCCGCCGCTTTAAAAATGGCATTTGCTCTACGTCCAGTGTTTCCTTGAGACGTGTTTGCACTTACACTAAACCAATTGTCGATAGATGGATTTACTCCATATAGAACCATTGTATTTGATGTGCTACTACCTGCAATTTCCATGTACTTGCTTCCTAGCATATATCCAGTATATCCTGCTGCACCTGTCACTGCATTAAAACTTAGTTGCAAGGAATCCGGACAAGCCCAATCTACCGTAATACCTGTTGGCAAACCAATGATGGCTAATGAAGAATCAGACTCATCACTAAATCCATTACGAGAAATGCGTACTTTAACTTCTCCTGAAACTGAATTAGGAATATTCCATGAGAATTGTTGTAATGTTTGTGGAACGGCTGCAGAAATTGTATTCCAGTTAACGCCATTATCAGTTGTATACTCTAACAAATAACTTCCAGTGTTTTTACGTCCATCCCAACGAATTATTTCACTTTCACCTGGTACCAACCCTTCGCCACCATTTGGATAGGTAAGCGTTACATCATTCGTTCTAAATTCCCAAACTAAATAATAGCGTTGACCTAATGACGGTAAGGCGTAACCGTTAATAGTTACGTTATAAACTCCAGGGGCTGGTGTTGCAAGCGTTACTTGCTCCATATTGTTCAGGCTATCTATTCCGCGAACGGCAGGAGTGGTTAGATTTGCTACAATAGGCGTTGGATCTAATATCCAGGGATTCCAAACTGCCAAAGAGGGATCAGAAACGGTCATATTAATATCATTCACTAATGAAGGTGCTGAAGCCGGAGACCCGCCTACATCTGACCAATAAACCATCACTCTTACTTCTTCCACCCCAGAAGGAACAGTGATAGAATGGAGATTACTATTTCCTTGAGAAACTGAATCTGTTAAATAACGATTCTGCTCTAATGTTTGCAATGCACGTAATGCATTTACGCGGCCCCATCCATAAGTAAAATCGGGACCGGGATTTCCAATATCTTCAGCTGTATTTAACAAACATGCTTTTACTAAAGCTGCATTAGGTAAAGAAGAGGTGGTTAATTCTTTATACGCTTGAAACATTTGGCCAAAAATTCCTGCAACTCCTGGGCAAGCTGCGGAAGTTCCGCCTCCAACTTGATAGGTGTTGTTCTCATTCGTACTCATTTGGTCTCTTCCATTTGAGCAAATATCTGGTTTCACACGACCATCAGAAGCAGGGCCACGGCTACTAGATGGATCTAGTACCTCTAAAGCATCGAGATTACCGCAGGCAACTACATTCTTTCCTGTTTTATAACCTCCAGTAATATTTCCCCAACCTGCTCCTGCTCCATAATTACAATTTCCTGATTGGTTATTTCCTGCAGAAAATACAAATTGTAATTGAGGGTTATCAAACAATAACTGATCTCCAAATTGAGTGTCGGAAGTATATTCATTACAACCTTGAGAATAAGAGGTAGACGAGATAACAATTCCATTATTAGTGAAATTCGCTACGGCATCTACTACTTGTGGATATGCCCCAATATTGAAAGCGTATAAATCGGCACCACTCGCCATTCCACGAATAGTCGGATTTAAATTTCCAGCACCGCCTGCAATACCTGTTGTCATGTCGCCATGTGTTTGACCAGAGCCGGTAGCAAAATTGGTAAGTCGGCCAGCGAAATCAATATGTGGTCCAACGAAACCATCATCCGCAATTGCAATAGAAACTCCCTTTCCATCATAATGACGACCGGTCGCATAATCACTATTAACTACATTCGTGCGGTGCAAACTTCTTCCTTTAGTATCTTCCTTTTCTCCCGGAGCGGCAATCGTATTAATGTAAAACACCCACGGTTGTGCTGCTAGATTCATCAAGGAGAAATCACTTACTCGAATACTAATAGTTCTGTTTTTAGGTTCTTGTGAAAGAAGTTTCCCGTGCTCTAACGCTGATGTTAGTGCAGCACTATGAGAAATGTTTCCCTGATACTGTACATTTAAATCCACAGTTCCACGCTCATTGATAGCCCAATTTTGGAAGCCTCCAATAATGTTGCGACTAATTTTCTGGGCTGGACTTTGCACTAAAACAGCACGTACATTCAAGCCAGTCAATAATGATTTATTAAAGCCAAGTGGAATTGCCACCATAAAAGTGTTTTTGGGAACGTAATCCATGATTATTAATCCGCTTTGACGCATGGTATTTTGTTCCGCCATTCCGGGTAAGGAATTAAATTGCAGGAAGCGGTAGTAATAACCATTGAATACATCCGAAGGTGATGCTTCAGCAATAAATTCTGAAAGATTGGAGGCTGGTTGTACCGTCCCACTTTGCAAATAAATGCTGGTGTTTTGTTGTGCGATTGTGGCAACGGAAAACAACATTCCGATAGCGAACAACCAAGTGTAAATACGATTCATAATTAGGGTTGATTTGGTTTTACTGATGAATATAATGAGAACAAAGGACTTTTCACAAATTGACAAGATACTTCCTCTGTCTAACTGCAAAATATTCCTTTGTGACCATACGAAAGTAAAAAGAATAATCCATTCTCTTAAAAAAGATTTTCCTGTGGAGAAATTATTGCTTTAAAATACTATCAAATCTTTGAACATCGCCTTTTTACAGAACGAAATCTTTGATACCCTGTCTTGAAATGAGACAGGGTATCAAAGATTTTATTATTACGGGTGAATAGACCCTACAAAAGCACCGATGTTATTATCCATAATAGCTTGATCAGTAATGTCTACCGACCCATCTCCGGTAAGATCGCTTACCTCGTATCCGGAAGAAAAATTAAAAATTGCATTGTCTAAAGCCGATTGATCTAGAATATCCACTGTTTCATCCTGCGGTACAAGATCCCCGCTATAGAAAGCATAAACTCCCGGCAACATCATTTTCATATTAGCTCCATATGCTTGAGCTGATGATGATGTGAAATTATAATTGGTTACCTCTGAAAAAGGAACAGGTGAAGCACTCCATGTAGTAACCATATTTCGATGTAATACTTCGAGGAAAAAACTACTTCCAATTACACTTGAGGGTAAGGGGATAGAGACAACTCCATTGGTTCCAACCACACCCTTTGCCGAGGCGAAAATAGCATGAGGGCTACCTGAATTTCTAAGTCGAACTTGTAGGGTATCTGTTTGTGAGGAGGGGGCAGAGATGCCTGAATTAAGCAGAACAGGAACCATACTCCCGCTCCCATTATGAAATCCTTCAATGAGACAAGTGAGGTTCAAGGTGGAGATGGTAATTACGCCAAAATTTATGTTATCGATAAACAAACTATTTCCATACCCATTAATATTCACAAATCGCACCATCACATTCATGCCAGCCCAAGGACTTAAGTTCACGGTGTCCTTCCTCCACTGACTCGCTAAAGTAGGAGTAAAGACACCGGTTACTGTGCCTGCTGTTGCCAATACTAAATCGCTTTTTAAATATCCTGAAGGTGCCCATGTAGCTCCGCAATCAGTCGAAACGTCTACTCGAAGACCATCAAAATAAGTGGTGCTGTAACGTGCGTAGGAAACATCGAAAGTCATTAACGGACTTCCTCCACTAGTATACGAAACGACATAAGAAGACAACATGTCTTGAGCACCCGGTGCATTGTAAGAATAATTATTTATATAAGCAGCTGCAGTAGTAGCACCTGTTGCCCCTACAATTCCTGTTCTTCTCTCCCAAGTGTAGGAGCCATTGGTATTGTCGATGGCCCAAGCCACAGGAGGAAATACAGCACTTTCAAAATCTTGTGTAACAGGAGGAGTGCTGTTTGCAAATACCGTTGTAGTAACCAAAGCAGAATCATTATACAAATTCAATTCTCCTGGGTAGGCTACCCAAGTTCGCAAAGTATACGTACCTGAGACGGACATATTCAAAGTTGTTGAAAATGTAAAAACGATTGTATTGGTAGGATTCAAAGTTCCGGGGATGGTTTGCATAACTGCTGGTCCATTATTAAATGAATAATAAACGGGGATATTTGAAATTGGATTTTGTCCAAAATTTTCAACCGTTACTGTTACTGGAACAGCTGCGTTGTTCGAACAACCAAAAACATTTCCATTTAAGGGGCTAGCCACCGACGTTAGTTTAGCGTCAATCGCCAATGGGCAATTTACAATTCCCGGGGCTTTATTAATACCATACGCACGACGTCCTTTATTGCCATCCACCGTATTGGCGCAAACACTAAACCAGTAGCTGGTTAATGAATTTATTCCTTGAACTGTAAAACCCGTTGTGGTCGATGTGCCAATTGGCTCCATGTATTTATTCCCTAATTTGTAGATGGTATATCCAGCTGCATTAGTCACTGTATTCCAGCTAAGGCGTAAACTATCCGGACAAGCCCATGCTACTGCTACACTTCCGGGAACACCAATGATAGCAAAGGAGGAATCACTTGAATCGCTAAAACCGCCACGCGTAATTCGAACTCTTGCTCTGCCGGTAACCGTAGATGGAACCAACCAAGAGAACTGTTGTACATTTTGAGCTACCGCTGCAGAAATGGTTGTCCAGCTCGTTCCGTTATTGGTAGTATACTCCAATAAATACGTACCTAAATTTCGCTGGCCATCCCAGCGAATCACTTCCGTTTCACCGGGAACAAATCCTTCTCCTCCGTTTGGATAGGTGATGGTAACATCGTCTGTTCTAAACTCCCAAACCAAATAATAACGTTGACCAATAGACGGGATCGCAAAACCATTTACAGTAACTGTATAGGCTCCTGCAGCCGGATTATCTAGCGTAACCTGTTCCATGTTGTTTCGATTATCTGCGCCTCGCACAGCAGGTGTATTTAAATTTGCAGCGATCGGTGTATGATCCAAAACCCATGGATTCCAAACTGCTAATGAGGGATCGGTCAGATTCATATTTAAATTATTCACAAGAGCCGGCGAAGCAGCAGGTGATCCGCCTACATCCGACCAATAGACCATAACGCGTACTTGTCGAGTGCCTGCTGGAATATTAATAACATGCGTTTTATTTTGTCCCTGTAAAATACTATCTGTTAAAAAGCGATTTTCTTCCAAGGTACGCAGAGCACGCAGCGCATTAATTCTTCCCCACCCATAAATAAAATCGGGACCGGTATTTCCAATGTCCTCACCTGTATTTAAGATCGAAGCTTTGATTAAAGCAGCGGGCGGATTTGAAACAGAAAACAAACTTTTATAGGCGTGATACAATTGAGCAATCACACCGGCCACACCGGGAGATGCTGCAGAAGTTCCGCCTCCAGTTTGATAAGTATTATTTTCATTTGTACTCAATTGATTTCTTCCATTCGCGCAGATATCGGGTTTGATACGTCCATCGGCAGAAGGTCCTCTGCTGCTTGTAGCGTCCAATACTTCCAACTCATCTAAGTTGCCGCAAGCAATTACATTCTTTCCTTGCTTATAGCCACCGGTAATATTTCCCCAGGCGGTCCCGGCTCCATAATTACAATTAGTACTTCCACTATTTCCGCCCGAAAAAACAAATTGAAGTTGCGGATTATTATACAATAAATTATCGCCAAACTGAGTATCTGATGTATACTCATTACATCCTTGCGAATACGAGGTGGAAGCAATTACAATTCCGTAATTCGTATAATTAGAAACGGCATTTACAACTTGAGGGTAAGCACTAATGTTAAATGCATACAAATACGCTCCTGTTGCCATCCCGCGAATCACAGGATTTAAATTACCAGCACCCACACAAATTCCGCTGGTCATGTCGCCATGTGATTGTCCAGTACCCGTTGCAAAATTAGTTAGGCGGCCAGTGAAATCAATATGCGGACCTACAAATCCATCGTCAGCAATGGCAACAGTTACTCCAGTACCGTCATAACGTCGTCCAGTTACGAAATCACTGTTGATAGTATTGGAGCGATGTAATGATCTTCCTTTGGTATCATCTGGTATGGATGGTGCAGCAATAGTATTGATGTAAAACACCCAAGGCTCTGCGGCCAATGCTTTTAGTGCAAATTCGCTAACACGAATAGAGATGATGCGATTTTCAGGATTAGAAACTAAAATACGTCCGTGCTTTTCTGCCTCGAATAGAGCCATCGCCAACGTCAAATTTCCCTGGTATTGAATATTCAAATCGACTGTACCTTTTTGATTCATTGCCCAATCTTGAAATCCACCAATAATGTTTTTGCTAATTTTTTGAACTTCTGTTTGAGCGAATACCGCATGTACATTCGTATTTTTTAGCAGCGTCCGATTAAAATTAACGGGAATGGCGGCCATAAATGTATTGTTAGGGATATAATCCATCAACAACAATCCATTGCTTCGTAAAACTTCACGCTGTGGGGCAGTAGGCAACGACTTAAATTGAATAAACCGATAATAATAACCGTTCATTTCACTTTTCGGTTGCAGGGCATTTATAAAATCAGTGATGTTCTCCGTGACATCTACAGTGCCACTTTGAAAATATGCTTTTCGCTCTGATTGTGCAGTAGCGGAAGTGATGCAGCAGCAAATAAAAATAATTACAATACTTAGTTGCAGCGTAAGTTTCATAGCCTTCATAGTACTTGTTTTTGTTTGGTTCATTAAAAAAGCGAATTCTGTTTAATGGTGTGAATCGAGCTAACCAAGATACAACAATCAACAAATAACTACAAGCAGATTAGAAATCTATACTTGCAAGAATCACTAACTTCTTAAAAATCAATGCGTGAATGCCCTCTACAATGCAACAGCGGGTTTAATTCCAATTAATCTGCCACCTTTGCACTCGTAAAATATGCTCACACTTGTCCCCACACCCGTAGGAAATTTGCAAGATATTACCTTGCGGGCATTAGCTGTTTTGAAAGAAGCCGACATCATTTTGGCGGAAGACACGCGTACCAGCAAGGTTTTACTCAACCATTTTGGAATTGATAAACGCGTTTTATCACATCATCAACATAACGAACACGCCGCTCTTTCAGAGTTAATTCGTTTTATGAAAGAGGGTCAAAAAATTGCGATGGTAAGCGATGCGGGAACACCGGGGATTAGTGATCCCGGATTTTTATTGGTGCGTGAATGCATCAAAGAAGAAATTCCAGTTTTATGTTTGCCGGGCGCTACGGCTTTTGTTCCAGCATTAGTGATGAGTGGATTGCCTTGTGATCGATTTGTATTTGAAGGATTTCTTCCTCAGAAAAAAGGTAGGCAAACGCGATTGCTCGCATTAAAAGAAGAAAACAGAACTATGATTTTTTACGAAAGTCCTTTTCGATTAATCAAACTCCTCGACGAATGCATTCTCCATTTTGGGGAAGAGCGTATGGCATCAGTTTCCCGAGAAATATCGAAGATGTTTGAAGAGACAAAACGTGGAACACTTTTATCGCTAAAAAATTATTTTGAGGCAAAAGGCGTGAAAGGTGAGATTGTGATGGTGGTGGAGGGCTTGAAATAATTCAGAATTATGAATTATGAATTATGAACCTGCTTGCTGCAGGCAAGTGCAGAATTCTGAATTAGAAGTCGGTTTGTTGTAGGCCTCTTCTTTAGCTGAATTGTAGTTCGTATATTTAAAAAACATCTCTCCAAACTTCCTTTTAGCTCCGTGAAGCCTAAAAGCAACGAAGTTTTAGCTGTTAGTAGATGGCCTTCTCTACTTGCGTGGAATCCACGTTTGGTTTTCATCATCATTCGAGGTAATCAGGTTCGCTGGCAGGAAATAAGTTGATAGATTTGTGTGCCAATGATTCGTTTCGATATAAATAATATGCGTGAGATAGCGCAGCTGAGAAAGGGAAAATGCCTGAGTAAAGAATATATTGATAAATATTCGCCTCTCAAAAGTACTTCTGTCGCCATATTGCCAAACCGATGTTAGCGGTTCTTATGACTACACATGCTAGTAACAACGATATTTTAACCCATACTTTTTCATCGCTGTAATCTTTTGCAGCGTTATCAAGATAATTCTTTTCCGTAAAGTCCTCCTTCTCATCTCTATTCAATCACCAACAACCTACTCGCTGCATTTACTCCATCACTTATTTTTAACAGATATATTCCTTTACCAAGAAAAGAAAGATTCAAATTAATTGGAGATTGTGGATTTTTGATTTCATCACGGAAAACCGTTTCGCCTAGCACATTTATTACTTCAAACTTGTATTTTATATTTTCTGCTGGCTTAAAATTGAGTTTAATATTTCCATTTGAAGGATTGGGAAATAAATTAAAATCCAAAGCAGGAAAATTATTTTCAACAATGGCTGTTGGATCAGGTGCGAGTTTTACTATCCAGAAGTCTTCATCGCCAAAGCAGGTTTCTGACTTATCACCCGAAATAACAGATTTAGAATAACCACCCAATATTAAGCTGCCATCGTTTAGTTGCTCCATGCAGAGGAGAATATCATAATCGTTTCCCCCAATGGTTTTCTGCCATAGTATATTGCCAATAGAATCAATTTTTATTACCCAATAGTCAAATGCGCCTTTGCTGTTTTCTGTTTTATCACCTGAAATATTGGAGAAAGAACTTCCGCCAAGTATATATCCTCCATCGTTTGTTTCCTTAACTGTGGATAGTAAATCAAAATCACTTCCGCCAATAGTTTGTTGCCATTCAATAGTGCCCGCTGAATCGGTTTTTACAAGCCAATAATCAAAATTTCCATTGTTGTTTTCCGTTTTATCACCTGATATTCCCGACCGAGATGCTCCTGCAATCAAAAAGCCGCCATCAACGGTTTGTCCTACAGAGTAAAGTTCCTCTTCATTGGTTCCTCCAATGGTGTTTTGCCATTGTATGTTGCCAATGGAATCAATTTTCACAATCCAGTAATCTTCCATTCCAATATTACCTTCTGTTTTATCACCCGAAATCCCCGAAAGGGAAACGCCACCTATAATGTACCCTCCATCTGTAGTTTGCTCAATGGTTTTTAAATATTCACGTGCACTTCCGCCAATAGTATTTTGCCATTGTATGTTGCCTGATGAATCTGTTTTTACGATCCAGAAATCGTCACCTCCATTACTGTTTTCTGTTTTATCGCCTGATATACCAGAGTTGGACCAGCCGCCCAGAATAAATCCGTTGTCAGTAGTTTCACTAACTGAATATAAGTAATCTGTGCCCGTGCCGCCAATGGTTTTATCCCACAAAACAGTGCCTGCCGCATCAGTTTTTACTAACCAGTAATCAGAAGCAAATTGCGACCAGCAGGAATCTGTTTTATCACCTATACTGTCAGAAAAAGATTGACCACCAAGAATATAACCGCCATTAATAACATTGTCAATTGAAAAAAGAATATCGTCCTCGTTACCTCCAATGGTATTCTGCCATTGTACATTACCGTTTGCATCGGTTTTCACTATCCAGTAATCATCGTAGCCGTTAGTGTTTTCAGCTTTATCTCCTGAAATATCCGATGCAGAAGATCCTGCAAGAATAAACCCGTTGTCGGTAGTTCGTTTTAAAGAAAAAAGAAAGTCGTAGCTGCTTCCACCTATGGTATTTTGCCACTGTAAGTTTGGAGCCGTTTGCGAATACGAGGAATTAAAAATGCAGAAGAAGAAAAAGAAGCAGCGTAAATGTTTTTTCATTTTTAATATTTTGTTTGCAGTAAATAAGAGAATTTAATTAGCCATTGAGGACGAAATATATAAAATATTCCTGGATTTTTTATATTTTCTTACCATGACAGTAGTGGGCTGGTACGTAATCAATCAAGGTCTTTGTTTTTATCCTGGAAAATAAAGCTTTTGATGAAACCCAGCCGCTGGTATTTCTAAAACAGTTGCTTCGAAACGGTCGCTTCTCCCGATTATTACTTCTGATGAAGATTAAAGCGATTACTAACATTTTTTACGAAAGTCCATTTCGACTTATCAAACTCATTGATGAATGCATTCTCCATTTTGGCGAAGAGCGCATGGCGTCCGTATCTCGAGAAATTTCCAAGATGTTTGAAGAAACAAAACGAGGAACACTTTTATCCCTAAAAAATTATTTTGAAGTTAAAGGCGTGAAAGGTGAAATTGTGATGGTGGTGGAGGGAGTGAAATAATTCAGTCCCGATAGCGTTCGACTGAGCTCTCGCCGAAGTCTATCGGGATATGAATTCAGAACTTGCCTGCAGCAAGCAGGTTCAGAATTGGGAGTTAATTTTGTAAAAAATAATCGAAGAAAATTTATATTGATTTTAGGTATGGGTTGCTCTGTGGGTACTGGAGTTTGGCGCGGAAATTTTGTCAATTGTCGGCAATATTTTCTCCAAAATTCTTTCAGCTATCAATTCATGATATTTTTCGTTTGCATAAATTCCATTCTTTTTAAATAAATTTTCTCCATTTTTAATGAGGTCTGAACCACTAACAAAATTAACATGCATCAGATTAAGCGATTTTCTAATATACTTATCAAGCTTATTGGATAAAAGCTTTTCGATTATTGTATTTGTCCGAATTGGCGGTCCTAGAATTACTAATTTAATGTTATTTCTTTGGCTGAATTCAATTACTTCATTAACAAGATTCGCGTATTTCCTTAAGGAATAATTGGCGTTACCGAGAAGCGCACCAAAAATATAATTTAGGTTTATTAAAGTTTTATGAATTATTGAACTATCATTTATCCCTGTTGGATTGAATCTAGCGTCCAAAGAAAGTAAATCATGTTTTTCGGGATTAACATTATTAAATGTAGGAAGATTTAATGACCATTTTTTTCTTCCATTTGAGGTGTCTAGGAATTTATAGTACAATTTTACTAATCGTAGAAATGGTTCTGGTCTTATTGAAAATACAAGTATGTCGATTGGTTTTGTTTCATAGTATGAAGCTATTTTGGCAATACAATTTCTAAAGCGTTCATATCGGATAATATTAACATTAAATTTTAATTCGTTGTTGTCTTCTGCTTTATGTTTGAGTAATTGATGGAATAAATTTTCGAATAGCAAATTCCCTTGGACCGGAAAGCACCCACCAACAAATGTGAAATTAATTTCAGGGAAATTAGTTTTGTGTAAAAAGTTTACTGATGAAATATATTCTTGCGGTGATAAAACTGTTCTGTCCAGGTTTATTGCAAAACCTTTATTGTTAGTATTATTCGTGAAAGATTCAATAAAATTTTCAGCATAAAATGCTGGGACTCTCAAGTCAAGTCTATTTAATAATTTTGGTAGAAGGATGTTTTTTATGTTGTCGGGAAATGAATTGCAAATGTTGGTCTGTTCTTGCGTCAAAGTAATCTGACCAATTTTATTTCCGCCAATCGCAAACAACATATTCAGCATATTTTTGAAAAATTTATTATTGTCAAGCTGGAGATATGGCGAATTTATAATAGGCAAATTATAGGGTTTGACGATTTCGTATAATTTTGTTATCCAAGTCCAATATTCTCTGGAATCTTGATGAAAAAAGGGATAATTATAATTATCATAATTGTAGTCACAATGACCAAAAGCAATACCTCCAATTTTGTGTGAACTACTTTTTAAAATTTCTTCAATACAATTCAATCCTTGTTTCGTTTCAACAACTGGAATTATTTCATTATAGATTATTCCGTTCTTGTGAAGGATATTCTGTAAATTCAAAATTTGATTCGAGTTATTTGCTTTTGGAATAAAGATAGTAGAGACCTGTTCAATTTCAGATAAAACAAGAATATCTAATAGGTGCTCTGGGGATTCGGTTGCATTTATTCTTATTCCAATATTAACTTTACCTAGATCAAGTTTGCACTTGTTAAAGATAGTTTTGAAATAATTTCTATAGACATTCTTTAAGTTAGGGGTATTTAATGGGTTTAAGCAATCTTGAATACTGTCCTCAAAGTCAAAACATAGAGTTGTCTTATTGCTCGTTTGAGCAATTAAATTGTCTAAGGAAGTGGTTTCATTATATTTAATAAAATGGTATGCTCTCATATTTGTATGGTTGCGCCTAACTGCGTTCTGTACAAGAACCCCCATTCCCCAACAAATATAATAGATTTTAAAAGTATGAGTGGAAGTAACTTTACAACCTATTTACCGGACTATAATAGTATTGTTATAGGTTTTTTTGCATCCTTACTGTGTGAATCATGAAAAACAAAGCATAAATGAAGTAGAAAAAATGGCTTTTCTTGAATCCAAAAAGCTAAATTATGCTTTTGAAGCGGCTGGGGTTAAAAAATTCACTATTTTTCATCCAAATTATTTATCCTTTTGGAGCGAAAACACCCGGACATAAAAAATGATTTGATTGTTTTGCAAGTGGCAGGACAATTGTTTTTTCTTTGCTTAACGTTGCTTTCTATTTATTTTTGGAAAGAGCGTCAAGCATTTGATGCCGCTCATTATTTATTCGAAATCATCGATCGTAAATTTTTCTATGTTGCACATCAACGTCCCCTTGGTATTGTATCACAAGTATTGCCTGTCCTCGGTGTTTGGCTACACCTCCCCCTAAAAGCCATTGCTATTTTATATAGTTTGGGAGATATCATTTGGTATTATCTTCTTTTTCTGTTGATGGCGTATAAACTCGAAACACGACGCGGTATCATTTGTTTATTGTTGATTCTCTCGCTCACCATTCGTTATAGTTTTTTCTGTCCAGTGACCGAACTGCTACAAGGGTTAGCGCTACTTCCGGTATGGTTGTGTTTGTTGGGACGCTCATTTCGCTTTCGTTTTCCGATATTAATTAGTCTCATGGCGATTATTATTTTTTCGCATCCTTTATTATTCTATCCATTAGCGTTTACGTTTGCTTGGTGGTCGCTCATGAGAGCGGAAGGAGCAAAATCCATCAACAGTGAAAAGAGCCGACTCCCAAAAATTCTTTGGCCAGCCTTGGTTATCCTGATGGCCTTGAAGTTTTTCTTGTTGGATAGCTACGACCACGATAAAACTTTTTATCCTGTGGTCTACAATGATTATGGATTCTTAAAAACCCTTTCTTTTGAAACTGTTTTTGATTTGATGAAAGTGATTGCAGCCAACTACACGATTACCACTTTGCTCTTCTTAGTTACCGTCGCAATCTATGCAATGCAAAGAAGAATAAAATCCAGTATACTACTCATCGCTTTTGTTCTGGGTTACTTAATCATCATTGCTGCCACCCATCGCTTTGGAGGTATTAGTAATTATTCAGAACGCATGTTGTTGCCCATTCCGTTTATGATTGCCATGGCTGCCGCTGGAATTATTTCATTATCTCGTGTGTTCGTTCCTAAGCTGATGTCGTTTGTTGGTCTCTCTCTTGTGTTGTTGTTGCACCTGGATGTCCTTCGAATCACCGCAAAGCCTTACACATTGCGTGTTGAACAAATGGAATCGTTAACGAACATGTCGAGGAAGATTGGAATTCAGAAAGCGATTGTTGATGAAACTTTATTGGATCAAAATTCTTTTGCCATGAGTGGATGGAGTTATCCAATTGAAACGCTTTGGATCTCCGCATTAAAGGGCCCCGACTCTTGCGTAAGCGTTATTCTCCAGCATGAACATGTAGAAAGAATTGCTCAACAAAAGCATGTTGTTCGGGCTAATGAGTGGGTGAAGTGGACGGAAGTAATTTTGCCTCTCTCGGGCTTAAACGAAAACTACTTCAAACTTCCTAATGAAAGTTATTTATCATTAAACCAACCGGGCATTTCGTATATAGATAGTGTTAGACTTCAAATTCAATCCTATTCTAAAATAAATCCGCAGAACTACGTCATTGTCTTCGAGCTCTTTCTTGGTAAAAACAAAGCTTTGTTTAGTTCGGATAGTACTTACTTGAGTTTGCAAATTCCAAACGGTCCACAAATTCGATTAACGGTTCCTTATACCTTAGTGAATGGCGGAATTTTATGGATGGAAGTTCCGATGGACGGATTAGAAAACGATGATCAATTAGAAGTTTTTCTGCAGCAAGGACAAAAAACACTCGCGCGTGAAAAAATTCAGTTTGCACATGGTCAATTTAGTTTTGTGAAACCGTGATCTGCTAAAAAATGTGCGGAGGTTTGTCACAATTCTCTATATAAACATTAAAAACTAATGTTTGATTTTAATATTCGAGTTTGCATTCAGTTTATTCCCAGAAACATTTTCATATAAAAGTCGATACTTATTATATAAAGAATCGCTTTGTTCTATTTCATCAATATACATTTTTGTTCCCGTTAAACGGAATTCGAAGCGACTATCCGCCTCTAAAATTTCATCGGTTATAAGCTGTGAAATGATGGCATTCATTGTCTCCTTATTTTTTCTTTTATCGATTTCATTCCGATTAGGCTTTCTATCCGACAATTTATCTGATTCAATCTTCATCATTTTTCCTTTCTCTATAATTGATGAATATTGATCATAATTGGGGGGATCTATTACTTTACCATCTATTTTCAATTGAACAACTTCCTCCTTAACAATCATTTCAACATACTTTCCTTCCTCCTCAAAATGAACAGCTGCATCTCCTTGAAAATAAAAACTTTCGTTTTTAACAATTTCTTCTCTTCTATTTACTTTAGTATTTATCTCGGTCAAATTATCTTTTTCCATGCCGGGGTCTTCAGCGGCGTTTATCGTGTAGGAAGTGGAATCCACTTGGATTCCAACAGGAGAAATCAATGGCTCCACGGTAGTCGTAGGTAATGCTCTTTCCGTCCGTTTAGTCTTGGTTGGTACGCTTTGGGGATTATTATGATCCATTAAATAGATCGTCAAGGTGGATATTGAAATAGCAACCATTATATACCAGAATTTTTTCGACTTCCAACTTGATCCACCAACTTTCGAAATGGGGGTGCTTGCAATTACATGACCCATTTCTTCAACTGAAATAATTGGAGTTTCCTTTCTGGCTAACTCAAAATAGCTGTCCAGTTCTTCGTCTGATTTGACTTTCTCTTGCATGTTTAGGTTCGAGGGTTTGAAATTAACACTTTATCGGAATCGAGAAGTATCCTCTTTAGCAACTCTCTTCCTCTTGCAATTCTTGATTTTACACCACTTAAACTGCCACCTTGAATTTTACAAATTTCCTCTTGAGAAAACCCTTCTATTTCAAATAATATAATTGCTTCTCTTGTAGGCAACGAAAGTCGACTTAAGGCTTTGTATAATTCTTTAACTTCGAACGATTGGGCGGTATTTATCTCATTTGATGGGAGCTGTAAAATATCTTCGTCATATTCCAAATTGCGTTTTTGCTTTTTATGTAAATCAGTAATAAGCCGACTTGCCGTTTTAAATAAATAATAGATAAAAGACTCTTTTTTTTCTATTGTATCAAATTTTTCATACACACGCAATAAAGTATCACTAATAATGTCTTTTACATCATCTTTATTGTATACTGCAGCCTGCACATACCTCGTCAGTCGAGCATGCGATTGCTCGTATAATCTCATAAACTCTACCTGCTTTGAGGCTAAAGCATTGTTCATAATCTGGCCATCGTTATTACAGTAAGATACATTTGTCTAAAAAAAGTTGCACGAAATAAAAATATATTATTCTACAAATTAACAAGTTTTTTATCATATTTGAACAATTAACTAATTATGTTTAAAACGACCTTTATTTGTTTCTTTCTACTTTGGATCAACATTAAAGTGTATCCTCAAAATATTGAATTCCGAAAAGAAAATTTTCCTGGTCGTGAAACTTCTTTTTATGAAGCGGTTAAGGCACTAAACAAGGGTAAAAAACTGCTTTTGAAAGAAGAAGTAAACTATTTGCAAGCGAAAGAAAATTTTGAGGTGGCCTATCGCTTTCATCCTTCCAATGCCTTACTTTGTTTTAACCTCGGGCTCTGTTTACTTGAGTTGGGAGAGAAAGAAAAGGCAATGAAATTTCTTTTAAATGCAAAGGAATTAGATCCTCAATTAAAAGGTGATCTATTTTATTATTTAGGTAAGGGATATCAATTACATTCCCAATGGGATAGTGCGCTTGTTAGTTACAATAAACACCAACTTTCGTTGTCCAAAAGTGAAACAGAAAAAATCAGTTTGGTTGAAAAGAGAAAACTAGAATGTTACAATGGTATCGAATTGAGTAAAAATAAAAATAATGTTAAAATTCAAAATCTTGGGAATACGATCAATACTATATTTGAAGAATACACTCCCTATATTACAGCTGATGAGGAAAAATTGTATTTCACTTCACGAAGAAAGCTTACTGGAGATTCTAAATACCTTAGGACTTGGGATGAATCCAATGAAGATATCTTCGTTGCAACCAAAACAAATCAGGTGTGGGGGCCTGCTATTAATGCCGGCTCAAAAGTAAACACCTCTTCACATGATGCTGTATGTGGCATTTTTCCTGATGGTCAAACATTAATTGTATTTAAAGGTGATGTAAATAGTGGAGACTTATTTTATGTGAAATATGAAAATGGAATATGGGGTGATTTAATTTCATTTGGACCAACCATTAATACGGAAGATCACGAATCATCTGCTTGTCTCACATCGGATGGTAAAAAACTATATTTTGTGAGTGACAAACCCGAGGGAATCGGAGGTAGAGATATTTATGTTAGTAATTTTAGTGTTTCAACAAACTCATGGGATGTTGCGATAAATTTAGGTCCAGAGATAAACACAATTTATGATGAAGAGGGTGTGTTTCTTCATCCTGATAATAAAACTCTTTTCTTTGCCTCTAATGGTTCATTGTCTATTGGAGGGTATGATATCCTAAAAAGCGAACTTCATAATGATCATTGGACAAAACCTGTAAATCTTGGAATTCCAATAAACACTCCCGATGAAGATGTTTTTGTATCGGTGTCGGGTAATGGAAAAAATATTTACTTCTCATCAAACCGAGCAGAGGGATATGGTAGTAAGGATCTTTATTTGGCTATGTCTGAGGAGGGTGTCTTATCTCCAAATATGTTTCTATTAACAGGAGAAATTACATCTGAGGCTTCAGGTAAACCTGTTAATGCCACTATTGATTTAATTGATTTAACAACCAACCAAAAAATAGGCAGATTTAATAATGACCAAGAATCAGGCAAGTACGTTATACCGCTTCCAGGAGGTAAAAGTTATGGAACGGTTACTTATGCAGATGGATATATTTTTGAATCTGAAAATATAGACGTAAGCGACACAGCAAATTTCAAGGAAGTAAAACGGAATCAAAAATTAAAAAAAATAGAGAACAATACTTCTGGAAATTTAAGAAACATCTTTTTCGAAACAGGAAAAGTCACTCTCTTAAAAACTTCTGAAAATGAGTTAGACAATGTAGCCAATTTTCTTTTCCTCAATCCGACAGTTAAAATTGAGATTTATGGACACACTGATAATTCAGGAGATCCAAGTAGTAATTTAATTTTATCTCAGCAAAGGTGTGAGGAAGTATTTAAAGAGTTATTAAAAAGAGAAGTTCCGGCCTCACGTTTATCATACAAAGGATTAGGTGAAACGTCTCCCCTTTCAAGTAATGCAACGGCTGAAGGCCGTAAAAAGAATAGAAGAATTGAGTTCCGAATTGTAATTCTCTAGCCATTCTAGTTTTTCACTTTTATTTTATTTTATAATTACTGCAACTTTTCAAGCGTGCCCTCCTCTTATAGAGATAGCACCTTGTTTTATGAGCCTGAAACAACTATTTCTAATACTCGCCGTTTATCTTATTCCTTCAGAAAAGTTATTCGCCTCGATTTCGATTGATTCGGTAATTACGACCACTAGTAGTTGCTCGAATAATGGTACTGCAACGGTATATGCAAGCAGCATTCCAGCAGGGACTTTACTTTATGCCATTACTTCGGGGCCTATACTTGCTCCTATTCAAAATAGCAATATTTTTTCTTCTCTTTATCCTGGCATTTATAATCTCCGAATTTATAATATTAACTTTGATAGTTTAGATTATCAGTTTCAGATTGATGGGAATTACCAACTTCCCGATTTTACGTTAATAGGGATTGATCCAACTTGTCCCGGTTTTACAGACGGCAGTATAAATGTCTTGGTAGATTCAACAAAAGGATTGTCTCCATACACATATGAGATAATTGCTCCAATTGTTGTTCCTTCTCAAACTTCCAATTTCTTTCCTAACCTAAGCAACAATACGTACTTTGTTAGAGTGACGGATGCTTGTGGAAATTATCAAACACGAACGGAAATACTGTTTAATACCGGAACCGAACTTGGCATCAATACCTTTATAATTCCTGTTGTTTCAAAAATTGGTTGTGATACTATTCGGGTGTCAACATATTTATACCTCTTAAAAGAAAAATGGAATCAGCCTATTACTCTTACTTACAATACAACCGCGGGCACAATCACAAAACAGGCGACTCTCACGGTAATTGATACCATAAATAGCAATCCTGGTTTATTTGAAGTAACTGATACTCTCGCAGGATTAACATACGGTGACTACCTCAACATTCAATTTAGTGATGTATGCGGTATAATGGTTTCCTCTGCCATTAATACAATCTCTCCTTTTGAATTCGTTTTACTATTTTCTCCTACTACCGTAAATTGTGTATCTACATTTAGTGCCTATGCTGAATTAAAACATTATCCAAATTACCCTTACGATTACACCTATCCCATGATTCCACTTTCATTTATCATGACCGATGGAATAACAGGCCTTGTTGTTGATTCAGGTAGTTGTACTTTTCCTTACTGCTATATTAATTTGATTGCACAGACTCCGGGAAATTCATATAATTTAACCATTACTGATGGATGTGGTGATGTTTGGCAAGAAACTATAGTGTGGCCAACAACAGGAGCACCTCTCGTTAACACATACCATAACCTTGGATGTTTGGATTCTACAGCTTCATTAACATTTGAATGTTTAGGATTTCAATCTCAGCCCTGGATTACGATTCTATCAGGGCCATCGAATGCAGGTAGCACTAAACCTTTCTATGCTTATAATGAACCGTTAATTTATCCACAAACATTTTTTGGTACAGCATCTCCAAATGTCTTTTATCTGAAGGATTTTCCAAAAGGACTATATTCGTTTCAAGTACAGGACTCCTGCGGAAATATTGTTCCTGGGACGTTTTTAGTAGAAGATTATATGGTTTCTAATCTTAGTTTTTCTTGGTACGTCAAGCCAAGTTGCTTAAATAATAATACTCTCTATTACAATTTCCAAGAAGGAAGCGGGGCAGCTATCTACGCGTCATTAACTGATCTAGCAACAAATCAAGTATTAACATTTCCTCCGTTGAACTATTTTTTAGACTCTATAACAACTTTGCCCGTTGGGAACTACGCATTAGAAATTTATTACTTAAACCGTATGGGTAGTGGTCAACATTTTGATGGTGGCTTAGTCACCAGCGGAATTTCATGTTGGGTTTTACATGATACCATTAGAATCGCACCCTATACTAACAATTTTTTTATTACAAATAGCACGATCTATTGTAACGGAGATTATTATGTTTACCTTGAAGTTGATTCAACGAGGGGCGTTCCTCCATACCGATTTGCAATTATAAGTGGACCCCAAACCTTTCCATTGCAAGATTCTGCCTTTTTTCAAATCTCCGCTTTTGGAAATTATGTAATTAGTATGGAAGATGTTTGCGGAAATAATTATACACAGCAAATTTCCGTAACATCCGATTCACTTCCACCCATGGTAAGAGGAGGCTTCTTTTGTGAAGGAAATTTTGCTTCGTTATCGTTAGCTTCCTCTCCATATTTTAATCATAGCTGGGAATTTCCCAATGGGAGTACTATCGTTGGAGATACCATATTGTTTCAGCCCTTTACTTCGGCCGATACAGGTCAATATACTGTAACTACTTATGTTTCTATAAATGGCTGTCTTGATTCAATTACAAGTAGTTTTCATTTATCAGGAAAAGATAGTGTTAGCCAATCTCGTGCAATATGCCCTGGAGACACTATTTATGTGGGTCCAAATGTATATTACAATCCCGGAGTTTATCGAGATACCCTATCTACTGTTCTGGGTTGTGATAGTGTAATAATCACAACTCTTTCATTTCAACCAATTCTAATAGACAGTATTTCTATATCCATTTGTGCAGGAGACAGCTTTTTAATTGGAAGCAATTATTATTCTATCTCCGGAACTTATATTGACACAGTGTTGGTACCTGGTAATTGTAAAAAAATTATAATTACCCAACTAACTGCGAATACCCTTTTAGATAGTATTAGCGCGGTGATATGTGAAGGTGATACTTTTAGAGTGGGAAATATCATCCACATAAGTGCTGGTTTGTTCACGGATACCCTAATCGCTGCTTCGGGTTGTGATAGCTTAGTTGTAGTAGATATTTCCGTTACTCCTTTCCTCATCGACTCCAACAACATTTTCATTTGTGTTGGTGATAGTATTTTGGTTGGCAATAATTATTACTCAAGTTCAGGAATCTATACTGACACGCTTCTGGTATCCGGCAATTGCAAAAAAATTATGATCACAC
>JANOPQ010000158.1:0-6750 GCA_031421935.1 Bacteroidota bacterium | reverse complement strand
TGGTCTTTCATTTTAAAATCAGAAAAAAATTATTGTTTTTAAACTAGTTAATCCTTAATCAGCTTGATTGACTTATTTCCTAAATCAGTTTTCAATTTAACAAAATACATACCTTTCGTTAATTGAGAAAGATTTAAAACAACATTCATTTTATTTTGAACTTCAGATGCAAATACGAGTTGACCTAATACATCTAAAACTAAAATAGTTGCTTTTGTATTTTCATCAAATTCAATTGTTACCAAATCATGTACTGGATTGGGAGAAACAACAACATTTAAATCAATATCATCAACAGGCGAATTAATACCAGTAACACAGAATGCATTATAACTATAAAGTTCTTCTCCAATATTTACATCATATTGTCCAGAAAAGTAAAGCATATTATTAAACACTCCCTTTGCAGTTATTCCTGCACCTGAATTTGGGTTGCCAACAACGCCTGGCAACAATACTGTTCCAAGAGCAGTACCATTTGTTTTATATAAAGCTTGTGCTGTACCCGTGATTGGATTTTGAGCTGTGAAATATACTTCTCCACAATAGGCAACGAATGAATGCGGATTACTGCCTCCACTTCCGGGAGCAATATCTTTTATGATTCCGGTACCTAAAGCAGTGCCGTCAGATTTCCAAAGCTCATAACCATTAACAGCATCACTTCCTCTAAAGTACAAGTTATTCCCATAATCAAAGAGCCAATCGGAATTATAAGCCAACGAAAGATTAGAGACCGTAGCAATTGATGTAACCACATTAGAACCAACAACACTATCCACTGCAAAGAGTTCAACCGAACTTCCATTAGAAGAAGCGAGGAATACAAGTTTGTTATTTACTCTTCTAAAAGAAGAAGGATTAGATCCAAAAGAATTCAATGGTTGCAAATCGGCTAATTCGTATGTTCCATTTGCAGTTCCATCTGTTACCCAAGGTTCATCAGCGTGACTATTAAAATAGTTCGTACCACTAAAATACATTTTGTTATCATACGTCTCAACACCGCTAAAAGAAAAAAGCAAAACATCATTTTTTACTAAAAAAGTATTTAAGCTTGTACCATCCGATTTATACAAACTCTCGTTAGCACCACCATTAGAAGATCCACTAAAATAAAGCGAATCATTAAAAACGACAGGCCCATTCATTAAATTTGGAATATTAGTTGAATTTGGTAATTCAACAGCTATTTGGGTACCTGAAACACTACCATCGGTTTTAAAAATAGCTTTATCGTTTGGAGCAACATCTTTCAATGCTAAAAAATACACTTCTCCTTTATACTCAACAAAGTAATCTTTGGCTCTGTATATACTTGGAACATTTAAAGTGAATCCATAAGATGTAGTTGCTAGAGGAAACAATGAATAGGTTCCTACGGTAGTTCCATCACTTACCCACGGACGATACACGAGAACTCCTGATGTATTATCAGCAGCTACAAAATAAACCTTTCCATTATATACAACTAATTTATCGGGGCTTGAAGAGCTCGGCCCTGCAATAATATCTTTAAGCAATTGGGTTCCTAAAGCAGTACCATCACTAAGATACAATTCACGATTAGAAGAAGATCCAGAATAGCCGCTTGCTGCAAACAAAAGATTACTTCCCAACACAACAAAGTTACTTGGAATTGATCCATAAAAAGGTGCAATATCTTTAACTAACACAGGATTTTGTGCAACAAGATTAGAAGAGATAAATAATAGTAATACAATAATTCGATTTACATGAACCATACTTCGATTTTTAAAATTTAATAAGTTTATAAGCAAATAACCACAAACAAAACAATAGTTCCAATTATCTCAAACTAAAACAAAGATTTCTCTAGACAAAGACATATTCGACTACAATTAACCTATCATTCTACTTCCAATAAATATTTTTTCACAAATAAAATAGTGGAATAGAATTGAAAGTCTACATTCGGTTTTTTTCTAAAACCATGTCCTTCGTCTTTGGCTTCTAAATACCATACTGGAATATTATTCGCTTTTAGTGCAGCCGACATCTGAGCTGCTTCTGTACGTGGAACACGCGGATCATTTCCTCCTTGTACAATAAACATTGGAATTTTAATTTTTCCAACGTTGTTTAAGGGAGAAATTTTTTCTAGGAACTCATACATTTTCGGATCTTGTTCATCACCATATTCCACTCTACGCAAATCGCGACGATAGCTTTCTGTATTCTTCAAAAAAGTGGTGAAACTTGAAATCCCAACTATATCATTCGAACACTTCAAACGATCACTATAAAATACAGCACAAGCTAAGGCCATATAGCCACCATAACTTCCACCCATGGTCATCACACGCGATGCATCCAAGTCAGGTTGTAGTGCGATCCAATCCAAGAGTGCACCAATATCTTTTACTGAATTCTCTCTTAAATAACCGTTATCCATCTTCACAAAACTTTTACCATAACCCGTACTTCCTCGCACGTTAGGATAAACTAATGCGATTCCGAGTTCATTCAAATAATAATTATTTCTCCCTTGAAATCCGGGTGTAGATTGTCCTTCTGGTCCACCATGCATTATAATAATAACGGGACGTTTTCCTGTGAATTTTGCAGCAGGTTTATAATGAAATCCAGAAATTTCTGTACCATCAAAACTTTTCCACTTAATCAACTTCGCATCATTTAATTGCGAAGCTACTAATCCACCCAACTCACTTTCCGTCCAGCGTTCGGCTTTTCTTGTTTTAATATTGAAAACATAAATATCACTTGATGATGCAGCCGTTGAATAATTATAAGCAATGTCTTCACCGTTCTTATGCCATTCAAATCCACCAACTGATCCTTGTGGAATTTCCTTGATGGCCTCATATTGATTGGTGAGGGTATTCAACATATATACTTTAGAAAGTCCAGCTTCATTGGTAGAAAAAATCATTTTAGTTCCGTCCGGCGACAAATCATAGTCAGCAACATTCCATGGAATCGATTTAGTGATGGGCGTAATTTTTTTTGTACTCAAATCCATCTTCGCTAAATAATTAAACTCATTATCAAGGTCGGTGCTTAGGTAGATGGATTTACCATCCTTACTAAAAACGGCACCACCAAAAACTAAAGGATCTTTTGACTCAGGAGAAATTTTTGTTTTACTTCCTGAAGCAATATCAACGAGCCATAATTTACTTTCATTCACAGAAACATATTCTCCTAAAATAAAACTTTTGTCATCGGGCGACCAATCATTCACTCCCCAACCACCACCAGCAAGTTCAAGTACTAATTTATCTTTTTGCGGTTGCAAGGGATCCATCAAATAAACATCACGATCGGCACCATTTCTTCGTGTAGAACCATACAATAGTTTATCGCCCTTCGTGCTCCAACTCATTCCTCCATTTTGAGAGCGACCACCATCAGAAAGTAATGTGATTTTACCATCTTCCAAATCATAGCGATACAACTGCCCAAATTCATTTCCTCCCGCATCGCGCGAAAAAATAAAATACTTTCCTTCATTAGGCTCGAAGGTTCCACCACCTACGGGTTCATCAAAAAAAGTAATTTGTGTTCGAGCACCCATTGGCATTTTTAAATAATGCAACTGATTTGTATTCCCAAAACGCGTACTCATAAGCATCTCCTTTTTCTTAGGATGCCACTCAGAAAAACCGGCTGATCGCACATTGGTATACATATTCAATTCCTTCACTAAACTGGTAGGAATTGGAGATAAACCTTCAACGATCAAATTTTCTGTAGGCTGCAGAAATTGAGAATCTGCTTTTTGTGCGACTACCCATTGGCTGAAACACAAGATTATTCCTGACAATAATATCTTCTTCATGATTGATATAGATTATATGCGATATTACTCAAAATAAAAATCAAGAGATCATAAAATCGACAAATACTGCTGCGGCCACGACCAACGAATTAAACGATAGGCCATTAATTGGTTAACATAAATTTAGCATCCCAATTAACATGATGTTTTTACTATTTATAACACTTCCGTATCCTTAAACGGTATTGGTTCGACACAACCTACGTAGTACTTGATATTAATCTTAAATGACCAACAAAGAAGTATTCATTTATTTAAATTGCAATACTATCCTCTTTTCTAATTTGATTGGCGTTTTTAAAATACTTCATTTTAAACCTTCGACTAAAATAAGCGGGATCTTTAAATCCAATTCCATGTGCAATTTCCTGAACATTATCTTTGGTAGTACGAAGCAAATAATGTGCACGCTCTAATCGTTGATTCTCGATATAATCTTGAAGATTTGTATTGGTCATTGTTTTGAAAAATTGTCCAACATAATCCTTCGACACATACGCTAATGCTGCAATTTTTTGATTGGATAAATCACCTCCCAAATTAGTTTGAATGTATTGAATAATATTTACGAGTCTTTTATCTAGCAAAAAACTAATCTTTTCAAAATTATTTCGGTAAACTGGATTATTTTCTAAGAAACGACAAATTTGAACTACAATTTCTTCAGTAAAATTTCTTTGAAGTCGATCTTTTCCCAATCGTTTATGCTCTTCTTCATCAATTAAAGATTCCATTAAAAAATTTAATTTTTTCGAGTGCGGAATCACAATGCAAGGAAGTTCAAGGATAGAAAAAAATGGTATCGCACCATAAATATGAACGTCAAAACCAATAATAGAAAAAATATCTTTGGATTCATCGTACCCGTCTGACAGTAGTCTACTTTTAATAAATTGTTCACGATGTTCAGGTGAACTAAATCCCTCTTTTTCAAAGATGGGATACTTTGCACTTTTACCATGCCGAAAGAAAATGGCAGAACCTACCGGCATGAAATAAAAATCACCTGGATTTATAGGAGTAAAATCACGTTCACCGTAAAAAGTACCTGATTTTACTTGCACTAAAATATTCCTTGGCTCAATGGAACCGTTTAATTCAGAAGGCTTCATCACCTCTCTCAAAGCTGAACGATAATACTTCACTTGAAGGGATTCAATTATCCTGCTAAAAGATTCATCTGGTGCCATTATAAATCGATATTGCTAAACAAATTTAACTTTCATTTCCATGTAAAGCAATCAAAAATGGCAAAATACAATTCTTAGAATAATACAATTACATAACCTCCTGATTTACAGTATATTTATTTAGCTAAATTTTAGACTTATTCAAATAAGACAAACTCAAAATTGCAACGTCACTATACTTACACTACATTACTACACCCATTCACCAAACAAAACTATTTTTGCAAAAGATCCAACTCGACAACAAAAATTCCATCTAGCAGCATCATGTTAAAATCTTTAGAAATAATTGGTTTTCTATCCGGGATTCTTGGGGTTTGGTTGACAATGAAAAAAAACAGATGGTGTTTCCCTATTGGGCTCATCAACGTTACTCTTTCGCTCTATCTTTTTTTCTTGCAAGGCTTGTACGCCGACAGCCTACAACAAATAGTTTACATAATCCTTTTACTTTATGGCTGGTACACTTGGAACACGACAAGAAGTGAAACGCAACCTCCGCTGGTTATCGGCAGATTAAATAGTAACGAAATATTTTTTACTCTTCTCATCATCGCCATTACAACACTACTACTTGGGACAACACTTTCAAAATATACGGATGCGAAATTGCCGTTCCTCGATAGCTTTGCAACATCCTGCGCATTTATTGCACAGTATTTTATTGCTCGAAAAAAAATAGAAACTTGGATACTTTGGATGATCGTCAATGTAATTTACGTTGGCATTTACTTAAATAATGAAATGTATTTATATGTGGTTTTATTTGGCATCTATGGTATTTTAACTGTGATGGGCTGGAACTCTTGGAGAACTGAATTAAAAATTTCAAATGCAGAAATCACCCAATAAAAAACAATTCGTTATCGGCATAGTAGGTCCAGAAAGCACTGGAAAATCCACATTGGCCCAAGCTCTTTCTAGACACTATCAAGAAGATTTTGTTCAAGAAATTGCGCGCGAATATTTAAATCAATTAGGCAGACCATATCAAGAAGAAGACTTAAAAAAAATTGCTGAAATTCAATTCGAGGAAGAATTAAAACATCGAAATTCCAATCAGCCATTAGTTATTTGCGATACCACACTCTTAGTGATTAAAGTTTGGAGTGAATATAAATACCATCACTGTAATGAATGGATACTAAAAACAGAAAGAGAAAATTTATATGACCTTTTACTCTTAACCGATATTGATTTACCTTGGGTTGATGATCCAATGAGAGAACATCCAACAGAAAGAAAAGAACTATTTTCAATTTACTACCGAGCACTTATTCAAAAAAAGGAACCATTCAAGCTTATTTTTGGCAATGAAAACGAACGACTTACTAATGCAATTCAAGCTATTGAAATGGTAAAAATGAACTCTTCAGTTTAAAATCTAACCGTTTTTATTGAATTACAGCCCATTTAACCGAATACATTTATTATTCATCTTCATTATAACCCGATAATTCCAGTTTTTCTGAGCGGATTCACCGAGTATCACTACCTTCGCATTCGAAAATTAATAGATGCAAAATTCCAAAATGAAAATCTGTAATACCATCCTTGATGCCATTGGCAATACTCCTATGGTTCGTTTAAACAATGTTACTTCTGAAGTAAAAGCTACAGTATTAGCTAAAGTGGAAACATTCAATCCCGGCAACTCCATCAAAGATCGCATGGCTTTGAAAATGATTGAAGATGCAGAAGCTGCGGGTTTACTAAAACCAGGCGGAACTATCATTG
>JANOPQ010000157.1:0-12440 GCA_031421935.1 Bacteroidota bacterium | reverse complement strand
AAATTACTTTTATTGCTATAATTATAATTCCGGAAATCATTAAAGTTTAGTATACGGAATTGTCGAACCAATGAACTAGTTAGTATTTATAAGTTATAATCTCCTTTTTTACTCCTCAGTCTCCTATGGTGCCCCTCGCATTTTCTACGTTGAATCAACAGGAGGGTATTAAAAACAGCCACAATTGGCTCTTTCTCCTGCCTAGTACTCATGTAGAACAAGAGCTATTCTGGGAGAGGGTATATAGGGACATTGTTAAATTGTCTGAAATACTAAAACCAATTAACATAATTCCACCTTGAAACTAAAGAGATATTATCAAACTAATTTTTAAATGAAATCATGAAAAACCAATCAATCAAAACATACATTCAACTTGTGACTGAAATAATCTGCCTAGGCAACTAAAGGCTTTAGTTAAGAGCACCTTGATAAAATGGGGTGACTGCCAGAAAAACAGTAGAAGGTAGCAAATTCAGTACTGGCTTAGACACTCTTAAACCTTCTTTAATAGTTTTCAACAAGAGCTGTTAATAAATAAAAATCGGAATTCCATTAACTCCCAGCAATATTGTGTTACATTTGCAAAGTTAGTTCTTTGAAATCTTGTTTTGGCTCTAATTACTAAATGGAGTTAAGTTGAAAGTCCGAATAGGACAACCCGCAAGGGTTAATCTCTGGCACGGTCACGTACTGTCCATCCCTGAACTGTGAGTTCATTCCCATATGTACCAAATTATAAGTTACCAATTTACGGAAGTGATACACATATATAAGCAAATTACAAGGTGCGCTAATGAATTCGAGTGTAACGGTATATAGCAGAAGTTTCTTCAGGAAGGGTTCAGAATTGACTGTACTGATTGATGCGTTCCGATTACGTCACCTTTGAGTGATTGGAACAGGAATATTAAGCGAGTGAATAGTGAACATCGCATACACATTTAGTACCGGATACCTTGCTATGGAACGGGACAACGTCGTCCCGGTACTAAAACCAATTAATTATGGCAAGAAAAAAGCAATGCCAAAACATTGATGACCTGATGCAAAGCATTAGAATCATCACAAAGAACCGGTGTTCACTTCCGGATGAGGATGTAAAAATCCTGACTGATTATTTGATTCAGCTTGAGAATCTGAAACGAAAAAAAGGTAAAACCAACAAGGAGATACGAAGATTATGTATCCCGATAGTTGAAAAGATTACCAGTTTTTTTATAGATGACTCACACCAATAGCCGAAATAGATATATCAGAAAGCCGGACACTCCTTAATTTCTTTAACAAATGGATTTAGGTACTACTATAAAGAATATTCGCAAAAAAAAGGGGTATACTCAAGATGAGTTTGCCCCTTTATGCGGTATATCACAAACTTATCTTTCCCAGATAGAGGCCAATAAAAAGGAGCCTAATCTTTCTACGTTAAAATCAATCAGTATTAATTTGAAAGTGCCACTACCGATTATTTTTTTTCTTTCGATGACCGATGAAGACGTGCTGCCTAATAAAAGACATGCTTTTGAAATTGTCAGTCCGTCAGTAAAATCAATGTTGAATGAATTCTTTACAGTATAAAAAATCTCAGCTTAAGCATTTGTGTGCAATTCTCCATTGCACATCAGATGAATTGGATTATATTGTCAACCATATTGATTCTTTTTACGATGAATGGTTTGAAAAAAAGAAAAACAAAACAACTGGCGCTTTCAAGACATACAAGGACGGAACAATCAAGGAGAGAGCTATCAGACCTTCATTAAATCAATTAAAAGTAATTCAGGCAACAATCAAAGATGACATTCTTGCCCCGATTGCATTACCGGAGGCTGTTCACGGCGGTGTCAAAGGGAGGAACAATGTTACAAATGCTAAACCACATCAAGGTAAAAAATATAAGTTTACAACTGATCTTCAAGATTTTTATCCAAACATTAGCCATCAACAAGTTTATAAGACATTCTTGTCATTAGGATTCTCGAACCACAAAGCATATTGGCTTACAAAGTTAACAACATGGAAATTTCAATTGCCACAAGGAACACCTACAAGTACTCACATCTCAAACTTGGTGTTTCTTGAGACCGATTTGAAGTTAATTAAACTTTGCAAAATTCAAGGATTAACTTATACCCGTTATGTTGATGATTTAACCTTTTCTTCCCCTCAAGACTTCAAAAGGATTCTGAACCCGATACTGGAAATTGTTAAAGCTGGCGGATTCAAAATTAGTTACAGGAAAACACAATACAAAGGGGACCAGACAATAACTGGTATTGATGTTTTTAATAATTTTATTGATGTACCTTCTAAAATTAAAGTGAAGGTCGCTCAAGAAGAACTGAGTACAGATACTATGAAGCCATACACTAATTACCAGAGGTTAATTCGCAGGTCTAATAGCAACATGGCAAAGCCACGTTGATTTAGTTGATAATATGGATAAAAAATTAGGTGTTTTGGCTTACGGGTCACTGATTGATAATCCAGGTGATGAGCTTATCAAACTTGAGGTGGAAAGAATCCCGTGTGTTACGCCTTTTAAAGTGGAATTTTCAAGATTAAGTACTGGTCGTGGCGATGCACCTACTTTAATTCCAGTCGTAGATGGTGGGAATTATGTCTTGGCACAGATAATTGTACTTTCGAACGACACTGATGTAGAAGAGGCAAAAACTATTTTGTATCGCCGAGAAATAAATAGAGTCAATTCGAAGGCTATATACAAACATGAAGCAAATCCAGACGTAAATAAAGTCGTTATAAAAACACTATATTCATTTAATGATGTGGAATTGGTTTTATACACTTCCATCGGTAGCAATATAATTCAACCTCTAACCACTGAATTTTTAGCTAAAAAGGCTATTTCATCTATCTTATCACCCGCAGGAGCCGAGAAGCGTGACGGCATTAGATATTTGAGAAATGCTAAGAAAAATGGTATTGTTGCTCCACTCAGCCCTGATTACGAAAAGTTGATATTGATACATACTGAAACATCTTCGTTGGAAGAAGCAATCATTAAACTAGATAGACAAAGGGGAGACACATTGGGTATTCGTTAAGCTTACAGTAAAATGATATTGCGGAACTTTGTTAACTAAATTTCTATTATTTGAAAATGCAATTCTTATTTCATTTGAATTAGACATTTAGGTATTATGTTGAGCCTTGTCAATTTCTATTTAATTTTCTTTTCAATTTCCTTTAAAATATCAATTACTTCTTTTGCTGAAATTTTAAATTCCTCCAATGCTAGATCGATATGAGCTGTTGACCATTTTACAACTTTTAGAAAAAGGCTCCTTTTAGCTTCTTGCTTTTCTGATTTGCTTTTCAAAACTAATATTCTTTGAACTTCACTTTGAAATCTCTCTGGATAATACAATTCAAAATTATGTTCACTAAATGTTCTAAAATGCGATTCAGGCCAGTCTATAAATTTTTGTTTCAAGCCATCAATACATTTTATTCCGGACTCATCTCCGTCAGCGATTACCCAAGCTTTGTATTTATAAATTTCAGAGGTATGTATGAAGACAAACAATCTATGAAATTCAATGAATCTAGGTGCTAAATCAGATGTTCCATTAACAGCAATTGTCTTAAGTTTTAGATAGAGCTTAGGAGTAAAATTAGGAATCAACAAATCTCTAATAATTTTTTCTGCTGTTGATTCTTCTAAGATAAGATAGGCAGAAAATAAATCAAAATCAAAATACTCATACCCCAACATTTCCAAAATCTTCATTCGAGCAAATGGTGTGTTTTCAATTTCAGTAATTGACGAGGTAGGAACATTCTCACTGCCTTTTTTAAGAGGGGAAGAGCTTTGCCAATCAAGATAGAATAACTTATTTTCGATATTTGCACCCAAGTATTTTAAAACAATGTGTGAGTGTGTTGAAATAATAAACTGATTATTATTTGCTTTGCTTAAAATTAAATCTAATAAATGTTTTAGTGCTGTGGGATGAATATCATTTTCAATTTCCTCAATCAAATACAGTTTATTATTTTCGGTCAATAAAATTACAATTAACCCTAAAATATTGACCACGCCTTCTCCCATAGAACTTACAGAAATCGTTGAAGTGGAGTCGGTATAAATACCAGCTTCACTAGAATTCATATTATGGTCTGCCGAAATAATTCCGATGTTGAATCCTAAAATTTTTTGGCAAAGCTCGCGGAACTTCTCATTCATAGGATGAGAAGCATTTGTAATTTTTTGAATTTTTGCTGTTAAATTGATAAAAGTTTCTGCAACTCTATATGTTTCAACTGAATTTAAAGTAGAATTATAATTTTGAATTTTTCTCCTTGCTAAAAACGGATATATAAAATTATTTTTCTCTTCAGACTCAGGAAATCTTGTAAACTTCGCATTGACAAGTACTCCACTTTTACTTTTCCGAATAAGTTTGTAACCAATGGTCGAATCAATTTTGACATTATTAATGTCATACATGAAATTTTCTTCAGCAACAGAAGCATTTCTAAATTCGCCCCAATATATAAGTACATCACTAGGGGTTATAAAATTTGAACCAATATCGTCTATATTGAACCTGCTAAGTTCATTTTTTTGAATATTATGAATTTCAATGAAAACTTTAGAAAAATCTTCAGTTGATCTAATATCTTTTTTAGTAAAAGCTTTATACTGCAAATTCGATAATGCTTTTATCACAACTGATTTCCCTGAATTATTTGCCCCTAAAAGCAAATTAATTCCTTTCGAAAATACAATTTTAGCGTGACTAAAGCTTTTTGTATTAATCATTTCTAAGGATTTAACAAACATCGAATTTAAGGTTAAAATGAGATTAAGTTAATGTGAATATTAATTATAATAATTTAAAACTTTAAAATTCAGCTTATTTTTCTTTAAGAGAGTTAAAGAAATAGAAGAAGTGAAGTAATTCTTTCTAAAGAGAATTTTAATACCTCTCTCTGGAACAAATTACTAACTAAATAGTAATTCCATTCTTACTTTTCGAATAAATTTCTACCTTTTCCCTTATCAATTCTACGAGCTCTCACCTTCTCTAAATCATTTTCTCTTTCTTTAACAAGCTCCATTTCGAACTCCTTTTTACCCCACACCAGTCCATTGTGAAAATTACTTGCAGGGTTAGGTTTACTTGTAATCTTCTTAGATAGTTCGGGGTTGAATTTGGATAGAATATATCCAAAATTAAATCCTTTTGTAAAGAGTTCGTCAGTATCCATAGGTTAAAATGTGTCTTGTGAATTTTCCTCTAAAAATTTAATTAAAGAATCAGAATCATAAAGAATGATTTTCTTTTCGGGCTGAGAATACCGAATTTTACCTTCATCTCTTAATTTTTGGAGAGTTGTCTTGCTCTTTATTCGGAGAATGGACATGGCTTCAGTAGCCGAAACCCATTTATCAGTCTTAATTTGATGTTTTTCCTTCAATTGAGAGACAACTTTCTCAATTAAGGCATAAAAAGCTTCTTCTTCAAGACAAATTATCTCCATTTTGATTCGATTCGAAATCAAAGTTACCTAAAAAATGCGTGTGAAAAAAGCTCATTTGTTGTACCTATGTTGTACCCCGCGAAATGAGAAAGGCCACCAAATGGTAGCCTTTTCTCTCTAGTAGCGGGGATAGGACTCGAACCTATGACCTTTGGGTTATGAGCCCAACGAGCTACCTCTGCTCCACCCCGCAATATATTTTTTGTTTAAGAACAATCAATCTTCAATTTCCCCTTAGCGGGGGTGCAAAGTTAAGAAATCCACCTACAACTCCAAGTATGATCTCTTTAATTTAGCATAATTCATTTGATGTCAATATTTTAATATGTGAAATTTGCTGTTTAATTTAAAAAAGAAGGGACAATAGGTTCTGTTTTTTGTATTTGCCATCTAAAAATTTCAGAGAAAACTTAATTCTTTTTACTCGAAAAGGATTTCGATTTTCTAAATTATGTAGCTCGCGACACTAATCCACCAATCCACCAATCCACTAATCCACTAATCCACTAATCCACTAATCCACTAATCCACTAATCCACTAATCCACCAATTCACCAATCCACCAATTTAAGATACCTCGCAACTCCAATTTGCCTCCCGATAGCTATCGGGATTGCCAATTTACTCCAAAACTATCCGCTCCGTTTCTCTTCCTTCCTCACTATTGATTTCTAAAAAATAAATTCCTTTAGATAAGTGGGAAAGATCAAGCGAAGTAGTTGCACTTGAATTGATTTTTATTTCTGAATCCATCAATCGACCCATGGTATCAAAAATTCGTAATGAAGCATCATTTAATTTTCCAGATTGACGTATATTGATATTTCCTTTGGATGGATTGGGTGATACACTGAAATGTTCTGTGGCGATTTCATCAATTCCAGTCACAACACTAAATACAGCTGGACTCGTTTGCAACAACACTTGTGATTGATTGCTGAGTAATGCTAAGGTTCTGCTAAAATCAAACTGGATGATTCCACTTGCACTTGGATTCACTGTGAATTCTAGAACTGCAATTTCTCCAAAACCAAGCATGTCTTGTTGATCATAACGGGTAAGCACCCCCGAAATTTTCCCGAGTGCTATATCATTCCTTTCTATTCTTAACATCTCTGAAGTATCCGCAAGCCAACAAGGCGCATACGTTAATTTGACACTGCTTGGATCAATTTGATTGATGTCGTAATTTACAGAGAAAGCAATTCCATACAACATATCACCAATACCTCCAGGAGTTCCATAATGAATGGGCAATGCATACGAAGATCCCGGAGTCAATGCACTTCCTATATTGTCGAAGTAAAGTGGTGCACCAATTCCTGATTGTGGAAATTCAGGAAAGAGATCTCTTGCCAATGATTGAGCTGATGAAGTAGTAGCGCTTCGATTTGCATTTTGATCATCATTAAAGGCAGGATGTGTGAGTCCATAGTTTTGTGATATGGCCAAGGTATCATCCGTAAAAATTACACCATCCCCATTGCAATCGCCATATTTCATATTGACTAAATTCGCATACGTTGTTGTCCAATCCACAGAGGGATGTCCGATATACAGTATTGAAACACTATCACGAATATCTCCTGTAAAATTATTGCCGGATCCAATCAAAAGCAAATCGATATTGTCTACAATTAAATCACTATTCACATCGCCCGGCCATACTTCGGTAATAGTTGGAGAGCAAGAGGTGAATGTCCATCCCGAATTGCCGGAAATATCATTCGAAAAAACACCTGCATAATAAACAGCTGTCCCCACCGCATTCACATTTTTAAGGTCCATGAAATCCAAACAAACTGTATCCATATTTACTTGCAAGGTGGAGCTAGTCGAATTATTTACATCGATGAGATTTCCTGGTGAAGCAATAGTCGCCATGTAATTATTTACCATGACCGAAGAAAAGGTAAAGAAGTTATTCGGATTTGCTAATATTAAAGTATCACACGTAAGTGTTGAATTAAAATCTCCAGATAAAAAAATAGAAAGTTTTTGAATGGTATCTATGGCATTACTTTCAAAGTATCCTTTAATAATCATTTCTTCTACATTTAATCTTGAACTAGCATACCCATTGGTGTAAGCGATGCTATCAATAGTAAGTTTTTTTGCTTTTATAGGTACCGTGAACGCGCCTGATCCTGAGAAAATGATATGTGCACTGTCGGCAATGACATTTATAAATAAATCGGTTTGTATTTGAACAGTCGATTTCCCCATATCAACTAACATGTTATTACCAGGTATAAAATCCACAATTTGTCCGCACTCCAATGGGAAATCATTTGTTTTAAAAAGAACACTATCACTTCCAAATAGTATAGGTCCATAAACAATTAATTTGCTTAATAGGGTAATAGTACTTGGACCTTGTAAATTAAATGAAGCAAATGCAGTTAGAGGTGCATAGATGGTAGCATTGGGTGACGAGGGTGCCATGATCATTTCAATTCCGTTAATACCTTGATTGGCAAAAAAGTTGAAGCCCCCTACATAAAGATCTCCTGTTATAATAAGTTGAGCATACGTGATGGGAGGTAATACATCAAAAAAAGTAGAATTTAGATTGGGATCCATCCAGAAATGATGAACATAATTTTGATTGTCAACGAAAAAAATAGTATCGCTTGGTTGTAATGAATTTACATCAATAAACACATCGTCTAAAGAACTTGGAAAACTTGAATGAAAAGTAGTCCCACCACTTGTTGTTGCCCAATGATTCGCAAAATCATCCCAGTTACCTGTTCCACCTACCCAAAAATAATCTGCTGCTTGGGTTTGCGTTAAACTAAAAGTAAGGCATAGAAAGAAACTGATGCTAGTAAAGAATGTTTTCATGTGATGAAGTTTAAAGTTTAGGTTATCAAATATAGAGATTCATCCAGCCGGAAAAACTTAGATCTAAAAGTTTACATTTATTTGATATCGATGAACCATTTCGACCGCATGGAAATATCTCGTGAAGCTTTCAAGATACACTCGTGAAGCCTCTCGACACCTCCCGATAGACTTCGGCGTAAGCTCAGTCGTACGCTATCGGGACCATCCTCGCGACACTAATCCAAAATCCAAAATCCACCAACCCACCAACCCACCCCTGCAGTATTCCGCGTTGCTTCAACTGCAGGGCGAAGTAACTTACTAACTAAACCATTTGCCAACTTACCAATTTACCAACTTACCAATTTCCCCCGAAAATATTTTCCACTCTTTTCCTTTGTTCTTAAATCAATAAACCTACTTTTGCCTCCCGGTACACACCCCGTGAGCTCATCCACCACCCACAATAAAATCACCGCCGCCGGTTTGTTAATAACCCTCGGAATCATTTACGGTGATATCGGTACTTCGCCGCTTTATGTGATGAAATCTATTGTGGGTCTAGGGGTTATCGATCAGTCAGTTATACTTGGAGGGATCTCTTGCGTATTTTGGACACTGACTTTTCAAACCACCATTAAGTATGTAATCATTACCCTTCGCGCCGATAATAAAGGTGAAGGTGGAATATTCTCCTTGTATGCATTGGTTCGACGACGAAAGACTCCTTGGCTGGTTTTTCCCGCTATTATTGGAGGTGCCACCTTATTAGCAGATAGTATTATCACTCCACCCATTTCTGTTGCTTCTGCTATAGAAGGACTGCAAGCAATTCAACCAGATATACCCATTATTCCAATTGTAATTGGAATAATCACGGGACTTTTCATTATTCAACGATTTGGAACAAACCTCGTCGGCAAATTTTTTGGGCCGGTAATGTTGATTTGGTTTTCGATGTTGGGAATCCTTGGTACGATTAGCATTAGCCACGACTGGACCATCTTTCGCGCCATCAATCCTGTCTATGCTTATGATCTCTTAGTAATTCACCCTGGTGGATTCTGGCTCTTGGGAGCAGTCTTTCTGTGTACTACTGGAGGAGAAGCTTTATATAGTGACTTGGGACATTGTGGTCGTGAAAATGTGCGTGTTTCTTGGGGATTTGTAAAAGTATGTTTGCTGTTGAATTATTTTGGTCAAGGTGCCTACCTGATCGAACATCATGGCGAAATGTTGAATGGAGGAAATCCGTTTTATCTTATCATGTCTGATTGGTTTCTTCCATTTGGAATTGGTATTGCAACCGTCGCAGCCGTAATTGCATCGCAAGCTTTAATCAGTGGTTCCTTTACGTTGATTAACGAAGCAATCCGACTCAATTTCTGGCCAAAGGTAAAAGTGGTTTATCCGAGTGATGTGCGTGGACAATTATATATTCCTTCTGTCAACTGGCTATTATATGCGGGTTGTGTAATGGTGGTATTGTATTTTGGAGAGTCTTCTAAAATGGAAGCAGCGTATGGATTGGCCATCGTTACTACTTTTATTATGACCACTATTTTGTTGACGAATTATTTATTGGTTTACAATTATCCAAAGTGGATGGCCTATGTTCTTTTTCCATTCTATATGACGATAGAAATTGCTTTCCTCATCGCTAATTTGGATAAGTTTTCACATGGTGGTTGGGTGACACTGTTAATTGCAAGTATTCTAATTACGGTGATGATTGTATTGTACTATTCAAGAAAAATCAGAAATAGTTTGGTTGAATTTGTGAAGGTAGATGAGTTTCTTCCGCTTCTCGAAAAGTTAAGTAAAGATACTTCTATTCCTAAGTATTCAACCCATCTTGTTTATTTAACAAGCGCTAATTATGCAAATGAGATTGAAGAGAAAGTTGTTTACTCCATCTTATATAAGCAGCCTAAGCGTGCCGATATTTATTGGTTTGTTCACGTAGATGTATTGGATGAACCTTATACCCTCGAGTATAAAGTAACCCAAATCATGCAAGGGAAATTGATTCGTGTCGATTTTAAAATCGGTTTCCGTATTGATCCTCGTATCAATATTATGTTCCGTCATGTAGTAGAAGAACTTGTTCGAAATAAGGAAGTGGATATTGTTAGTCGATACCCTTCTCTCGGAAATAGAGGTCTCACCGGCGATTTTAGATTTGTGGTGATGGAGAAATTCTTAAGTGTAGATAACGAGTTGCCATGGATGCAAAAGATCATCATGGATTTATATTTCTTATTAAAACGCGGCGCTTTACCCGAAGAAAAAGCTTTTGGATTAGATACTTCATCCGTCTCAGTAGAAAAAGTTCCCTTAATCGTAAATCCTGTTACCGACCTCAAGATTCATAGAATTCAGTAGGTGTTTTTCGGCAATGGAACACAGATTTTTTAAGATGGTGATGATTTTTTATGATTTTTTCGCTCAGCCATCTTTAGATATTTCTTTCCCTATCTATTAGTCAGTAATGCGTAGCAATTCCTCATCACGCAGCAAATTCACGCCAGAAGTACAGTACTTCGTACAGACTTCTGGGCACAGCAATTTACCCCAGAAGTACAGTGCGTTGCACAGACTTCTGGGCGCAGCCCTGAAGTATTCGGCGTTGCTTTAACATCAAAGCGCAGCAAATTCACCCCAGAAGTACAGTGCGTTGCACAGACTTCTGGGCGCAGCAATCCGCCAATCCACCAATCCACCTCCCGATAGCTATCGGGACCACCAATTCCCCACATTATTGTGTGTAAAAGGCAATAAAAACAAAAAAATCCATGCGTACCCCCTAATTTTATAGGGGTCATGTTGAAAAAAACTACATTTTTCTTGCCCCACCCCCCTAATTTCACATACCTTTGCGCCGGTTCGAGTGTTTGAAGAGGCGTTTTCTCTGAATAATCGAAACAAAAACAGAAATAAACAGTATAACACAAAAATTTAATCATCACATGGCTATTCTTCGCTTCCGCGCTCTGGAAAACAGCAGCAATCGCAAACCCATCGTCGTTACCGCACCTTCGAGTAAGGTGAGTGACTTTTATGGTATTAATGTATTTGATAAAGAGAAAATGCATAAGTACTTAAGTAAGGAAGTATTTAGACAATTACAAGAAGCCACGCATATTGGTAATCGCATTGATCGTAAAGTTGCGGAGCTAGTAGCTGCTGCAATGAAGAACTGGGCCGTAAGCTTAGGTGCTACACATTATACACATTGGTTTCAACCGTTAACGGGTAGCACTGCGGAAAAGCATGATTCGTTTTTTGAATTGAGTGATGAAGGTCGCGCTATTGAAGCTTTCAGTTCAAGTGCGCTCGTTCAACAAGAGCCTGATGCATCTTCATTTCCGAATGGTGGTATTCGTAATACGTTTGAAGCACGTGGATATACCGCATGGGATCCAAGTTCTCCTGCATTTATTATGGAAAGCCCTTCTGGAAAAACGTTGTGCATTCCTACTATTTTCGTTTCATATACAGGCGAAACCCTCGATTTTAAAGCACCCTTATTAAAAGCTTTGCATGCATTGAATAATGCTGCGGTTCCTGTTTGTCAATATTTCGATAAGAATGTTTCTTCAGTAAACGCTACATTAGGTATCGAGCAAGAATATTTTTTGGTGGATATTGATATGTACAATGCACGTCCCGATTTAGAAATGACAGGTCGGACTTTGTTTGGTGCTGAAGCTGCGAAAGGTCAACAGTTAGATGATCATTATTTCGGAACGATTCCCGATCGTGTGAATTCGTTCATGGTGGATATGGAAATTGAATCGATGAAGTTGGGTATTCCATTAAAGACTCGTCACAATGAAGTAGCACCATCACAATTTGAGTGCGCTCCTGTATTTGAAGATATCAATTTGGCAGTAGATCATAATCAACTGTTGATGGATGTAATGGATAAGGTAGCACGTCGTCATCACTTCAAAGTGTTGTTGCACGAAAAGCCCTATGCTGGAATGAATGGTTCTGGTAAACATAATAACTGGAGTTTAAGTACGAACACAGGTAAGAATTTATTGTCGCCAGGAAATTCTCCAAAAAGTAATTTGATGTTTTTAACGTTTTTC
>JANOPQ010000156.1:0-6966 GCA_031421935.1 Bacteroidota bacterium | reverse complement strand
ATTAAGGGGAAAATTGTTTGAGGATTTTATTTTGGAAGCACTATGTTTCAATAAAAACGTTTTTGTACAATATGGCAAAATAAAATGTAAAGTTCCCCATTTTTAAAATTATAAAGAATTGCACCTTTCATTTTAATTTACTGAAAGTCCACCGCCAAAAGTTTGAAAGAAGTACTAAACTTAAAATTTAAAACAAAGTAAGGTCGAAGTCGATTAGTGGAGAGTCCACCGTTGACTTTACAAACTGTCGTGGTTGTATGGTTAGCTGACATAGCCCATAACGAAGAAGCGATTAAGGAACTAAAAAAAAGAAGGGTTTAGAAGCATCCCGCAGTACTGCAGGATGCGTTTACCTGCACTGTTTATTAGAAACTCATCCCGATAGCAATCGGGACTTTGTTTACCGCTCAAAGCCCTTCTTTTTTTATTTCTTTTAATCTTAGTGTTATGCGCATGTACTGTTCTCGATACGAAGATGTCAGGTTCAAATTGAGAACAATGTATTTTCGCTAATTTTACTTTAAAGAGTTTTCAAAATAATGTTAAGCTCAACATTTGCCTCTGCTTGAAGTCCCATACATTTTGAAATGCCTTCTCTGTCGGTACTCTTTCTTTCAAATAAGTTTAAGTGATATTCACTGTCCTTCTGTTCAAGTTTATAAGATTGAAAGTGCATTGAATCGCCAATCTTTGCAGTTTTGGAAACGTGTGAAAACGAAAACTCTTTTTGCATATAGTTAAGTAAACAATCTTGAACGACTAACACAAGATGTTTACTTGGAATTTCAAAAGTTTCTATTTTGTGATGTAGTTGAACCAAATTTGTTTTTTCAGTCATTTTCCAATTCATTCCCAAAGATTTATCTGAAGTGTCAGTTGGCACATCGATGTTTTGAGATTGCAAAAATCATTGTCTTTCTGGCTAAACAGTTCCAGTTGTATCAAGCGTTTGCAATTCAATGCCAACAAAAACTTTCACTTTATTTTGCTTTGCAGATACAAGAATATAATCAATGCTACCTTCAGGAATAGAAATTTCAGACACAACATGCAAATCATTTCCTAGTCATGTAGATTTCAAAGTAAGTTTGAAACATGCTAAAGTGATTTTTATTACTTTAGATCGCTTTCTTTTTAAAGAAGAAAAGCAAAGAGCTTACAGCTCGGTAAAATTCGGTTAGACATTAAAAGTCATTTGACGAAAGAGATGAAAGTAATAGATAAATTGGTAAAACAAATAATTGGATAATGGATAATAAATTCATCCGTTTCACCCGTTGCCGATGTTCCTAAATTTGAAATTACTGCACCACCACAGTTTTATTAGTAATCAGGTTATTATTAATAAGCTTCATCAGGTATATGCCAGCGCCCAACTGATGAGGAAAATTAATACTGTAGGTCTCTTTTTGGCTGGTCATTGCTATTTCATTTTCTGAAAGAATTAATTTTCCCGATGCATCAAATAGTTGAACCATCATCTGTTCACTTTTTAAATTGGAACTTCGATGAGCGAATGAAAAGCGTAGTGAATTGCCATTAATTGGATTTGGAAATACACTGATAGCTTCACTGCTGTTATTGTTTGTCATTTTCACTGCTCTAATATCAGAATGAGTAAATGCACCATTAAAATCTACTTGTTTAATTCTGTAATAAGAAACACCTGGAAAAGGAGTTGCATCAATGAATGAATAATCAATTACCGAGTTACTGTTTCCAGCGCCATTTACGATTTGTATATTTTCAAAGTCAACGCCATCTGCCGAGCGCTCAACTTCAAAATAATCATTGTTCTTCTCAGTTGCAGTTGACCAATTGACAACCACTGCAGAACCTATTGCTTTTGCATCAAAGCTGATCATTTCAACAGGCAGTGGATTAGCGGAGGTAGTGGAAGCAAGGGCAAAGGCACCATATGTTGTTACTGAAGCTGAATTTACCACTGTTCCAGTTGTTGTATTTCCGGTAACGCCTCCATTGCCGAGATCCTTCCATAAGCTTCCATTCCATCCGGCAACAAGAAGATCAGTCAATAAAGTTACACCACCGCTCCGGGGGGCGCCCCAGCTTAAAGTGACTGAAACATTGGAACTGCCGCCTGTTCGGTTAAGCATCCAGTATTCCGCTTTGCTGATATGGTTGAGCGTTCCATCTTTAAGGCTTCGGCTATACGATGTGTTAGGATCAGCAGGCAGATATTCAGCAGTAAAATTATCCGTGGCTAAGGATGGTGCTCCAATTGTAATGGGTGCATAAGCACTACTCTTACCCACAGGGAATGCAAATGATGTATTTCCGGTTTTTTTCATTGGTCCGTTTACAAAAGAAGAAGCAGAACCACCGCTAACATTAGAGCCTGCTATTAGCGTTAAAATATTGGTGGTATCGCTTGTTATGTTTCCATTAGTTAAAGTAATCGTGTTATTGATTGTTAGTGGTCTTGCTAATAAAACATTTCCTGATGGGTTATCTATCTCCATTTGATATAAGGTTAAAGCACTTGTACTGCCATTTATATTTTGTGTACTACCTGTTCCTGTAAACGCAAGCAAACCACTGTTATGATTGAGTGTACCATTGCTTGTGATATCCCCATCAAAATCAGTTTCAGTAGCATGCAGTGTTAATGTTTTTGTGGAATTAACTACTACACTATTAAAAGTAGTAACAGAAGTACCACTGATAGTAGTGGTTCCATTAAATGTAATATCTCCATTATTATGATTAAAGCTGCCATCATTTTGCCAATTTCCGGATACCGTTACTTTACCAATGGTGCTGATAGAGAAAAGTGAACCTGTGGAGTTTATATTTACATTATTAAAATTCGTAATTCCGGTTCCTGATATTACCTGGGTATTTCCAAAATAAACCGTGCTGCCGTTTGCATTAAATGGTATTGAATTGGTGCTGACATTAATCCAGTTCCCATATAAAGTAATAGTGTTGGCACTTCCAACTGCATCAAGCTGGGCTCCTGTTGAAATTTGAATATCACTATTCGCAATGATTGCTGCCTGTAGTGATTTCACGCCCGTTCCTGAACTACCTAAAAACAAATTATAATAAGTAGAAGAAACAGGTGTCTTAATATTTTGATTACCCGATCCGGTATATTTAACCGTATTGGGGACAGCCGTAGCATCGAGTGTTCCTGTAGCTAATAATGCGGAGGTTGTGCCTCCCATATCCAGAATTGAGTTAATGGCATTGGTCCAGGTGGAAGTGGCATTACCTCCTGTAATGTTATTTTGCATATTCACTGTTCCGTTGTTAGTAACAGTAACACCATTTGATAAACTTACTATTGGTGAAACAGTAAGATTAGTTCCTACTGGAATTGTTTTATTTACACCCAAAGTGATTGTTCCTGATCCTGTAATTTCTCCGGTACCGTTGATGAGAAGTCCTGCTGCATTTGAATTAGTTAAGTTAGAGGTGCCAAGAGCCAGTGTACCGTTTATTGTGATATTTCCATTTACAGTTAATCCGGCTCCTCCGGTCATTTGAAAAGTTGACCCGGTGCCAACATTTAATGTACCCGTTAAGGTTAATGCCGATGATGATGAAGATGTACCTGTACCGGAAGTTGAAATGCTATTTATCACCCATGACGAAGATGCTGCAAACGCACCATTACCGGTGGTTGCAAGAGTGCTTGCTATGGTAAGAATTTTTGTTGCTGCATTGGTTAGATTTCCTCCTGTTTCAATGGTAGCATTATTAACCGTATAACTATTATCAAGTGTAACAGTGTGATCCACATAAACCAAACCACTTCCGCCTGTTGGAGCGCAAGAGCAGGATGATCCGCCTGAAGTCCTGCTCCATAAAGAGGTGCTGCTCCAATTTCCGTTGGCTATTGAGAAAAAAACACTATTACTGATTTGCCGCGTTCCAGCAGGGTTACCGGATGACGGTGTATTCGTACTTCCTGAAATAACTGACGAAACAAATTGTGCATCTAAAAGATCATTATTTATAGCTACGCCATAAGCTGCAACATCATAAGTTAACCAAAAATAGTAAGTACCTGCACCCAGACTTAACGCCTGGCTTCCAGTTATGGTAAACGATCCGTTAGGGGTGCTTACACTTCCAAATAATGAGCCGGTAGAAAATGAATTGGTAGTGTTTGTATAATAAAGTTTAGCATTCAGTAGATCTGTTCCCGGAGTGGTGGATCCTGTTGTGTTAAAATTAAATGTAGTAGCCGTTACTGATGAACAGGTTCCTGTTATTACCACCTGTACTCCGAGAATTTGATTGTCTGTTGAACTTGTAAAAACAGCAGATGTTACAGCCTGTGTAGCCGAACTTGTGGAGTAAGCCAATGGTGTTCCCGCTGTTAAATTACCCCAGGAGGTGGTGCTGGGTGGCTTTGTTGTTTTATTATCAACCTTAAAAGTTCCTCCGGTTTTACTGATATAACCTGTAGCCGCTGCGGTTGCTCTCACTTGTAAATTATTAAAGTTAATAATGTTTAATTCATTATTTGAACTTGATGTAGTGATCGTAACTGTAATAGTGGTTGAGGTAATGCTGTAAGATACAATGGTAACTTCAGTTCCCGTAGCGGTAACTGTTCCTACGCCCGGATTAAATGCAAAAGAAGCATTACTGAAACCCATTATCATTGTTACATTCGTTTGGCCTTTTGTAAATCCTGAAACCCCGCTCTTGCTCGTTTCATTCAATGCAAAACTTATGGTGCTATAAGCAGTAGGAAGTGTGCTGCAAAAATTGGGATCACTGTATTGAGTAATAGAATAGCTTCCATGCACGGCAGAGGTGCCTATCAAAATAAATAAGATAAGGCAAGAGAGAGACCTCCGTATGGATAAACCATTTTTCATTATTTGCATAATAAACCTATGGAGCTTGAAAAAGGAATCAATAAAACAATAATCTTACACAACGGTTTCAAAAGGCTTATTTTCAATAGAAAAATAAAGCATTCGCAAAAAATTAAGAAGTATGAATTTTGCATGCTGATAAGAGCCTTCGAAGAACCACATGTTGCACCTCCGAAATTTACTAATACGGAATTGCTCGAACGCACGGAACTATTCGCCCCTCCGCCAGTTGCCAATGTGGTCTTCGTACTGCGAGGAAGATAGATCAATGTTGCCATCAATACGTGAGTTTAGCCCCTGATATTACCACAGGTCTGAGCTTCAGTTTAGGCTTAATGCGGAGTGAAATTTTTAATTTCATAATACCTTATTACGAACTTAAAACTATTTTGTTACAGCATAATTATCCTCCGTGTTAGGTGGACCTCACCGGAGAACTGAGCAGAGGGTAAAAATAAGAGTGAGGGAAACGAAGCGTGGTTTTGTGTGTGGCGTTTACCTCACTCTTATTTTTACAGAAGGGAGGGTTTACGGATTGATGCAAAGGTTGTTTTCTGTAATCAAGCTTGAGTTCGTAGGGTGGTTAGCATTGCGCCTAACGAAGAAGGGATTAATGCTAATTTTATTAATTGGGATTTCTTGTACCACTGTTTGAATCAGTACAATGTAATATAGTAGTACCAATGTTTGAAAACGCACTCAAAGCCCAATTAATAAAATTTGCAAAGTCCGCACCAAAGGTTGTTCAAGGCTGTTCACCGAATTAGCATTGTCGTTTCATTCGTTGTTGTCATGAGGTGTAAAACTACCGATTTCATTAAAACAATTCTCCATCCGTCAGAGTCTTCAATCGTCATACCATTTTTTTTATGGATTTTAAGGTTCAACTTCTAAATATCCTTTTTCATTTACGCGTTGAACGATTGTCTCACGCTGCTAGCGCTAAAACCATCGTGGCCTTCAAAGCGTCCAATCTCGTTTAAGCCAAGCCCGTTTTTATTAAAGTCCACAACCACATCAAGTTTATCAGCCGGTCTGGCAATTCTGATTTGAGTGTATGGAAAACCTTTGGTCATAAAAGTTTATTTCTTGCAAGATGTTGGAAGTTGCTCGGGTGCAAAAAGGTTGCGCCTGACGGTTAGGCGCTTGGCGAAGAAGCGGATTCCGAAGTACTAAGTTAAATCTTTTCGTGGAACTTTATCTGGTGCTATAAATTTATTTAACCGATGAAACCGCTTTTTTGCCAAAAGCCTGTTAGCAGCAGACTTATTGCACTTCCATCAATTTTCTTAGTCTTTCGCCTCTCTCTTTGTCACCAAAATAACCTTTAATTATATTGGTAATCTTACCTTTTTCGTCAACAAAAACCAAGGTAGGGGAATCTTTTGTTTTAATTTTTTTAGCAAGCTTTCTACACTGTGTATCTATGATAATATTACCGTCAGAATACTTAATATTTGAGTTTTCACACTCAGCAACAATATTAATTGTTATTGGCTCCAAATAAAAATATTGTCTGATGCTAGACCAATCATTCTTTTCAACTGAATTGAAATCTTTTACTTGTTGAGTTGTATTTTCTAGAATTATTATTATTTGGAATTTCTCGGTTGTTAAAGTCTGAAGGTCTTTAAGTAGCAACATGGCTGGGGGACATCCTAAGTGGGCCATAATAACTAAGGTTCGCTTGCCTTTGAAAAAGGAATTTGTTATTATTTTTCCATCAATTGTTTGATAATTAATTGTAGGAAATTCTTTCGTTTTGGTGAATGATGTCAACACCGAAAAGAAAATTATAAGAAATACGAAATGTTTCTTTTTCATATGTTTGCCACTAACGATTTGCAGCTACACGCAGGCAGGGATTATTACCACTAAACTTTCTACGAAGCTCTGAACTTCAAATTTACGAAAAACTGTCATACGAAGCCCCAAACCTCTGCTTGCGTGTAGGTGCTGTTAGCGGGTCGTTGTTTTATTTATTTTACACAATAGGATTGAATTTTCTAATGTCAAAATTTTAAAAACTTTTTCAAAATTTTTTTTTTCAAATAAATTAACAAATTTATTTAAAACAAATATTTCTAATAAAATACATAAAATAATT
>JANOPQ010000155.1:0-5492 GCA_031421935.1 Bacteroidota bacterium | reverse complement strand
GGAGTTAAAGATATTCCCTTCTTCTTGTTTAGAATGGAAAAATTATTTGCTTAGTCCCCATAAAATAAGGTTGTCCCATTAACCATAGAAATCTGTGCTAGAAAATTTTAAATTAAAAAAACCCTGACGAAAAACTAAGTTTTTGTCAGGGTTGAAGTTATGATTGGACGAATTACTCAGTAACTACTACCAAGTACTTCGATGCTTGCCAGAATTTTTCTGGATCTGTAATTTCAATTGCCGTTACTTTCTTGTTTTCAGAAAGTAAATTGTAACTACCTGTTGGGTGAGTGCTTAACAATTTAGCAGATTTCGTATTTAACTGAATTGTTTTTGTAGATGTGAAATCAATTTGAGTGAATGCTTCACGGTTGAAATCAGGAACCATTGTTTTAGCTTTTCCTAATCCTAAGATTCCACCTTGCTTCGCTAATACTTTTTTATCGCGAAGTGTTTTGTAATCACCTACTGTATAATAAGCAGTATGTAGCTTACTAGTCTTGTCGGTAATTTCTGCAGCTTTTCTAGCATTATCTGTTTGAATAGTGTCAATTTCAGTTTGCATGGTAGTAATTTTACCATTCAAAGCAAAAATGTTTTCATTCAAGGAATTAATACTTGAATCACGAACTGCTAATTGACTGTTCAACGAACCAATCATCTTTTCTAATTGAGCCACTTTCACATTCGATTTACGAACACGTGATTGTAGATCAGATAATTTTTTCTTGTTTTGATCGATCATTTGACGAATTCCTTCGATATCACCCATGATGCGTGTTTTTGCATCTTGAGATATCTCTGTGTTGTTCGCGCCTTCACGATTCAACATTTCTTCTTGTGCAGTTAATCCTTCTATGCTCGTTTGGATTTCTGCGATGTCTTGCATGTATCCGTTAATGACAGAATCTTTGGCATCGTACTGAGCCATTAGACTATCACGCTCACGCATCATTCGTTCAACTTCAGTTTTGTAGTCAGGACCACAACTGATCATCAGCATCGTAATGCCGGCAAGTAATAGGATATTTTTCATATAAATTAGTTTAAGGTTTTATGACCGCTTGTCAAAGGTAAACATAATTTCACCTACAATTATTGTACATTCACCCAAATTTGTTAACAACTATTGTTTATAACCTAAAAGACAAAATAGTATTATTTGGCTTCAATTGAATCCATCTAATAATTGAATAATAAATAGTTATGTAAAATTTAGGCCTGATTATCTAAGCAAATCACCTTACTTTTTGCCTAATATCCTAAAATCTTCATCATACTTTTAGCGCTTTGTTCCTTGGCAAAGAGGCGTGTAGAAATCTTTCCATCCTCATCCCGATCAATAATAACATGCTTTGGCGCTGGAATTAAGCAATGCTGGATTCCACCATATCCGCCTAAACTTTCTTGGTAAGCTCCAGTGTGGAAAAATCCTAAGTATTGGGTTTCGCCTTCTCTTAGTTTAGGTAGGAATACTCGATTTCGCACCGACTCCATAATATAATAGTCGTCAGAGTCGCAGGTGATCCCTCCTAAGTTGACCCGATGAAAATCTCCATCCCAATGGTTAATGGCAAGTAAAATGAATCGTTGTTTAATTCCCCAAGTATCAGGAAGTGTAGTGATGAATGAACTATCAATCATGTTCCAAAGCTCATTATCGTTCTGTTTCTTTTGGGCAGCTACACTATAAAGTACAGCGCCGCTTTCGCCAACTGTAAAGGATCCGAACTCGGTCATGATATGCGGTTCAGGAACTTCTCTTTGTACGCAAGCAGATTTTATTTGACGGATGATTTCATCCGCCATATACTGATAGTCGTAGTTGAAGTCGAGCTTGGTGCGAATAGGAAATCCTCCCCCTATGTCTAAATACTCCAACTCAGGACAAAGTTTCTTTAACTCACAGTATAAATTGATATTCTTTTGCAATTCACTCCAGTAATAAGCGGTGTCCGTTATTCCGGTATTGATAAAAAAATGGAGCATCTTTAACTCAAAGTTTTTATTGTTCTTGATTTCGTTTTTGTAAAAATCAATGATTTCATTGTAACGAATACCCAACCGTGAAGTATAGAATTCTGCATTCGGTTCTTCTTCTGCAGCAATGCGAATTCCAATTTTTTGCTTGCCTGAATAAGCTTTTTCAAGAGCACCTAATTCTTCTTTACTATCAAGAATGGTAATCAGATTGGTAAATCCATCATTTAGTAAGTCCGCTACACCTTCAATATAATTTTCACGCTTAAAGCCATTGCATAAAACAAAATTTTCGCGATCAATCTTACCTTCTTTTACAAGTTCTTTTATGATGGAAATATCAAAGGGTGAACTTGTCTCCAAATGAATGTCATTTTTTAGTGCTTCATTTAAAACGAACTCAAAATGGGAACTTTTCGTACAATAGCAATACAAATAACTACCTTCGTAGTCTGCTTTCGCCATGGCAACGTTAAATAAACGTTTTGCTTTCTGGATTTGAGAGCTAATCTTAGGAAGATAGGTAATTTTGAGCGGAGTACCGTATTGAGCAATGATATCCATCAATGGTATTTCATTAAAATTCAACTGATTATCAACAACCTCGAAATTCTCTTGAGGGAATTCAAAGGTTTGTTGAATGAGGTCGATGTACCTGTTCTTCATAAATGTAAGTGAGTTACTTGTTATTTGGAGTGCGAATGTAAATAACTTGGATGATTTAATTGTTGTTAAATGAATGAAATTATTCAGACTTGATTGAGTCGAATGAACGATTTGAAGTAATTAGAAGTATAAAACATATGCATAAAAAAATTAAACTGATTGAAGTAAAGTCCGAATTAGGAGCCGGTACACGTGGCGCAAGTCTAGGACCTGATGCTATCAAAGTAGCAGCACTTGACTACGGATCTAATCTTTTTTATAAGATTCCTTCCATCGATATTCCCAATGAAAACTTCCGACTCTTTGAACCTCAGGGATCTCCGTATGCAAAACGGATAAAAGGAATCGTAAACATCTATGAGAAATTGAGCAAAACGGTAGCCGATGTGCTTAAAGCAAAAGAGTTCCCTATCGTATTGGCTGGTGATCATAGTACCGCCGGTGGAACCATGGCAGGGATCAAAATGGCGAACCCGAAGGCTCGACTTGGTGTCATCTGGATCGATGCACATGCCGATTTGCACTCGCCATATACATCTCCAACAGGCAATGTTCATGGAATGCCGTTGGCAGCCACCTTGGGTGAAGACAATGCTGCGAACAAGATGAATAAGCCCGATAAGGAGACGATAGACTTGTGGAATAAGTTAAAAAAAGTAGGAGGGATGTCTCCAAAGATCAATTATTCTGACCTTGTATTCATTTCCGTAAGAGATTTGGAGCCTGAAGAAAGCTTCCTAATTAAGAAACATAAGATCAAAATATTCACTACCAGTGACGTAAAAAGACATGGTGTGGAGAAGATTGCACGTGACGCTTTGGCTTATTTGAATAATTGCCAATCTATCTATGTTTCCTTTGATGTAGATAGCATGGATTCGTCCATCTCAAAAGGAACCGGAACACCTGTTCGGAATGGAATTACAGAGAAGGAAGCAGGTTCACTATGTGTCCGACTCATCCAAAATGAAAAGGTTTGTTGCTTTGAAATAGCTGAAGTAAATCCTACTTTGGACAAAGAAAATTTGATGGCAGAAAATACTTTTGAGATTCTGCAGCGCGTAGTTGCTCAAATTGCATAATTTACTCAGAACTTCAATAAACTTAGCCTTGTCGAAAAAGACAAGGCTTTTTTTTGTAATTTAGAATTCAGCATACAATAAGCCACTAAATTTGCGCCATGTTATTCGAGAGAGAATTACGCAATGCCGTTAAGAATGCGTTAGTACAATTGTATAAGGTAGATGTTTCATCCGATGAAATATCGATACAACCTACTCGTAAAGATTTTGAAGGAGATTTAACAGTCGTCGTTTTTAATCTCAGCAAATTGGCAGGTAAAAATCCTGAAACGCTCGGAAATGAATTGGGTGCTTGGCTTGTGGGCAATGAGAGGGAAGTCGAATCTTTTAATGTGGTAAAAGGCTTTTTGAATATCATTATTCAGAAGGAAGCCTGGATACGCATTTTTTCCGATGCGTGTATGAATGAGGATTATTGGGTAAGTAAGCCCGATCCGATGATGACCAATCATCCCGTATTGGTAGAATATAGTTCACCCAATACGAATAAGCCGTTGCATTTAGGACATATTCGCAATAATCTGTTAGGCTATTCAGTAGCGAATTTGTTGCAAGCAAGTGGTAGCAAAGTGCAGAAAGTGAATCTCATTAACGACCGTGGAATTCATATTTGTAAGTCGATGTTGGCTTGGATGAAACATGGGAATGGCGAAACACCTGAGAGCTCAGGAATGAAAGGCGATCATTTAGTTGGTAAATATTACGTGGCTTTTGATGCAATGTATAAAGCAGAAATTGAAATATTAATTAAGAGTGGTTCTACGGAAGAGGAAGCAAAGAAAAAAGCTCCTGTGATTTTGGAAGCACAAGAAATGCTCAGGAAGTGGGAAGCGGGCGATGAGGAAACGGTGGCGCTTTGGAAGAAGATGAATGCATGGGTGTATGATGGATTTGACAAAAGCTATAAAATGCTCGGTGTCGATTTTGATAAGTTCTATTATGAGTCGGAGATGTATTTGTTGGGAAAGGAAATCGTACAACTCGGATTGGAACGAGGTGTATTTTATAAAAAGGAAGATGGATCGGTGTGGGTGGATTTAACCGATGATGGCCTTGATCATAAATTATTGTTACGTAGTGATGGAACCAGTGTGTACATAACGCAAGATTTAGGTACTGCTAAAAAAAGATTTGAGGATCAAAAATTTTCTCGCTTGATTTATGTTGTCGGCAATGAACAAGATTATCATTTCAAAGTGTTGAAATTGATTTTGAAAAAAATGTCATTCGATTGGGCAGATAGCTTATATCATCTTTCGTATAACATGGTTGATTTACCCTCTGGAAAAATGAAGTCGCGAGAAGGTACTGTGGTGGATGCGGATGAGTTGATGGAAAGTATGATTCAAGAAGCAACCCGAATCACAAAGGAGTTGGGTAAAGTAGATGATTTTACGGAACAAGAAGCGAATGAGTTTTATGAGATGATTGGAATGGGAGCTTTAAAATATTTCATATTGAAAGTAGATCCCGAAAAGCGAATGTTGTTTAATCCAGAAGAGTCCATCGACTTCAACGGAAATACCGGACCCTTCATTCAATATACCTATGCTCGAATTCGTTCAGTGATTCGTAAAGCAAATAAAACCGCTTCTATAAAATTGGAAGAGTCGTATTCTTCTGCCGATTATGCAGCCATAAAAGAAAAGGAAAAAGAATATATTGTAACGGTTAATAAACCAATTACTTCTGAATTTATCACCGATATGGGAGCGGGAGTGGATATAATGATAGGTAAGACAAAACCATGTGTTATCGCAAAGC
>JANOPQ010000154.1:0-1735 GCA_031421935.1 Bacteroidota bacterium | reverse complement strand
AATTACCAGAATTATTTTTTCAAAATCATTTATTTTTTCAAATTTTCTTATCAATTCATCCAACATTTTCCTACCCAATTTCTTCCATTTTCTTTTGCAAAGCAAACATTTCATCTCTTAATCGAGCAGCTTCCATAAAGTCCATATCCTTGGCAGCTTTTTGCATGCGTTTTTGAGTTTCACCAATCATTTTTTCCAGTTTTGGTTTACTCAAATATTCTAAAATTGGATCAGCAGCTAAGTTCATTTCTGTTGGTTCTACATAAGCTTTTGCTTCAGGTGCAAATATTTGTTTTGCATCAGCCATGCTTGTTTGTTTCAGAATTTCCTCGCGTGTGCGTTTAATTGTTTTTGGCGTTATGCTGTGCAATGTGTTATAAGCAATTTGTTTTTCACGTCTTCTATCCGTTTCATCAATGGTGCGTTGCATGCTGGCAGTCATTCTATCGGCATACATAATTACTTTGCCTCTTTCATTCCTAGCTGCTCTACCTATGGTTTGTGTCAATGATTTATCATTTCGCAAAAATCCTTCTTTATCAGCATCCATAATGGCAACCAAACTTACTTCAGGTAAATCTAATCCTTCTCGCAATAAGTTTACACCAATCAACACATCAAATACTCCTAAACGCAAATCTCTTAATATTTCTACACGATCTAATGTTTTTACTTCACTGTGAATGTATCGGCATTTGATGTTTAGCTTTCCCATGTATTTACTCAACTCTTCGGCCATTCGTTTGGTCAATGTTGTTACCAAAATCCGGTCACCCATTTTGATACGTTCATCTATTTCATCCAATAAATCATCTACCTGATTTAAGCTTGGACGAACTTCAATAGTTGGATCAATTAAACCTGTAGGACGAATAATTTGTTCCACCACCACACCTTCAGTTTGCCTAATTTCATAATCAGCAGGAGTGGCACTTACATAAATAGTTTGACCAATCATGCTTTCAAATTCATTGAATTGAAGCGGGCGGTTATCCATTGCCGAAGGCAACCTAAAACCATATTCTACCAAATTTTCTTTACGGCTTCTATCGCCACCATACATGGCTCGCACTTGCGGAATACTCACGTGGCTTTCGTCCACCATCAGTATAAAATCTTTTGGAAAATAATCTAAAATACAGAAAGGTCTATCACCAGGTTTGCGTTTATCCATGTAACGGCTATAGTTTTCTATTCCACTGCAATAACCTAACTCGCGCATCATTTCTAAATCAAAATTAGTGCGTTCTTCCAATCGTTTGGCTTCTATGTGTTTTCCTATAGATTTAAAATATTCAATTTGCGCTACCAAATCATCTTGAATATCGCGCATGGCTTCATGCAATTGTTCTTTGGGAGTAACATAAATATTAGCTGGAAAAATGGCACAATCTTGCACCGATTCTTGTTTTTTTCCACTTACTGGGTCAATGATATCAATGCTTTCAATTTCATTTCCAAAAAACGAAATACGAAAAGCAAAATCTGCGTAAGCAGGAAATACATCCAACACATCGCCTTTTACCCTAAAATTTCCTCGGGTAAAATCGGCTGTTGTTCTACTATATAATGAATCTACTAAAGCATACAAAACTGTATTTCTTACAATACTTTGACCAACATGTAATCGAACAACGCTGCTTTCATAATCTTTTGGATTTCCAGCACCGTAAATACAACTAACCGATGCAATAACTAATACATCTCTTCTTCCAGATATTAAAGCTGAAGTAGT
>JANOPQ010000153.1:0-2904 GCA_031421935.1 Bacteroidota bacterium | reverse complement strand
TTTATTGGATTATGGCCTCCTACAATTGTTGGATTATTAATATATTTTAATCTAAAACTAAAGAAATAAATGAAAAATCTTGACGTACTAATACTTACAGGTGTTGTTATACTTTGTTTTCTAACTTTTTTCATTTCTACTTTTAAAGCGTTCGAAAAAGTAAGTAAAGAAGGTGTTGATAAATTTGAAAAAAGAGGAATTATTAGTAGATTGTTAGCTTATTTTGAAAGTTTTACATAAGCTATATATACATTACGCTGGAAGTCTTTTTTTTACAAATAAATAGTTGAAAATGTAAGGTGTAGCATATCAACGTTAAACATTTGAGTTGCTTTTGGTCCTAATTTTAGTGAAAGCGATTATTTTAAATATGCACATAAATTATATTCTTTACTTCCCATTCAGTGCTGCTGGTTTTTTATTGTAAAAATCTCAATTTTTACAACTTCGTAACTTTGAGTCTTTACAACTTTAGCATATATTTGCATTTCAATAAAAGAAAATTAAAATTATGTTCGATAATTTAAGTGATAAATTAGACAAAGCCTTTCATATACTTAAAGGTCACGGAAAAATAACTGAAGTTAACGTAGCCGAAACGCTTAAAGAAGTCCGTCGCGCTTTATTAGATGCCGATGTCAACTTTAAAATTGCCAAAGATTTTACTACTAAGGTAAAAGAAAAAGCCATTGGTCAAAATGTATTGACTACGCTTCAACCGGGACAATTATTGGTTAAATTAGTCAAAGATGAATTGACTGAATTAATGGGTGGCGATGTTGCAGGTATCAATCTTTCTGGAAATCCAACCGTTATTTTAATGTCGGGATTGCAAGGTTCTGGTAAAACTACTTTTTCTGGAAAATTGGCTAATTATCTTCAAACTAAAAAGAATAAAAAACCGCTTTTGGTTGCCTGCGATATTTATCGTCCTGCGGCAATTCAGCAATTATATGTTGTTGGAGATTCGATGGCAGTTGAGGTATATTCTGAACCTGAAAATAAAAATCCTGTCGAAATTGCTCAAAATGCAATCAAACACGCTAAAGCAAACGGGTTCAATGTAGTTATTGTCGATACTGCTGGTCGTTTAGCTGTCGATGAGGCAATGATGACCGAAATCTCGAATGTTCACAAAGCTATTCAGCCGCACGAAACCTTGTTTGTTGTTGATGCAATGACGGGTCAAGATGCTGTGAATACAGCCAAAGCTTTCAACGACATATTAAATTTTGATGGTGTTATTTTAACCAAATTAGATGGTGATACTCGCGGTGGAGCTGCGATTTCAATTAAATCTGTGGTTAATAAACCCATTAAATTTGTTGGAACTGGCGAAAAAATGGATGCCATTGATGTGTTCTATCCAGAACGTATGGCGGAAAGAATTCTTGGAATGGGTGATGTTGTGTCTTTGGTAGAAAAAGCGCAAGAGCATTATGATGAAGAAGAAGCTAGAAAAATCCAAAAGAAAATTGCCAAAAACGAATTTGGATTTGACGATTTCCTTTCCCAAATTCAGCAAGTAAAGAAAATGGGTAATATGAAAGACTTAGTTGGAATGATTCCCGGAGCTTCAAAAGCGATGAAAGATGTTCAAATAGAAGACGATGCTTTCAAACATATAGAAGCGATTATTCATTCGATGACACCCAAAGAAAGATCAAAACCAGTTATCATCGATGTGAAACGGAAAGCTAGAATAGCTAAAGGTTCCGGTACGAAAGTCGAACAAGTCAATCAGTTGATGAAACAGTTCGAGCAAATGAGCAAAATGATGAAGATGATGCAAGGCCCAGGTGGAAAGAATATGATGAAAATGATGGGGAATATGAAAGGAATGCCAGGCGGAATGCCACAAGGAATGAGATAGTATTCAGATTGCAGATTGTAGATTTCAGATTGCAGTGAACAAAAAACAACACACGAGCGTCAGCGAACTGGCGAAGCAAACCATAAACTATAAACAGTTTTTATGCAACTACTAGACGGGAAGAAAACTTCGGAAGATATAAAAAGCGAAATCGCTGCTGAAGTACTAAGAATGAAAGCAGATGGGCAAAAAGTCCCTCATTTAGCAGCTGTTATAGTTGGAACAAACGGTGCGAGTTTAACTTATGTTGGTAGCAAAGTACGATCTTGTCAGCAAATTGGTTTTGAGTCCACATTAGTGGCGCTTCCTGAGAATATTTCTGAAGAGGAATTATTGGATAAAATCAAGGAATTGAATGAAGATAATGACTTAGATGGATTTATAGTTCAGTTGCCTTTGCCGAAACATATTGACGAGCATAAAATTCTGATGGCTATTAATCCTGATAAAGATGTTGATGGATTTCATCCTGCTAATTTTGGAAAAATGGCTTTAGAAATGGATACTTTTTTGCCAGCTACTCCTTATGGAATTATGGAATTGTTGGAGCGTTACAAAGTAGAAACTGCTGGTAAACATACCGTAGTTATTGGACGTAGCCATATTGTGGGTCGACCTATGAGTATTTTGATGAGCCGCAAAGGATATCCTGGGGATTCAACAGTAACTTTAACGCATAGCCGAACGAAAAACATTGAAGAGTACACCAAAACTGCCGATATAATCATTACTGCATTAGGAGTTCCTAATTATTTAAAAGCCGACATGGTTAAGGATGGAGTAGTAGTTATTGATGTTGGGATTACAAGGGTAGAAGTTGCTTCACACCCTAAAGGAGATGTTATTACTGGCGATGTTGATTTTGATTCAGTAAGTAAAAAGGCATCCTTTATCACTCCAGTTCCCGGTGGAGTAGGACCTATGACTATTGCGATGTTGTTAAAAAATACGCTTTTGGCTAGGCAAATTAGAAGTAGGAAATAATTTTTTACATCCAAACTAATAAACTAAGCCTATTCAATTGAATAGGC
>JANOPQ010000152.1:0-10935 GCA_031421935.1 Bacteroidota bacterium | reverse complement strand
ATTACATATTCAATGTTATTTAAATACCGATGCTACTTGTATTTGGTATAAAATAGTCCGATCAAATTATCGTATCGCTTCGGTCTCGACCTGCGCAGAACAAAGTATGTCTTTGTAAGTCGGCATTGTTCAATAAATTTATTGAGCTAGATTATTATTGGAATTGGTACCACTAACTTAATTTATTTCTGCTCGCTGCAATCTCAAAAATTAAATCTGGATTTTGCTCCAAGCTATTTCCTACTACTACTACATCAACACCAGCTGCATAAAGTTCTTCTGCATTTTCTACAGTGCGTACACCACCACCAACGATTAGCGGAATATTTATTTCTCTCTTGATGGCTTTTATCATCTCCACAGGAACTGAATTTTTTGCACCCGAACCTGCTTCAGCAAAAATTAATTTTAATCCCAACTGTTCTCCGGCTAGAGCAGTGTATGCTGCAATATCCGTTTTTCCAACGGGTATAGGAGCGGTGCCACTCACATATTGGACAGCCGTCATGTTACCTCCATCAATCAATAAATAGCCTGTCGGAATAATTTCAATTTCCGCTGCCTTTAATCGTTGAGCCGCCATCACATGTTGTCCAATTAATAAATCAGGATTTCTGCCAGAAATTAAGGAGAGCAATAAAATAGCATCTGCATATTCATCAACTTGCTGATGATTGCCTGGAAAAATTACAATAGGAATATCACTTCTTTTCTTGATGGATTGAATAGTATGTGCAAGATCTCCTGTTGTAATTAGACTTCCTCCCACAAAATAAAAGTCGATTCCCACTTCATTGCAATGGGAACACAACTTATCAAGGTGTTTACTTTGTGCTTTGTCAGGATCAATGAGTACGGCAAGTAATCGACGACCTTCATGTTTTGCTTCTACAATTTTCTGATAAATCATAATTCGTTCTTTTTGTTGTCGATTACTCTATTGCAATAGTATGAACCATAAGAACTCCATCCAAATATTCATATTGATATTTGAACATTTTTTTACCCTGAGGTCCATCATAACTTGCCAAACCAGATCCGTTAAAGCTTGAAAATAAATGAGGTGCTTCAACATTCAAATGTTCCTTGAATAAAATTCCACCCCCTCCAATATTTTTAAAAAGACATTCTTTCACGCTCCAAATCAAGCCCGAATCCCGCATTAAATATTCTTTGTCAATCCAATTATTCTCGTGTTCATTAATAAATCGTGGACCAACTCTTAGAACTCGCTCGTCCACTTCTTCCAAATCTAATCCAGAAGAGATAAGGGGATGATAAAGTAACCCAACGAAATTTTTTGAATGAGAAATAGAAATATGACCTGGAATTTCTTGAGGAAAGGGCTTGCCTTCATCATCATAAACTAAATTAACAAGTTGACCCTCACCCAAATGATGAAGTAGAATATTGGTCGCCACTTTCTGAAGCTTTCTTTGATGATGATGATATTTGCTTGAAATTTGAATAAATTCTTCTTCAGAAATAAACTTTTTTAATGCTTCTTCTGTTTCAGACAAATGCCAAATCCAAATTCGAGCTCCAGTAGTTAATAATGAGTTGAAGAAGAGTGGCATAAGAATATAAATCTAATCAATAAAGGTATTGTTTCTTAAGAGGATAACTGTACCTTTGCACAAAATTTCAACTAAATTATGAAGACGCAAACAGCACAGTATGTTAAGCACAAAGTTAAAGATATGTCTTTAGCTGAATGGGGCCGCAAAGAAATTAAACTTGCCGAGGCCGAAATGCCAGGATTAATGGCTCTTCGTGAAGAATACGGAACTCAAAAGCCATTGAAGAATGCACGTGTTGCAGGTTGTCTTCATATGACTATTCAAACCGCGGTTTTAATCGAAACATTAGTAGAATTAGGAGCTGAGGTAACTTGGTCTTCTTGTAATATTTTCTCAACTCAAGATCATGCCGCGGCTGCCATTGCTGCTGCAGGTATCTCTGTTTATGCTTGGAAAGGGATGAACGAAGAAGAGTTTGATTGGTGTATTGAGCAAACTTTATTTTTTGGTGAAGAGCGCCAACCTCTAAATATGATTTTAGATGATGGTGGTGATTTAACCAATATGGTGTTGGATCGTTTCCCTGAGTTGATCTCTGGTATCAAAGGAATTTCTGAAGAGACTACAACGGGTGTTCTTCGACTGTATGATCGTATGAAAAACGGAACATTAGCTCTTCCTGCCATCAACATCAACGATTCAGTAACGAAGTCGAAGTTTGATAATAAATACGGTTGTCGTGAATCTTTAGTTGATGCATTACGTCGTGCTACTGATTTAATGCTTGCTGGTAAGGTTGCTGTTGTTGCCGGTTTTGGTGATGTAGGAAAAGGTTCTGCTGAGTCGTTGAAAGATGCTAAAGTTCGTACCATCGTAACTGAAATTGATCCTATCTGCGCATTGCAAGCAGCGATGGAAGGTTATGAAGTGAAGAAGATGATCAATGCAGTGAAAGAAGCCGATATCGTGGTTACAGCTACTGGAAACTATAATATCATTTCTGAAGATCATTTCCGTGCTATGAAACATAATGCAGTAGTTTGTAATATCGGTCACTTCGATAATGAAATCGATATGGCTTGGTTGAATAAGAACTATGGACATACTAAGGAAACGATCAAGCCTCAAGTTGACAAGTACACAATCGACGGTAAGGATGTTATCATCCTTGCAGAAGGTCGCTTAGTAAACTTAGGTTGTGCAATGGGTCATCCAAGCTTTGTAATGTCTAATTCTTTCACGAACCAAACCTTGGCTCAATTAGAATTATGGACGAACACTGGAAAATATAAAAATGAGGTGTATACTTTACCAAAACATTTAGATGAGAAAGTAGCTCGTTTGCACTTATCAAAAGTGGGTGTTGAAATTGAAGAATTAACTCCTGAGCAAGCGAAATATATTGGTGTAACTGTTGCAGGTCCGTATAAGTCGGATACTTACCGTTACTAAGATGTTATCATAAACATAAAAGGCCTTTCGAAAGAAGGGCCTTTTTTTATGGGTTGGATTTTTTAAGATGGGTTAAAGGAAAAGTAAACCAATACAGACTTCCTGTTTTTTGTTCTTAACAACTTTGCGACTTTGCGCCTTCGCGAGAAAATTTTGCGGAGTATCTCCACTGCGAAAACTTTGTGCCTTTCTTCTGAGGGAAGGCTTTGCGAGAAAATTTTTCGTAGCACAACCTTTGCGTCCTGATAGCCATCGGGACCGCGCCTTTGCGAGAAAATTTAGCGGTGTATAGTCGTCAGCGAAATCTATATGTCCCGATTACGGGTATTACATTTTTTGATAAATTTTCCAATCTCAACTTCAAATGAATTTCAATCACGCGATTACTTCGTAGTCAAAAAAACTAATTATAAATATGAAGTAAGTTATTCGAAAGTAATTGAGTTCTATATTTTAACAAGGGAACACTTGCAGGTCCTGTAACCACCGATCCATCAATTAAGCTGAATTTACTTCCACAAGTTGAATCCACACAAAAGATATCATTTGGAATTCCTTTCACATAAGCCGATGAAACGGACGGGTCATAAGTGCAGGTACGCTCGTAAGCATTAAACTCAGTAGGGGAGGTTCTAATGATAATAATTCCCTTGTTTCCAGCGTAATTATAATAAACCCAGTTGTTTATGGCGTTTAGGTTGATGTAATCGGGTAGGTTTAGGTTGATATATTCATCAACAGCCACATTCGGTACCTGGTCCTTATTTTTCTTGCAAGATGGGCTAATAGTCAGTATTCCTAGAAGGATAACCCAACAAAGATGGCCTTTCACGTAATTTTTCATGGTCTGCTAAGATAAGTATTTGTATTTTTAGTAGAATTATTTATATATTTGAACTGCAAAAAGAAGCCAACAACATGAAAAAGCACTTATTTACACTTATTCTCAGTCTAATATTTATAGTTCCTATGGGACTTAACGCTCAATCTACCGACGGTGTTGCTAAAGGCAAACGTGGTGGTTATATCATGGGTGGTGAACAACAAGTAAACTTTGAGGTGGTAACCAACGGAACCACGTTGAAGTTTTTCCCCTGTACAGCGGATGGAAGCGCATTAGCTGAAGCTCCTACTACTGCAGACATTACCATAATTGCTATTGAAACAACGAAGAAAGTAACGCAAACAGAAATTCCATTGATCGACGGAAGCTTTACAGTTAATTACAATTTAGATTATCCAATTTATATGTATGCTGTAAGTTATACGATGAATGGACAACAAAACACTATGAAATTCAGAGTACCTGGTGCGCCTCAAGCACGATAAGGTCTTATTTCTAACAATATCTTTGAAAACCCTGTCATCGAAGACAGGGTTTTTTAGTTTTATGCACATGATTCTTTTTACATTTGCGTTCTTCTATTCATGAAAAAGCTCAAACTCTTCCTTCTTTTACTTTTAATTCCATTTTCTGTGGCATTTACACAGACGGATGCAAGTGCAAAAAAGAAGCAGAAGAAAGCAGATAAAGCGAAGCAAGAGCAGATTAAAAAACAAAGAAAGGCGGTAGAGATAGGGAAGAAGCGCCATGCAAAAATTCAAGCGAAAGAAACAAAGAAGCGGTGGAAGAAAAATAAACGTCGCTATAAACACGTCGATTCATTTGATAAAAAAACTTCTTTGTGGCGTAAAATTTTTCCGCGCAGACGTCCGGAAAATAAATAATTGCAGATAAAAACATCGTTTTTATCTGCAATTATCCTGATGTGTAATCGCATTTCGCGATTTCTACATCAGGATAATCTTAAATTGAATTAGTATAAATTGCTCATCGGGTCTGATGCAAAAATGAAGTATTAGCTTCTGATGTGTAATCGCATTTCGCGATTTCTACATCAGGATAATCTTAAATTGAATTAGTATAAATTGCTCGTCGGGTCTGATGCAAAAACGAAGTATTAGCCTCTGATGTATAATCGCATTTCGCGATTTCTACATCCGTTAAGCAATAGATTTTTTCTATTGCTTAATCTAGGATATTAAAAAACCCAATGTCTTTTAGTAGAAAGCCATTGGGTTTTTATCCCGATAGCTATCGGGACTTAACCCGATAGCTATCGGGTCTTAATCCGCGTATTCGCGCATATCTACGGGAACAACTGTCGTCACTCCAGGTTCGGCCATGGTAATGCCATACATGATATCCGTAGCAGCCATCGTCTTCTTATTATGGGTGATAATAATGAATTGTGATTCTTCACTGAAAGTCTTGATGATATTGTTGAACTTGTCAATATTATTATCATCAAGCGGAGCATCAACCTCATCGAAGATACAGAACGGAGCTGGTTTTAATAAGTAGATTCCAAAGAGTAGAGCCGTAGCCGTAAGTGTTTTTTCTCCTCCAGATAATTGGTGAATGCTCAATGGTTTTTTTCCTTTTGGTTGAGCGATGATTTGGATGTCACATTCCAATGGATTGCTTGGATCTGCTAATACTAAATCACAGTTGTCATCATCGGTAAATAAGGAACGGAATACTCGTATGAAATTTGTTCTTACTTGTGTAAACGCATCCATGAATACCGTTCGCGCGGTTTCATCAATTTCATTGATGGTTTTTAAAAGTGCTTCTTTTGCATTCAATAAATCCGTTTTTTCAGCAATGATGAAATCATAGCGCTCTTTAATTTCTTTGTATTGCTCAAGGGCCATCGGATTGATGGGTCCGAATTCTCCAACACGTTTACGCAATTGTTCTGCTCGAGGGCGCATCTCTTCTTCGTTGAAATTGGGATCCGGTTCTTGCTCAGATAACTCTTGAATGTCGATGTTGAACTCAATATTTAAACGCTCTTTTAACGAATGCATTTGAAGTTTAAGTTCATTTAATTCGTCATGAACTAACTGAAGTTGTGAATCGGCATTGTCCTTCGTTCTTCGAAGATCATGTAAGCGTTTTTCTTCTGCTTCAATTTGGGTACGGGCACTCGTATATTCTACTTCCGTCTCTTTATGCGCTTCTTCAAAATTTATTTTCTCTTGTAACATTAATTGGAAAGCTTCGCTGTTGTTTTCGAGTCCACCAATCAAGGAATCTGTTTGCGTTTTTACATTTTCTAAATCAAGCGCATATTGCTCCTTATTTTTTCGAAGGGTATCCGATTGATTTGTTTTATAGCCAACATCGCGAATGATATTCTGAATTCTGTTTTGTTGTTGAAGCAAAACGATGTTTTGTTGATTAAACAATTGCGATTTCTCATTCGACTCATGCTGCAATTGCACCGTTTGTTCTTGTTGCAAATTAAGTTGTTGAACAAAATTTTCTAAGCGTTCTTTTAAAATTACAGGAGAGAATTCAGGATTATTTGCTTCCTCATCCAATAATCTCTTAATCGTATTTGCATCTTCTTCTAATCGATCGCTATTGCGTTTTAGTTGAGCGATGTTATTGTTGACAAAGTCGCGGTTGCTTTGGATGGTGTTTACTTGCCCGTTTAATCGAACAAATTCATTCTCCTGTGTGCTGATTGCTTGTTGCGTTTGTTGGATGACTACTTTCAAATCGGCCAACTCTTGCTCTGCATGTTTTACTTGATCACGATATTGCTCAATGATGAGTTCCTGTTGTTTTAACTCTTCCGCTAATTTTTCGAGGTTTCTGAATTTACCCGTTCTCTTTCCATCAAAAAGTCCAATGGATCCACCACCAATGGTGTATTTCTGTCGAAGGAAATTTCCACTTTGTGAAATGATCACGGAGGTTTGATCATCGTTAATAGGATAATCATGAAGCGAACGATCTTTGTCTAATATTTGAACATGTCCTAATAGAAATTGAAAAAGGGAATCGTATTTCGCATTGGATTCAATGGTAGATAGCGCGCTTGTGCAACCTTCCAATAGTTGTGGCGATGGTTTTGGGAATTTCTGCAATGATTCCAACACAAAGAAATGTGCTCTTCCTTTTGCCGATTCATTCAACGTTTGAAGTGCGGCCCATGCATCTTGCATCGTGTCCACTACAAAATGATTTAAGTAAGGGTCAAGGAAATTCTCAACTGCCACTTTATATCCTTCTTCACAAACAACAATTTCACTCAACAAAGGAGCTTGTTTAAAACGATCGTGATTTTTTTTCAAGTAGCGAATCGATTCCGGATAACCTTCCATCTGCTCCAACAAATTTTTGGTGAGTTGGTATTCGTTATGACGCGCATCTAATTTTCTGGATTCTGCTTGTAAAATTTGATTTAATTCTTTTAAGCGTGTTTCCGAAAGTTTTAAATTCTCTTCATTCTCAATTTTATGTTGCTTTTGTTTTCGCAACTGCTCATCCGCTTCTTCTTTGGAAGGAAGAAGTTGCTGAATTTCTTTTTCTAAAGATTCTAATTTTGAAATCAGTTCAGCTTGTTGTTCTGTAGATCGTTTAGCTTCTTCTAAAATAGAATTATATCGGGTGTGATTAACCGCTTGTTTCGTTTCGTACTCATTAATCATGGTACGCAACTGGTAAGTCTGTTGGTTTAATTCACGGATACTAATTTGAGAAGCTTCATAGTTTTTCTTGCTCTGATCCGATTCTTCACGTTGGCGCGCTACACTTTCTTCTAATTGCTTGAGATGATCTTCTTCACGCAATTTTTCACTTTGCAACTCTTCAAGCTGAGCTTGAATTTCTACTAATGATTTGTCGTCTTGTTCGTTTTGATCTTGAAGTTGCTTTTGCTTCTCGACTAAAAAATTCAACTTCTGACTTCGCGATTTTTCTTCATTCTCAAAGCGCGTTATCTCCAACAATTTTTCATTCAACGCTTTTTGAACAGCTTGGTATTGCTTTTCCTTTTCCAACGATTGAACTTTCATCTCTTGAATTTTTACTTCAAGCTTTTCTAAATTCTCATGTAGTTGGGATTTGGATTGATGTTGATCTTTTTCGCGCTGTTGTAAATCCACCATCGCTTTACTATGATGGCGAATACTGTAGAGTGCAAGTTGAGTACTTAAAGTGCGATACTCCTCTCGTAAACGATAATAGCGATCGGTTTTCTTGGCTTGACTTTCTAATTGCTTTAAACTTTTTTCAATTTCAAAAAGTAAATCGTTAACGCGATTTAAATCAGCATCGGTTTCTTCTAGCTTTTGAAAAGTTTGACGCTTTCTAATTTTATATTTTGAAATCCCTGCAGCTTCTTCTAATAATGTTTTGATGGTATTGTTTCGATCTTTTAAAATATCATCCACCATATTTAATTCGATGATGGCATACGAATCAGGACCAATACCCGTATCTAAAAATAAATCGTTAATGTCTTTCAATCGACACGTAACTCCATTCAATAAATATTCTGATTCTCCAGAGCGATACAATCGTCGAGTGATGGTGACGGTAGAATATTCAGTAGGTAAAATTCCTTTGTTATTATCAAAAGACATACTTACCTCTGCTAAGTTAGCAGGTTTACGGTTTTTGGTTCCGTTGAAAATAATATTTTCCATTTTTTCACTGCGAAGAAGACGTGTTTTTTGTTCGCCTAATACCCAACGAATGGAATCCACAACATTCGATTTACCAGATCCATTCGGACCTACAATCGACGTGACGCCTTCATCAAAGTGAATAATAACTTTATCGCCAAAGCTTTTAAAGCCTTTAATTTCGAGTGATTTTAATCTCATATTACTTTTAGTAAAGAAAAGAATGCCCGCGATATTTCGCGAGCCGCTCTCTCATTTAGAATGATGCAAATTAGGAATCTTTGGTAAAGATCCGACCGAAATTTAGTATCCTTATTTCTTTCGTTTCGCAATGCAAATGTAAAAAACGTATCGGTCTGATACCAGCATGACACTTATTGTGTTGAAAAGTGTTTAATTTGGACCTATGGAATTTAAAGTACTCATATATATCGTCATCGGCATCATTTGGTTGTTTTCTAAACTGCTGAGTGCTAAAGGTAAGCAGAAAGAGGAAAAAAGTATTCTTCCTGAATCCTGGACGAAACCTTTTGAACGTCAATTAGAAACCGTGATTACAGACACTAGAGAACGAAAAAAGATAAAGCATCAGGAAAAAAGTAAAAATTTAAAGAGTTCGGTAATTTCAGCATCAGAAAAGAAAAATTTTCCTGAAGGTGGATTTAAAAGAAATAATAGCATCGAAAATGACGGAATATTGGTTTCTAAAGTCCAAATACTCGAAGAAATTGATGAATTAGGCGCAAATGAGATAGCTCAAGGACTTTCTTACGAAATTAGAAATGGTAAAATTGATTGGAAGCGCGCAGTGGTAATCAATGAGTTATTAAAGCACCAGCATTTTCGATGAAATAAAATGTTGAAAACTATAAAATCATGACACAAGCATTTTGAAATTCTATTTAATTGTTTCTATTTTTAACCCCTACCAAAATTAACCTAACATTAACACGGATATTGATAATAAACCTAACTCTATGATAAGGAATGTCTACTTAACACTAGTATTTCTTCTAGTTGCAACTGCAGGCTCTATGGCCCAAACTGGTGCAATTCGAGGCAAAATTCTAGACAAGGCTACAAAAGAACCATTGCCATTCGCATCGGTAGTAGCAGAATTGAACGGTACTCAAGTTGGTGGTGCCCAATCGGATTTTGATGGTGAGTATACCATCAAGCCGTTGCAACCCGGAGCTTATACCCTTAAAGTTACTTATGTTGGTTACACTGACTTAGTAATTACAGGCGTATTAGTTTCCAATGACAAAATCTCTTTCCAGGATTTATCCATTGGAAAAAAGGTGAATGAAACAAAGGAAGTTGAAATCATCGCTTACAAAGTGCCTTTGATTGATAAAGGTAATACCTCTGTAGGAGCTACGATGACTCGTGATGAAATTGAAGCAGCTCCAACAAGAGATGTTCGTTCAGTGGCTTCACAAGCAGCCGGAGTTTTCCAAAAGGATGATGGTGATGATGTAAATGTGAGGGGTTCTCGTTCTGACGGAACTGACTATTATGTAGATGGTATCCGTATTCGTGGTTCTAATCGTTTGCCTCAAGCTGGGGTTGAACAAGTTACTGTTATTGTTGGAGGTACTCCAGCACAATATGGTGATGCAACAGGTGGAATTATCAGTATCACTACGCGTGGTCCATCAAAGGATTTTTCGGGTGGAATAGAGGTCGTAACGTCTGAAGTGTTAGATGCCTATGGATATAACTTGATTTCTGGTAATTTATCAGGTCCCATCTTAAAAAAGAAATTAGAAAATGGAACGAGTAAAACTATGCTTGGCTTCTTTGTAAGTGGTGAGTTGCAATTGGACAAAGATCCTGATCCATCTGCCGCTGGCATGTATCGTTTAAAGGACGATGTTTATGAAAAATATAAAGCTACTCCTTTGGTTGCTAATCCTCCCTCTATTGGTGGTTTCTCCAATGCCGCAGCTTTCTTTAAAGCAGACGACTTTGATAAAGTAAAGAATAAAAATAATGTAGATCAATTGGGGTATCGCTTTACAGCTAAGTTGGATTTTCAACCAGTAGATAACACAAGTATCACGTTGGGTGGATCTTTCAATGTAAATGATCGTACAAGTTTTGCTATCAATAGAGCAGCCTATAATTTTGAAGAGAATCCGAATATTAAAGATACAGATTATCGAATTTTTGCTCGTATAACACAGCGTATTGCTTCCACCTATAAATCAGAGGAGGGTGCAAATTCTTCTACATTCAAAAATGTTTATTTTACATTCCAAGCTGAATACAATAAGAATCAGCAGTTAAATCAAGACCCTAATCATAAAAAAGATTTCTGGAATTATGGTTGGTTTGGTAAGTTTAATGCAAATCGTGTTAAAACGATTGAAGCAAGAAATTTTTCTTTACCAACAGATACTGCGGGTTTCTCTTACGAGGCTCCCATTTATACTGATTATTTTACATATAGCCCAGTGGGTGTAAATCCAATAAC
>JANOPQ010000151.1:0-3301 GCA_031421935.1 Bacteroidota bacterium | reverse complement strand
CCCGCCCGCCATAAAATTGGATAAAATCCAATTTTATGGCGGGCGGGCAATATTAAGGGGGGTGAATTCTTGTAGGGGCGCATTGCAATGCGCCCCTACGTTCTATGTTTTCGATCCTTAAAATTTCTGCAAAACATTCTTAAAACCTTAAATTAGCCTGACGCATATGCGAAGCATCGGGATGGACGGCCTCCGCACCATTCCGAACGTAATTCCGGTTTATTAAAATTTATTACTCGAATTAGGTTTCCATTTAAAAAAAATTGGATTACATACTATATACAAACGATACGTTGGGGCACACCTGTTATTTTTAATGACAAGTATTGGATAAAAATTGGTAATAAAGTGCAGCGATTCCCTGAATGTTATCTATGACCTACGCTAAAATTAAAACGATGCGCCAATACTCACAAATACGGTTCTACCGTTGCCGGGCATAATGCCAGGACCTGGATAGCCGCCGGCTCTGCGTGTGGCGTATTTTTCGTTGGCGATATTATTAACACCGGCTTTCACATTGTATCGCTCCAAAAAATTATAAGTACACGAAGCATCCATCACTTGATAGCCTGAAAGTTTTCCAGTGGTACCTGTTGCATTTGGTAATTCGGTATTCACGGCATCGGTGAATACATCACCTACACTGTTCATCTGAAACGTTGCAGAAAATCCTTTGTAGTAATACGTCGAACCAAAACGGTGAATGTATTGAGGAGCATTTTCTACGCTCTTATCTTCAATTGATTTTGTAACATCGTTTGCAATGGCCGGATTATTCCACTTCGTATACTTCGCATCGATGAAAGAATTAGATGCAAAAATACTGAGACTACCTACTTTTGAATTTGCTGTAAATGCTTTTACGATATCGATTTCAATAAATGATTCGATCCCTTGACTCACCGATGTACCAATGTTGGTTCTAAATGCTGCGCCATTTTGTGTGATGGTTCCGATGCGATTATCGTAATTCAAATAGAATACACCTACATCAAAGTTCAAGAAGTTGCCAAAACTTCCTCTGTATCCGAAGTCGGCATTGAATCCGCTAGCATCTTTTAAATTGGGATCGATGATGTCGGTGGTTGCTGATGGCGTAAGCTCAGAAAAAGTGACCGGACGATATCCTAAAGAATAGTTGGCATAAAGATTTGTTTTTTCTGTGATGAGAAATTCGCTTCCGATTCCATAAAGTATCAACTCACGCGTTCTTTTGTCGGGATTAACAGAACCTGTTTGGGTGGTATTAATATAACCCTCCATTTTATTTTCAATGTATTCGAAACGGATGCCCGGCACTACTTTCAATCGCTTCCCGATTTGAAAAATATTTTCAGCGAAGACTGCATGGTTCGTAGTTCCAAATTCAAGTGCACGACCGTAAGTTGGATCACTTAATGTTAAATCAAAATCACTACCCGTGCTTCCTACGCCTAATTGATTTCTTTCTGTATTGCCACTGTAGACTCTCACACCCCCTGCAAAAACATTTTCTTTACCTGCTAATTTATAGCGAACAGAAATGCGTGCTTCTGCGCCATAATTTTTGTAGTTGTCACGATCTACTTGTCGGGGATTATATTGCAGCGTATTCGGATTGATGGAATCTAGTGTGGTGATGGCTTTCGTATAGCCCACACTGTTACGTTCCGCTACCGTTGCGAATGATTTAATGTGCAGCGATACCGACGGCGAAATCTCATACTTTATTAGTAGTGATGCTACATTCCAAGGTGTGCTGAACCAGTTTCGCTCTCTGAACGATTGACGATGATTTTCTTTGTATTGTACATCGGTAAGTCCGCCCGGTTGCTGACTTTTATAATCCATGCGCGTATACTCGGCACCGATATTAATTTTTTTTGTGAGCTGATAGTTTGCAGAAAAATATCCGGTGTAAATACTGTACTCACTGTTGCTGCGCCATCCATCGGCTGAACGATGATGCAAAAATCCATAATAAGAAAACTTTTTATAGGTTCCACCCAATGCATTGTAGGTATTGAATAATCCATAAGAGCCAACGGTTTGTTGCGTTTCAAAAGAGATGGGCTTATTGGGATTTCCTTTTTTAATTTGATAATTAAGTAAGCCACCAAACTGCGAACCATATTGCAAAGATGCTGCACCACGTACCACTTCAATTTTACTTAAAGCTTCCATGGGTGGCGTGTAATACGTTTCCGGATAGCCGAAAATCTCCGAACAAATATCGTAACCGTTTTGACGAACATTAAATTCCCAAGAACGGTTGGGGCTTAATCCGCGCGTAGCCACGCCTACTTGAATACCGGAACCATCGTTCTCCCAAATGCTCATGCCCGGAATCTTTCCAAACACTTGGCGGGTATTGTTCGTGCTGAGGTCGGCATTTATTTTATCCATGTGGATCATGGTTGATTTTTTACCCGCATAAATCACATTGTCTTTTACTTGGGGCATCTGCTCCACTCCACCCAACGCGTTCTGATCCTTTATGATTACTTCGTTGAGATCGATCACTTTTGATGTATCGGTTTTTTGAGCATAAATGGCCGAAAATGATGAAATGGATAATATAGCGGAAACTGTTATTAATTTTAACATATTGATTTAGAGTATTTAAAATTGAATTATTCGATTGAACGGGACAAAAGTATTATTTAGAATGATTCTAAACAAGGAATATTGGAAATGTTTTTTTGAAGGAGAAAAATGTAATCTTTATTAGATCGGGTTAAAGCCTTTTATTAAAACGGGGTATTTCTTCTGTTTGAACGGGTTAAAACCTTTTTTTGAACGGGTTAAAATCCTTTCTTTTTGAACGGGTTAAAACTTTTTTTTGAACGGGTTAAAATCCTTTCTTTTTGAACGGGTTAAAACCCATTCTAATTGATCATCAAAAAATAAAATATTTAATTGGAATATTTTTCAAAACCATGTTTGACAATAAAATCATCCTCCTCCTCTTGAAATGTTTTCTTTCGATGATGTTCTTCTTGATTCTTGATATAATTCCTCACTCTTTTAATAGCAGATTCAGATACCGAAACAGCATAATATTCATCTTGCCATTCAAATTTGTATTTGGTTAGACCATGTTTATTAATCCAAAAGGACGATTCTCCTTTGATTAGTTTCATTACATCCATAATGGTTTGATTCATTCTCATTGAGACTAAGCAATCACAATGATCGGAATATCCATTTACAAAATCAATGAAGATTCCTTTCTTTTTGGCATTATCGTGCATGTGAGTCCAGACTTTCAATCTTAATTCTTTTGAATCTAAATAAGGAACTCGGTTTTTTGTGCTCC
>JANOPQ010000150.1:0-27220 GCA_031421935.1 Bacteroidota bacterium | reverse complement strand
TCAACGAATGCTCAATCTACTTTAGTCATTAACGAAGTTGACTATGATCAGCCAAGTCTTGACAGTGCTGAATTTATAGAACTTTATAATGCTTCCCCTAATGGAATCAATTTAGGTGATTACACTGTTTTATTATTTAACGGAAATGCAACTAGCAATGTCATTTATGATAGTTTCCCTTTACCAAGTCAAGTGCTGAATCCTGGTGATTATTTCGTTATTTGTGGTGGTGGCGGATATGTTGCGAATTGCGATATGGTGCTTCCTAAATTTGTTAACATCATTCAAAATGGTTCACCGGATGCTATTATTATCCGCGACAATAATACCTCGAACCTTATTGACGTAGTTAGTTATGAAGGTAGTTGCATTGCTCCTTATGTATCAGGGAATGGATGTCCATTAGCACAAAGTGATACTGCGCAAGCTGATAGTATTGCAAACAAATATGTAGGGATTTCACGTTTCCCTGATGGAGTTGATACTAATGATGACTCCACAGATTGGAATCGTGCTTGTATTACTCCTGGAGCTGCGAATACGAATACAACTACTAACTGCGTAACCGGATTAAGTACTCCTAAATCTACTTTAGCGATTGACGTTTATCCAAACCCATCAAGAGGTATTGTTACTATTAATTACAAAGCAACTCAAGGTAAAGCGGTGGATGTACGAGTGAGTGATATTCTTGGAAATGAATTGAAGGTTGTAACCATGAAAGCAAATGCTTCTGTCGGACAAATTGATTTATCGGAATATCACAATGGTATTTATTTGATCAAAGTTCAATCGGGTGCTTCACAAACAGTGAAAAGAATTATTCTTAATAAATAAGAACATTAAAAATATAAAGAGCCTGCTATTCGAAAGAGTAGCAGGTTTTTTTATGACTTATACAATATTTCAGTCCAACAAATTGAATTTTACTCTTAAGTAATGCAACAGTTGTTTACTAATTAATTATAAGTTAACTTTGATAGTATTAATTTAAATAGTTATGCCACTTACTAAATTGAAGTTAAAATTTTTGGTCCTTGTAATTTCATTTTCTAGTATAGCCCAAGCGCAATCATCATGGACTCCTTTGGGTGTTTTAGATTCTAGAATCTGTGGATTTGGGGATATAAAATCAGTTTGTTATGGGCCAGCTGGAGAGCTTTATGCTGGCGGAACTTTCAAAAATTCTTCGTACAAATGTTATGTCGGGAAGTGGGATGGAACTAAATGGATAGAATTAGGTGGTTTTAATAGCCTGTACGCTGCTAATATTTACGGAGAAATTAATTCAATTTGTACAGATTTATTGGGCAATGTTTATGCAGCTGGAACACTCAGTCAAAATCAATGGGGCGGTCCATATGTAGTGATGAAATGGGATGGAAGTACATGGAGTGAAGTGGGAGGGCCAAACGGATTAAATGCTAATTTTAAAATTAATGTAATAAAATCGGACAGTGCGGGTAACATTTACGCTTGTGGAGATTTTTATAATATTGCTCTTCAGACATATATTGCTATCTGGGATGGCCAAAGCTGGCAAGGAACTTCAGGAATAAATTATATGGGGGCGAATCCGATTCAAGATTTTGAATTGGATAATGCAGGAAAAATTTATGTTTCATTTTACGGGACTATGATTGATTCATTTAACGTTGCCATGTGGAATGATACAACTTGGACATTTTTAGTCTCAACTTCCATCCCTTGGAATTACGGTTCTTCTGGTCCAATTACAGTAGACAAGTTTGGAAATGTATATGTTGGTTATCAGACTAGTATTAATCCTTCCCGGTTTTACGTTAGAAAATGGGATGGTGTTAATTGGAGTGAATTAGGAGGTTTTAATAGCCTTGGAGCTAACGATTTAATCAACGACATTGTTGTGAATGATTCTGGACAAGTTTTGTGTGGCGGATATTTTACTAACAGCAATGGCCATCATTATGTTGCTATGTTTAATTCGACTTCCTGGTCAGAATTAGGGGGAACAAATAGTTTAGACTCCTTACCAATTGGAACTATCAACTGTATTGCACTAAAATCAAATGATACAATTTGTATTGGAGGTGACTTGAATGCGGCTGGGTCTGCTCCTTTAGAATATACTGGAACGGGTATTTGGAGTGAAGTAATGAACACCAATTACATTGCACCATTCGGAGAATACTATACGCTTGAAACGGATACAGGAGGTAATATTTATGCAGCTGGTATGGTTTTCAGTTTAACAAACGAAGTTACAGTTGTAAAATGGGATGGAAATTCCTGGACAGAAATGAACAAATCCATCCCAAACTTTGGTATATCAAATGCTGTAGGAGATATCCTTATTGATCCGAACAATAACATTTATATCGCTGGCGGGTTTACTAATAGTTCACAAAAATCTTATGTTGCAAAATGGGATGGTTCCAATTGGAGCGAGTTGATTGGTTTATATTCTCAAAATTCAAATAATGCTATTGCTACTTTGGGTCGAGATGGGGCTGGAAACATTTATGCCGCTGGATCGTTTACCAACTCAAGCGGTAATTGTTATGTTGCAAAGTGGAATGGTACTTCTTGGGTCGAACTTACCGGTTTAAATTTTCCGTTTACCACTGGAGCTATTCATAAAATAATTGTAACAAATTCAGGTATTGTATATGCTGTTGGAAATTTTAAAAATTCACTCAACAAGAGATATGTTGCAAAATGGGATGGGACTACTTGGAGTGAACTTGGAAGCTTTAGTACATTAACTGTAAATGACTGGATTTATGAAATAGAAGAAGATGCATCAGGAAACATTCTTGCAGCTGGAGGTTTTAGAAATGTAATGTGGTTTCCTTATGTAGCCAAATTTGATGGAATTTCATGGTCAGAATTAGGTGGAGCCAATAGTTTGAACCCGCAATTCCCTCCGCAACCAGGTAGTATCTATTGTATGCATCGTGATGGATTTGGAAATATTTATGTAGCTGGCAGTTTAAAAGATAGTAACAATAAAAGAACCATACATAAGTATAATGGCACCAATTGGAGTATCATTGTAAATCCAGATATTTATAATAGCCACGATGTAACTTCAATAATAAGTTACGCTTCAGCAGATCTTTATATAACTGGCACATTCGAAGTTCCATTAGGTAGTAGAACATATGTATCAAAATATATTATGGGTGTCGCTGGCATTAATACTTCTAATGACAAAATTAATGGAACGATTGTTTGTTTTCCAAACCCATCGAATAATGAAGTAGAAATAAAATATGAATTAAAGCATCTACCCACTTCTAAAATTCGAATTAGCATTACAGATATTACAGGTAAAATTGTTAGTTCATCTTTGATTAATAACCCAACACAAATTGGAAAAATAAATTTACAAGTTAACCAATATTGTAATGGATTTTATTTGATAAACATGGAATATGATGGATTCCGACTATCAACCAAGTTAATAGTAAATCATTAAATCTTTGTATTTTTCATCAACTATGCAATAAATAAATTGTATAGCATAAAATGGAATCAATTCTTGAATTGATTCTCAATAGCAATTAAAGCCAATTGATTTCGAATACGGTCATACGTTTTCTTTTCATGCAAACAAGCATGGCAAATAATTCGTTTTGCTTTATACACTATTGACATTACTTTGATGGATTTGTCAGATGGATTTACCTTGATGGGATCCATCACATTTCCACAATGTGGACATTTTACTTTCTTAGCTAATGCTTTCATCTGATTTAATTCTTCTGATGCAAAGTTGACACATCAAAACGAAGAAGGGGTTACGGAAATAAATAGAAATTATTAAGGATGAGGCTGCGCTACGCTAAAGTTTCTCGCAGAGGCCGAAGAAGGCGCTAAGGCTGCGCTACGATCGTTTTCTCTTCGCTAGTTTTCTCTTGGCTAATTTTCTCGCAATCCCGATAGCTATCGGGACGCGGAGGCGCTAAGGCTACGCAATGATTGTTTTCTCGTCGATAGTTTTCTTGCAGAAGCTACGCAATGCTAGTTTTTCTCGCAGAGGCAGAAGAAGGTGCAAAGTTTCCTCGCACTGTTTGTGATTCTCCCTCTGTCATCCTTCGCTCTCACACTCTTTCTCCAACTGCCTATTCTATGGGGTTGTTAAATCAAACACCGTAGAAGCGTTCATCAACACAGGCAACTTCGACCAAGTTTCAATTCCATTTCTTGAACGAACCACTATGTAATAACTATTGCCTAATGCTCCCAACGGGAAATTTGCGGATGCATATCCATTAATGTTTAGTAAAGCATCTACAGAATATACTAGGGCAAAAGGAGTCGTTGTATTATGCAACTCAATAGTAATAGAATCACAATCCAACGGATTCGCACTTTGTCCCGTATTAAATAATACAGGCGACATTACTCCCGGTCCAGATTTTAATCCTTCGATGAAGGTTCGTAAATTTAACCCTGCCCCTGGTCCGCAAACGTTTACGATCACATTTACTGTTTGTGCAGAGGTACATCCATTCGGATCCGTAACAATTACATTAAAGTTAGTAGTTGAAGTTGGAGCTGCTTTGGGAGCAGCAATAGACGCATTGTTCATGGTTGTGGAAGGGGTCCATGAATAGTTATAATTTGAATAAGGAGTAAATCGAACTGCATTATTATAAACAGTAAACACCGTTGCATTACGTCCAGCAAAAGTAGTGGCCAATGTTCCGTTTGCATTTTCTACGCCTTGTGTAGTTACATTCCCTGCTGGACTTACAATACTATCAGCATGTATTTCGATACTATTGCCATTTTCTAATAGTACGATTTGACCTTTCATCGGAAAGGCGGTACCGTTATAATGATAGGTCTGATAATTCACCACTAACTTACGATTGGGTGTTGTGCCTGTAGTGAAATAATTGACAACACTACCATTCACCGATGGATTCAAATCATTAAAAGCAAACGCAATGATATTATCTGGATCTGATGGATTTGGAATATTTTGTCCTTGACAACATCCATTCACCATTCCAGGAGAGAAACCGATAAACCCATTTGAAGAAATATAAAAATTAGAATATGTATTTCCATAGAAATTAAAATTAAAGCCGATGGGTAACGCACCTGATACAATATCATCTGACAATGAAACAGCAGTTCCAGAACCGATGGTAGGAGCATATGTAATTCCAGAAACATTATATCCTGAAACTACTAAGGATCCACTAGGAGATGCCGATAATTGCACACTATCGCCTGCACAAATGGAGTTGGGTGTTGCTGAAGTGGTTAAAGAGAAAGTAGTAACCGTAATATAATTTACTTGTGTTAAAGAGTCTGCACCGAGTGTATTGGTCACTTTTAATTTTACAGTGTATGAACCAGGCTGACTGTATGCATGCAATGGATTTTGTTGTGTGCTAGTTTGTCCATCTCCAAAGTTCCATAACCACGACTGTGCAATGTTTGCTGAAGCATCTGTAAATTGAATGCTAGCAGGACAAGCAGCAGTAGTTTGGTTAGATGTAAATGCGGCAATTGGGGGAAGCGTTGGATTCAAACAAAAAGTTGGATATGTAAAATCTACGGTTTCATCACCCACTGCATTTGAACTTCCTTGAGCAGCATTAAATCCCATTCCACGCCGAGCAAATGCTTCCCATATTTGACAACGATGTGCAGAACTATAATAAATATCATCTGCTAGAAGAATTGCGTTACGTGCATCAATATATCCAGGACTACATGGTTGTAATGCCATTCCTTTTAATACTAAATTTAATGCAATATTATTTCCTGCTGTTCCTGATTGCAAGTTCGCATCAAAACCAAAGTCACGAATTAAAAACCAGGTCATGTCCCAAATGGCATCACACCATATTTCACCGCGTGCGTGAGGTCCTGAACTCGTCGCTAAAGAGGCATACGTTTGTGGATTAATACTCATATCTGTTGAGTAACGAAAACGACGTATCCCCAGACCGGTAGTAGGCTGTCCCAAAGCATAGGTTCCGATTCCACGACCCATCGTTCCAACATCACCGGGTTCGATGGTAAGAATTAAACCGAGCCAATCGCTCCATCCTTCTCCACCTTGCTCTGCATTTTGCAAGCAACTTGAAGCAGCAGGACCTCCAGTTAAACGATTAGAAACTCCGTGACCATATTCATGCGCTACAATTCCATTATCAAAAGATCCATCGAGCTGAGATGGGACCGAACATATAACTAAAGTAGAATTTACAATAACTAAATTGGTCAATTCCGTTTTTATGGAAGTACCAACAGCTTGTGTCACAGAAACCGTAGGAATAGTAATGGTTTGTGTAGGTGTTCCGCTCATTGCAGGCGGGGTTGAACCGGAAACATTATTAGCGATGATTACTCCCACCGCTCCGGCATCTTGCGCAAATTGCGTTTTAACAAAAAAGCTGCAATTTCCTCTGTCGATAAGCGCAATTTTTCCAGCAATGGCAGCCGCATTCGTAAACGCTGTACAACCATCGGAACTGGTTCCTACTCCATCTTGTGCAAGTACTACATTGGCGGTGATATTGAAAGCCGATGTTGGATTATAACTGGCAATAGCTATTGACTTTAATCCGGCAATTGCAGCTGGAGCATTTACATTTAACGAATTGGTACACGAGCCTGCATTAGGATTTGTCCATAAATACATTTGCATACGCGGATTTGTACCATCATCCGGAGTTGCGAAATTGGCATTATTAGTACCCCCGCCATCCAATCCTTCTGCATTTACGTAATCATTCCCTAAACCACCGTTTCCATAATTATTACTTTGAAAATTTCCAGCTACTTCATTAAATCCATTTTGATACAAGACATCATGGATCCTATTATTCATATAAAATAAATTTGTTAGTGATGCATCGCGTATATAAGCATTAGATGAATCTACATGAAACGGAAAATTAAAAGTTTGAAGCGCTCCACCATCGGGAGAGTAACCTGGTAAATTATCATTATTCGCATCTTCATAGGCATACACATTATTTCCTCGTGTAATGTTGTACTCTACACCAGATGCTCCATTGGTATCATGCCATCCGTAGGGAGACGGAACCGGTTCGGAGGGATCATTTAAGAATGAAAATGCACCATGAATAGGACTTTCAACTGGCAACGGTAATACACGGTATTGCGCTGTTCCAGATCCAGGGGTTGGCAATGGGAGAGGAGCGGGATGAGCTGCTTGTGAAGCATGATCATGAGGATGATCAAATCCACACGACACCACCCAATCATTTTTTTCAAGGTATTGACCTGTGAGAGCATCCACTCGTACATTCCACCAATGCGATCCGGTTTTAAGATCTAGATTTACATTCCATGCAAGTTTTACTCCTTTTAGAGTAGGAACATACATCAACTCTACGGTAACGGGTGAAGAAGCTATAGAAGGCATATTAAAAAAATGTTTTCTACCTTCTTTTTCCACTTTTACTACTTGTCCAGTGGGGGTTGCTGACAATTCCAAGTGTTGCATTGCGAACTGTATGGCTTGTTGCGGGGAGATGGAAGGTTGGTCAGCATTTATTTTACTATCGAGGTTAGAAACAAAAGGCGGTGTTAACCCATAGGCCTTACCGTTACGAATGGCTATTGCAGCAATGGCATTAAACACTGGGATTTTTTTGTAGTGTTGTTGAATGTACACTTGTTGGATGCCTGTTCTTTCATCCTTGTATTGGTCAGAAACAACCCAGGAAGCAATATCCCTTTCTGTTAAGCCAAATACTTCTTGATTTTTTTGAAGGAACGATTGAACTATTGAATTAGACTGCTGTGCTGATACAGATGACAACATTGTACAGCATAAGATACCGATGATGAATAATTTTTTTACCATTGGCTTTAGAAGTGAACACATTTTCATAAAGGGATTCGATCAATTTGTTTAACAAAAAAAGGTAGAAATTGGTTTCCGGCCATTTCTAATGGATGGTAAGATAAGAAAAGCAGAAAAATCTTGCAAAAAAATTTGGTGAATCTACCTAAATACTTGACAGATCAAATAGATCGTCTAATAATGAGAGAGTTAAGCCCTATTTTAGATGCAAAATAATCAAGCAAAAACATGAATTATCCAAAAAAATTGAAACCAATAAATATAAAAGATGAAACTCATCAAATATGCCCATCCAAAGTAATTTTAAAATTTTCAATCACAACTTAGCCCGAACTCGGTAACAAAGAAAAGAAAATCTGAAACATTTACTACTTCATCATTATTCAAATCTTGCGGACAATTAGAGCAAGATAAATTAAACAAAGCAACAATAGATAAGAAGTCGGATACATTCGTGATCCCGCTTTTATCAAAATCAGAAGGTCGAGTATTTAAAGAAATTAAAATAGGTGGAGAAACACGGACACAGCCCAAAGAGTTGGTAACGGATACTGAATATATTCCTTCTGATTGAACAATAATGCTTGGAGTAATGGCTCCTGTTGACCAAAGGTAACCTTCTCCATTTGAAATATCATCTGTGAATAAAACGAAAGTTTCGTTTGGACAAAAATGAAATGCTCCGCTGGAAGAAATAATATTAACTAAAGTTGAGGTTGTATCAATTATTAATTCCAACACAGAAATGGAATCACAACCAGCGGCATTCAATTCAACATGTTGGAAAGTGCCGCTATTTGTATAGATGGAGTCATGCCAAAAATAACTCCCGCATGCAGAAACAATCGAAGTATCGTACGAAGAATTCAATATGTAGAGAGAGATGGCGGCCAAAGAATCACAACCCATGGAATTAGTAAAAGTTGTAGAATACAAACCACTCAAAGAATAATTGGAACCATTCCAACTATAAGGTGCGCAAAAAGATAATGGGACCGCCAGAACTCCTGCTAACGAAACATCATCAATTCTATATTGAGTTGCTATTCCTGTATTGATAAATCGAATACTTAGATTCACAGAAGAAGGTATAAATCCGTTACAAGTTCTATAATTCCAGTTTGCGCCAGCAGGCAAAGAAGGAAATGCAAGATCCGTGAAATTAATTCCATCGGTACTTACTTGCACTTTTAAATCAGCTCCAGTAGATGCAGTTGTACTTTTATAAATTCCAAAGGAAAGAAAGGGTTGAAAAAGTTGCAGCGTATTTATTCCAGAGATGGTAAAATACTTTCCAATTGTATTTGTTAAAAAAACATTGGCTCCGCCGCTCGCTTGAGTATATCCGGTTGATGGTAGTGTGACTCTTACATCACCTGTTCCACTCATTAGAAATTGAGTATTGCTAAAACCATTGTTAAGTTCATGCTGATCAATCGAGGTAGTTCCCGAAACGGTTCCTATGGCTTCATCAAAAATAAGTTGACCCGTGGTTGATGAATTAGCATTTACTACCACTGCACTCACTGACATGGTACAACCATTCACGCCAGTGACCGTTACCAGATAGGTTCCGGGTGCATTCACTAAGAGTGATGAATTAGTATTACCTGTTGACCAAAGATAACTCACTCCGCCATTCGCTGTGAGCTGTGTCGAATTTCCATTACATAGCTGGACAGTTCCTGCAGGTAAAATTGAAGCAGATGAAAGTGTTGAAATTGTAAAAATAGTTGTGGGAAGAGTATCGTTCGACGAATTTATATCATTGCCCATTCCTGCGATGAATGCATTCATTTGATAACTGCCCGGATTCAACATGGGAAAATTAGGAGTCATATTGACGATTAATTCAACACTTGGATTTAATTGACCTGAAGAAATACTCGTCACAAATTGAACAGTGTCTCCAAGAGGAGATATAGCATCCACATGGATTGTAATCGGATTAGTTGAGAACACAACTACATTAGTTCCAACATTCTTTATCTTCACACGAATTGTATTGGTAGCGGGACAATTTGTAGTTAGAGGTAAAATACTAATAGCTTCTATATCCGTAATTCCAGCAAAAGGAATTGCCATACTAAACTTTGAAATAACGGGCAAATGATCAGATGCGTTATGCAATGCTGTAGCGATGCTATTTCCAACTGCTGTATTTGGAGGATGATTGATAGAATCGTTATAATGATTCCCATCATTCCCGTAAGCGATTAATGAGCCGTTCAAATAATGAATACCTCCCACTTCAGAAATACTTTTAGAAAATAGAATCATATCAAATCGATCGTCCATTCCACCTGTAACACCTCCTCCAAAGCTTCGTGTTCGTGTGGCTTGAGTATGATGAATAGAATAAGAACTATTATTCCACGACCCACTTAAATTGAGTGGATCAATGACATGACCTTCGTTGCCAGATTGAAGCTGGATTAATTTCTGATAGGCTGGTTCACTACTATTATAAATATTAAAGTCGCCACAAACTATAAAATTTGATCCGGTAGGCAATGCATTCGTAACCGCTCTCAATACTTCCACTTCATCGTTTCTTTGCGTTTCATTTGAAACGCCAGAACTTGCTTTTAGATGGACGGCATAAATGCGAATGGTATCTCCAGAGGCAATATGAACTAATTTAAACTCATTAATATCTCTCAGTTGAGTAGCAATTGGAGTATTGCTTATTAAAATAAATTTTGAAGTCTTATAAAACAATCCTCTTTCAGAATCATTGCTGGGAATGTACATTGATTTCCCATACATAATACTGTTGGCATTCAAAACAGAATTCATAAAGCCAGAAAGTCCACTTGAAGACATTAATTCAGACACCACTAAAATATCAGGATTACACGATTGCATGACGGTTCTAAAAAATGGATTTCGCAATGAAGTATCCGCTAATTCATCATTCACAATGGGGTAGTGAAGCAAGTTATAACTCATCACCTTTATGGTATCCTGCGATTGGGCTGATGTCCTCTGCAATGATAAAATAAAAAAAAGATGAATGACAATAATAATTTTTATTGTTTGAAGTAAGTATTTCATTTTACATAACTAGTAAGGGCAGAAAATGAATTTTATATTTTAATTTTCAGAGATTATACTATTTAAGTGTTTGCTACATTTTATACTTGATATACAACTAACATAACCCTTTACAAATAAAAAAGGGCAGGCTCTAATCAACCTGCCCTAACAAAGGGAAACTAAAATCTCATTTTCTTATTGACAATTCAATCCAAACTCAGATACAAACAACAAGAAGTCATTCACATTCACAACACCATCGTTATTCATATCCTGTGGGCATCCTACGCATGGCAAATTAAATACACCAACAATGGATAAGAAATCATTTACATTGGTGATTCCATTATTATCGAAATCGGAAGGAAGAGTATTCAATACCACTTGCACGGGAGCAGATGTACTCGTACAGCCAGAAGCATTGGTGATGGTAACTGAATATGAACCTACTGTTTGAACAACAATGCTAGATGTCACTGCTCCATTCGACCATAAGAAAGTACTTCCAGGATTTGCAGGTGATGCAGTTAATGTAACTGATCCTCCTGGGCAATATCCAAATTGAGCACTCGTGGAAGTAATCGTTGCCGTAATGGGAGCCAATCCTTCATCGATGTTACCGTTACAGTTATCATCGATATTATTACAAAGCTCTGTAGCACCAGGATGAATTGCATTATTATTATCGTTACAATCATTCGCATTACTTACATAACCAGCAGGTGGAACTGGATTTGAACTGGAGATACTTTGCGTGGCATCGCCATACGTATCCATATCAAAATCGCGGTAATAAGTGTTAGAGGAACAACCTTCGTCGGTTTGACCATTACAATTATCATCTACTAAGTTTGAACATATTTCTGTAGCATTTGGATTGATCAAATTATTAGCATCGTTACAATCTAAATTATTTACTGAACTATTTGCAGGGGCTGTACATGATAAAATAGCGGCACCAGCACCAAATCCATCTCCATCTAAATCGGAATAATATGTTCCTTGACCTATAACTGATGGATCTGCATTATCTGCTAATCCGTCACAATCATTATCGATTCCACCGTCACAAATTTCTTGTGCTGCAGGATTAATTGCTGTCAATGCATCGTTACAATCTATATTGTTACTTACAAAGTTTACTGGTTGCGTACAACTCAATGAATCTTCTAACCCATTTCCGAATGTATCTCCATCAAAATCCAAATACCATGTTGTAGGAACTGCGCCTGGAGATACTGTAAAACTCATTGTTTGTGTTGCACCAACAAAATCAGTTACGGTTACAGAATAAACATTTGCATTCAAACTATCAGGACTTTGATCAGTACTTCCATTACTCCATGCAAAAGTGTATGGATGCTTTCCACCAAAAACTTGAAGTGTAATCAATCCATTATCCAGATTGGTACATGTTTCATTTGTTACAACGCCTGAAACAGTTAATGGTTCACATGCATTTGCAATACCATTTACATCTGTATCAAAGAGCTGGTTGGCTGTTCCTAAATTTAAATCAACACCTGAAGTAATACCATGTTGTTGAAATCCGAAAATTCGATTGGCAGCAAAATCAAAAGTATAAGGTCCGCCTACACTTCCAAGTAAGTCTCCTCCTGTCCAGATACAAGTAGTTTCATCATCATTAAACGTGCGATACAACGCATCGGGATTAAATCCAATGAAAGGTCCAAGTACCGTAAATCCTAAATCATCTGCATACGAAAAGTTCGCTGCACCATCATTTTCCAACAAACTAACAGCATCCATAGCCGTAAATCCATTTAAGGCACCTGCATTGAATATCCCGTCATTATCGCTATCTAAATCTGAATTGAGTGCTGGTGCTGTACCTACACCAAGAACAAACGTATTAGATCCGTTTTCGATATCTGGATTGAAATCAAGCACTACTACGCTAGTTCCTGCATCCGGGGCAGGAAGCAATGTAGTCGCTGCGTCACGAATCAACAACAATCCATTAGATCCAGTACTATAAGCCGAAAGATCTATTCTAAGATCTACTGCACCTGCGCCAGTTGCATCTCCTTCAATTACTAGTAATGAAATACCAGCCAAAGAAGAGTTTGGAGCTCCCTTAATTTCTATGGTTTCTTGTCCACCATCCGTTGAAGGAGGATTAATAAAAATCTCGGTAAGAATAAAACCGCTCGTAACTGTGAGCAACAATGTTTCTGTATCCGTTCCACTTACATTTGTAGCAGAGATAGAAATTGAATACGAACCTGGGATTGAAGAGGTACCACTAATAATTCCACTTCCATTCAACGTTAATCCAGTTGGTAAACCAGTTGCTGAAAAAGAAGTTGGAGAATTTAAAGCTGTGATTGAATAACTAAAAGATAAGCCTGTAAAAGTTTGTGCTACTAAGCTACTATTAATAATTGGCGCAGCAACGTATCCACTTATCGTAACCAACGTACTTGTAGCCTTTTTAAAATTTCCCTCTAAAAGATCTTTTGCAATAATTGCATCATTATAGTAAACAGCATCTCCATTATCCACTACAAGTTGTACGCTTGCATTATTGACTAATGGATCTGGGACATTTACAATGCCTTCAAACGACCCATTCAAATTGTTAGAACTTAAGGAGCTACTTAATGCAAGTGGTGCATCAGTAGCATTTCCTGACCAAGCATAAAGTACGAAGTTCGAAGGTGCGATATCGGTAGATGTTGCAACTGGTCCAGCAATAATTAGATATTGCCCAGCATCATTCTTTTTAATTTCACGAATTCCTCGTCCGCCTAAATCTAATTGAATTGGAGTTCCGAAAATTGCATTCGTACCTGTTGTTGGATTTGCGCTAAACAAAGATGTAAAATTAGTGACTGGAACAACGAGTGCTTTTGTACGACTTGTTACAGGAACAATAGGCGCTCTAAAACAAACATAAGCTGTCATGTTACTAGGAGCCATTACTAAACCTTCAATATTAAATCCTGATCCATCTGGAGCTTCTGGAATAACTCCGGTAGCGGCACTAGCAACGAGTCCAAAAAAATCAACACCTAAACCATGACCATTACTTTGATCCCAAGCTAGTAAATCTGTTTTCAAACCATCGTAACGTCCTACGTAACTTAATGTAGTTGTACTTCCTGTTCCACTTATATCCGTTGCAAAAACACGACTTCTATTTGGGCGATTGTTTCCGCTTGAAGAATTATCATGAGAACCTAACCAAAAAATGCGGTTTCCTAATTTTGTTGAAGATTCAATATCCACTTCGCGAGGAATCCCTCCTGAAATATCGGTTAATCCTAAAGAGGTGGTATAGTCAAATGCATTTAAAGATACGCCTGATTGATTGCGATTATAAAGACGTAAAGCTTGATCTTCATCATCGGCTACGAACATATAATCTGCATCAACTTGCACTGCTGTAGAAGCATCACTTCTACCAATATGAAAACGTGTTAACGAAGGAGTAGTAGCTGCCGCTGAAGCTGCATAATTAATTGTATAATTTGTTGTATTTACACCATCACTTACTGAAACAATAATTGTTGAATAGCCAACACCCGTTGGGGTGATTGTTAACGTTCGCGAATTGCTAGCACCTGAAATCAATAAATTTGCGTTGGTAACTACAGCAACATTACTGCTGGTTGCACTTACTGTTAGAGATGAGGGTAATGTTTCTGCATCATTCACAGAAAATACAATTCCTAAAGTTGCTAATGGATCTGTTGGATCACTAATCACACCACTAAATACAAAAGGACTTGCTGGAGAAGTTGTGGTTCCACCATCAATATAATTAGTGGTGGAAGTTTCATCAAAAGTTATTGTTGGCGCACTATTGACTGGGGCGTCATTATCAATAATAGTGATATCTTGAGTGAAGGTTGTACCAAGAACAATTCCACTTGTTGGATTCGATAAAGTCAGTGTAGCGGTTTCAGTCGCTTCTAAATCGAAATCATTTACCACAGTAAATGTTATCGAACCCTGAGTAGATCCAGCAAGAATTGTAATGGCAGTATTAGACAAAGTATAATCTCCGGCTGTAACATTTGTTCCACTTACACCTACATCCACCATTTGATCCACTAACACCGCTGAAGAAGCTGTTGCTGTAACCGTGATTACAGTTAGATCATTTTCACTTCCGGTATTTACACTTACACTTAATGAAACAGTATTGGGACAAATAGGTTGAACAGTAAATGTCCAATCGTTAGCAGCAATAGTAGTTGCCCCAGTAATATTCCAATTAGAAGTGATGTTCCCAATAGCTTGCAATAAAGCAGGAGCGCAAGCATTATATAGAGCACCAATAGTACTATAACGTAGCGCTGTGCCGATAGGTGATATAGCTGTAGTTCCAGCAGTAAGGCCAGAAGGAATTGCACCGGCGCTGGTACCTATCTTGGCAAAGAAAATAAAACTAGATGCAGTAAGTGAAGAAATCGAGGTTGCATTATAAATATAAATTTCTTCATTATTGTTTCCTAATCCAGATCCAGTTGTACTCGTATATGTATAAGCAGAAGCAGAAACTAAGGCAGCACCCCAAGGTAAAACTATTACTGTTCCTGCAGAAATACTTTGCCCAGGTTTTACCGTGAAAGAAGCTTCTCCTTCTGCAAGATCATTAAAAGTTAATCCACCAGCAGCTGAAACTTCATTGTCGTTAATAAAAAATTGAGTCCCTTCTGTTAAATCTTTCAATATCAAAATAGCATAGTTGTCAGGAGAGCCACTTGTATTATATCCAATAATCGCAATATCACCGGCTCCTAATACAGTAGGAGCTACTGTAATGTTAGCAGTAAGTCCAGCAGGTTGTGTTAAAGAATAATTTCCACTTGCAGAACCTGAGATTGTATACCCACTAACGGTTACGGCTATACCATTTCCAATTGCACTAGAAGCAAATTGTGCAGTTGGTGTTCCTCCTAAAGTAACATTAGCTATGTCAGCAGTTAGAACTCCAACTAAAGTAGCGGTTCCGCTTAAGGTAGCATTCGTATTCGAATCGAAGATTTTATTGTTAGCTGTAACTCCTGTGATGGTAAGTCCAAGGGCAGTAATATCGGCGGTGATTCCTGTAGGTTGTAGTAATGAATAATCTGCGGCATCTACCCCACCCAATAGCAGATTGGTAGTAATTAATTTTCCGTTGGCTACGTTGGCATCTGCAAAAGATCCACCTCCAGAAACGGTAACAACATCTAAACCGACAACACCCGATAAGGTAGCGTTAAGAATAACGGCGTTTGTATTACCATCATAAACTTTATTTTCACCAGTTGCACCAAGTACTGTTAACTGCTTTTGATTCACGGTTAACACTTGGTCTACGTTAGGTGCTGGATTGTAAGAGCTGTTTCCACTTTGTGAAGCGGTAATTGTTGTAGAACCTGCACCAACGATGGTTACCACATTTCCTGCTACGGTGGCTACATTCGTATTCGAACTTATATAGCTTACCGTTAAACCTGAAGAAGCAGATGCTGTTAAATTAAAATTGGCATCGCCAAATGTTACAGCAGCTAAAGAATTAAATGTGATGGTTTGATTTAACAATGCAGCGGAAGTAATATTTGCAGTAAGACCAGTAGGTTGAGTAAGAGAATAATTTCCAGCAGCAGATCCTGCTAATGTATATCCACTTACGGTAACTAGAATATTATTTGCGACAGCGGCACTTGCAAAATTCGCTGTGTAAGTTCCTGTGATCGACACATTGCTTACATCGGCAGTAATTACACCCACTAAAGCAGGAGTTCCACTGAGGGCAGCTATAGTATTTCCATCTTCCACTTTATTATCGGCAGTTAATCCAGAGATGGTTAATGGTTTTGGTGTAATATCGGCAGTTAAACTTGTTGGTTGTGACAAAGAGTAATTTGCACTTGGACTTGTATATCCAACAACGGTAAGACTAATTCCATTTGCTACCTGCATAGATGCGAAAGTTGCAGTGGGTGTTCCACTCACCGAAAAAGATTCTCCATTCACTAAACCTGAATAAGCGGCTGTTCCAGAAAGAGTAGCTGAACTATTTCCATCATACACTTTATTAACACCATTCACTCCAGTAATCGTTAATGCAGCAGGAGAAACAATATTTCCGCTAACAGCAGAAGTAATATTTACAGATCCTGCACCACCTGCAGATAAAACTATATTTTGACTATTATAAGTTCCACTAACGTTTGCTGTAGCTGTTAAACGTATCGATAAAGTTCCAGAAGCACTTCCTGATGTTTGTGTAAACGTTGCAGTAGGACCATAACTCAATCCATCGTTTGATACTTCAAATCCTGTTGGAGCTGTGGCAATCAAATCAGAAGTAACTCCCGATGCAGAAATCGAAAATGTTTGTACCGAAGATGCTGTTCCGTATGTTGTTGTAAATGCAGTTGCAGTTGCTGCTCCAGTGATGGAACCCGCAACTGTTGTAAAACCAGTGGTGTTTAAAGTAATAATGCCCGTACCTGATGCGGTAGTCCAGTTCGCTGGATTATTCACTAATGCTTTATATCCTGCCAACGTCGTTTGATTACTTCTTGAACCCGTGTATTCACCACGAGAAGCAGAGGAAGTTAATACAATATTTCCATTTACTACATTTAACTCTGAAGGAAGATAGGAATTATTTGAACTTGCTGTCCCAGACGAAATCCAAGAAACAAATGAACTACTACCTTGAAAATACAATCCATTTAGAATCGTGCCATTAAAAGTAGTAGGATTAGCATTGGAAGTGAAATCTGGATTTGCACCTGATGTAGCAGCACCTTGATAAGCAAAAATATTGTCACCTCCATTAGAAATGCCAGACAAATTACCAGAAACAATAGTACCTACATTTGTAAGAGTTGGATTTTCAATTCTAATTACGGTTCCAGCTGCTATAGTAGAACCCGTATTATTTTTCCAAATTACAAAATTCTCTCCGCCTCTTGCGTTACTGGCTAGGTTAGCAGATCCGGTTGATAAAAATCCATTATCTGTAAATTTGATAAATGTATTGTCATCAATGCCTACCCAAGTCACAAATGCGAAGTTATCTGGTGTATTTGAATTGAAACCAATAATAGAAATATCCCCAACGGCTAAAGTAGTTTGCCCATAACTCTGTGATCCGAAAACAGACAATACTGTTATTAAAAGCAGATTAAAAATACTTTTAACAATACTCCCTTTTTGAATAGAAATATTTAACTTCTTTGCATCAATATTCAAAAGGGAATTGATTTGAACAGGGCTAAATGAATTTTTCATTTTAACGATTTGGTTTTTGTTTTACTTTGTTTTGAATTTTTCGATAGAAAACACAATTCACCCGGACTTCCCGAATTCGTCTTTTCTGGAGTGCAAGATTCCCTTATCATGTAAATTCCAAAAAAAATTAAGTTGAAGTTTTTGTTATAAAATGGAAGAAAAACAGAAGTTCTATTAACATTCATTCAAAAATTGACAGTAAAAAATATAATAGATGATGAAGTTTATTCAATACAATGGTTAAAATAATTTAACGTGAATAAAATAAAATATCATTATTAGCAAGCTTTCAGCTCCCAGTAAAAATAATACTCCATATTAACAAAAGATTAAAAAAACAAGGTTCCCCCTACCAATTGATTTTCTCATCATGTTATGAAATAGATATGAGTTGGTTGGTGAAATAATATGGATTAGTCTAAAATACTATTTATTAGAGTAAATTTCATCCATTAAAAACCCCCCGAAGTAGAATGCTTGCGCATACACTTCGGGGGCTTTTGGTATTTTGTTCTTTCGAACTTCTCAGAAGTAGAGCCCCGTAGCAGAGCCTTCGGCACGATACGGGGCTCCGCTTTAATTTAATTATAGAAATTACTTTCACAAAAAAAACCCGTGAAGTAGAATGCTTCGCATACACTTCACGGGTTTTAAATAATCTAACTTAATTTACTCAACAATCAATTTAATTTGTTGTTGAGCATTATTCATTTCAATCGTTAAGTTATAAACTCCAGAAGCAAATCCATCTAAAGAAAGAACTTTGGAATTAAGTCCTGCAGCAGCAGTTCCATTCTCTAAGAATAATGTTCTTCCTGTAACATCGGATATGCGTAAACGGTAGTCGCTGTTGTCTTCAGATGTAAACTTAATGGTTGCGCGATCTGTTGCTGGATTAGGGAATGCATTTAAATTCACTTGATCCGCATTCATACCGAAACGTGGACAGTTATTCACTGTTATTCCAGTTAATGAACGTGACAAACTTGTTCCACATGCATTAGAAGTAGTCACCGACATGGTTTGACCTGCAGCAGGTGCCGACCAATCAATAGTGATGTTTTTCGTTCCTTGTCCACTCGATACAGATCCACTAGAAACTACCCAAGTGTACGTATCTGCTCCAGCAACTGTAGCCACTGAATAAGGTTCAGTTGTGTTATCACATACAGATACATTTCCAGCAATTGGCTCTGGTCTAGCAGGAGAACCTTTAATAGTAAGAGTACGCGTTGAACTAGTTCCGCAACCATTCACTGCTTGCACTGTGATGGATCCACTACCGAATAAGAGAGCAACATCTACTGTGATGCCGTTCGTACCTTGACCAGTAACAATAGTTCCACCCGTAATTCCCCAGTTATAGCTGGTTGCATTTGCAACAGCAGGAATGGAGAATGCATTTCCGGTTGTATTACACAATCCTTCTTTCTGTCCTAGAATAGCAGATGGTGTAGCAGGGAAATTTTGAGTTAATGATTTCGAACGTATTGGGCTTGTACCACAAACGTTAGAAGCCGATACAGTAACAGTACCGCCAACGAATCCTGCATTTACTTGAGCCGTGATCACATTGGTTCCTTGTCCTGCAGTAATTGTCATCGTAGCAGGAACTGTCCATGTATAAGAAGTTGCGCGTGCGACATTCGCAATAGAATAAACAACAACATCACCCGTACATACTTTACCAGGACCAGAGATCGATGGAGGAGTAACTGGAGCCGCAACTTGGAAGTCGATCGTTACACACGAAGGTGCTGTAGAAACACAAGCATCTGAAGCAACTACACAAACTTGTCCGCTAATACCGGATTGAATAGCAAGCGCCGTATAACTCACGGCAATGTTGGTAGTACCTTGACCGCTGGTAATCGTGAATCCTGCGGGCACCGACCATGCATAGGTGGTTGCGCCTACTACAGGAGCAATGCTATACGAAGTAGATCCGGCAACGCCTGGTAAACAAGCAGCAGCGGTTCCACTAATGGCACCTACATTCGGTAAGGCGGGAACGTTATCATCGATGAATCCATTACAGTTATCATCGATACCGTTGCAGATTTCAGAGGCAGCAGGGTTAACAGCAGCATTAGCATCGTTACAATCCCCGGAGATTAGTACAAAACCTGCACCTGGGTTGCTACAGAATAAACCTGCAGAAGCACCACCATAGGTATCTCCATCACCATCCGTAAAATATTCAATCGCGTTGAAATAAGTGATAGTAACGTTCGAAGAAGCCGAAGGGCAAGGAGGGTTAAGAGCAGTTAAAGTAAGAGTTACCGTACCAATGCTAAGATCATTCGGGCCTGGCGTGTATGTTGGATTCAAAGTAGACGCATTGTCGAATGAGCCGTCTCCTGAAGTTGTCCAGGAAAGACTAGCCGCATTGGTTGCAGTTGCACCACTGAGTGTATACGCAGGAGTAAGACTACATAAGTTTGCACCTGAACCTGCATTAGCAGTAGGGGCTTCATTTACTGTAATTGTAACGTTACCCGTAGCTGTACAACCATCTGCAGTTGTCACCAACACAGAATATGGAGTACTTACAGTTAGAGCAGTAGCTAAAGGATTTTGCAATCCTTCTTGTCCTGCAATAAATGCAGAAGGAGACCATGCATAAGATGCGATTGTTACTGGAGGTATGTATCCAGCGTTAAAGGTTCCAATAGTAGCTTGAGTAATGGTAGTTAACACCCAATCAGAACCCACATTATTGTCAAAAGCTGCTGTTCTGACAATTCCCGCTGCGGATGTGGTTGCAATATTTCCAGACCAATCAGCAGCAGTTACGCCAGTTCCAGCATTCCAAATAAAAGGATTTCCACGACCTACTGCATCAATAATTATTGAACCATTCTTTAATGCAATACCGTAAATAGAAGTCGAGAACCAAGTGTCATTTGCTCCACCGGTATTGAAATAAAGATTTGAAATATCATCTGTACCAGATCCTAAATGAACCACAGCAACACCGCCAGCTGGAATAATGGTACCACCAGGAAATGCAAAACCTGCATGAGAAACAGTTGCTGAATTACTTGCATAATCCTGTACCAACCAACCTGAAATATCTACAGAAGAACTGCTGATATTAGAAATTTCTACCAAATCTTGACCTACAACAAATGCTGGATAAGGATTTGTTGCACCGGTACCTGTACGGAATGAGGTTACCTCTGTAATTTTAATGGCACCGGCTCCAGGAGCAGGTGAAACCACTACTTCTAATTGAGAATTACTTCCACTGCAAACTGTAGCAGGCAAGGCAGAAGCATTTGCACTAATAGCAGCGCCCACGGTAATAACCGCAGTTGCTGTAGCCGTACATCCATTTCCATCTGTACCCGTTACAGTATAGGTTCTAGTTCCAGAAGGGTTAGCGGTTACATTGTCGCCAGTGGTCGCCGATAAGCCACTTGCAGGAGACCATGCATAAGATGTAGCACCAGCTGCTGCCAGCGCGATGGGTGATCCACCTGCATTACAAATTAATCCAGTATTTGGAGTAACTGTTGTAATGGGGTTTGCATTTACTACTACAGAAACACTGGATACGCAATTGCTTCCACAAGCATCAGAGACCGTGCAAGTAAAAGTATAAGTTCCACTTGGTAGATTTGCAGTGATACTTGCTGCATTCGGATATACACCGCCGTTACCATCATCCCATGAATAACTAAATGGAGCTCCACCGCCAGTATGATTAGCGTTAACACTGAAGTTAGTATTGGCACAATTGATTGGACCTGCTGTAGCTGCCGTGCAAGCTAATGGTTCAACAGTTACGGTTACGTTACCAGAAGTAAAACATCCATTACCTGAAGTGGCAACTACTGAATAAGGGGTTGTTGCTGTAATTGCTGTAGCCAATGGATTTGCCAAGGTTTCTTGACCGGCAATAAAAGTTGACGGACTCCATAAATAAGAGAAAGTTTGTCTTTCGAAAGAATACATAGTTTGATCAGCTGGAAAGGTTGTGGTAGTTGAGGCCACCGTACTTGAACCTGTTAACCCATTTTTAAAGGCAGAAGTACCTGAAGCATCTCTTAAACCTAAACAAGCAGTTGTTCCAGGAGTACCTACACTCGTTCCGTAAATCAATTCGATTCTACCAGGCGTTGCACTGGTAGTTCCCCAAAGTACGATTTGAAAAGTAGCGTATTGTGTAGCACTCTCATTACCACTAGATGCAGTAGCGAAGTTAAAATACTCAAACACATATTTAGTTCCAGAAGCATCTAAACCATGATTGATGCTACCACCATTCGTTACGTTTATATTTCCATCACGTCCATATCCAATAACCGCATTGAATCCAGTCAAAACGGATGATGTTAACGTGGTTGCAATACCAGTACCAGCAGGAAATGAAGTACCCATTACAACATAACCATTGGTACTAATTACGAAATTATCATAATTAGTTCCATTATAATTGAACATGAAACTACCGGTAGTATTTACCGGTTCGAAACCATCATCTGCAGTACCGGAAGTTGGAACTGTTAAAGAAATTGGACCAGGTATAGCCTCTAAGGGTCCAGTTCCTGCTGTATATATAGTTCCGGCAGCGGTATTTGCGCCAGGAGAAGTAGCATTTACTTGAAGCTGTGAATTATCACCATTACATACAGTAGGTGGTGTGGCAGTAACACTAGTAATACTTACACCAGTTTGAACAGTGATTGCACTAGTAGCTGTAGCAGTACATCCATTTCCATCTGTACCGGTAACTGTATAGTTTGTAGTTGTAGCAGGATTTGCAACTACTGTTGTACCTGTAGCGACGTCAAGGCCTGCTACAGGTAACCAAGCATAGTTAACTGCGCCTGATGCAATGATCGTTACGGCAGCACCGTTAGGATTGCAATAGCTAGCAGAAGGTACATCCACAGAAACAACCGGATTACTATTTACGGTTACTTCTAATTCATTGGAGTATCCTGTTAACGGACCATTCGAACAATCTACACGCAAACGATAATAATAAACACCAGCAACTAGAGCGGCTGTAGAATAGGAAACAGAATTTGCTCCACTTCCTCCTATTACATTACTAAATCCTGCACCACCACCGGTAGCTGAAATTTCCCATTGATACGTAATACCAGCACCTACATCTGCACCTACTGAAGACATGTTATAGGTTTGACCTACACAACGATTCACTGACGCAGGAGAAATGGTTCCACCTGCTGCTCCCATACATACTAAAGGAGTGTATTCATCAGCGCCAATATCCGGAGTAGTTGCACTTCTTGCATCGTTGTCAAAATCAACAGCACATGTTGCTATTGGTGATCCATTATTATTTAATACGGTTGAACCCACATCAGAATGCAAATTCGAAAGACTTATAAAATTTGGATTTGCACTTATAGAACTGCCGTCTTGAACAGGAGTGAACACGCCCTGCCATCCACCTAAGGTAGCAAACTGAGAAGCATGTGCATTTCCTGATGTATTACCATAGCCTCCTAATATACACTGACTGTTTAAAGGATTCACATAGTAATCATTATTGTTTAACCCACCTGTTCCAAAACTCATCGTATTATTTGGACAAGAAACGGCATAAAACCTGCACCCCGCAGTTGAGCTTGAACTAAGGTCAACATGAACTGCATTATTCTTAATATTTAAATTCGCAAAAGCAGAACCCGTTGTTTGTGATATTCGAATACCTGCTCCAAAATTTGTAGGGCTGGTCGCGCTAGGATTAGGATCTACATCACCATAAAGATATATTGAATTATGAACAACATTGATCGTATGACCACCAGAAATTCCTATTCCTGCCACCATATCACCTCCAGTTCCATTTGCCTTTACGTTATAAATCATGTTACTACAAATTAAGTCATTTGTAGCGGCACCGCCATTGGTTGTTGATAGCACAATACCACAAGCAGAGAATGTTCTTTCCTCAATGATGTCATGAATTAAATTTCTACTTACGGTAAAATTTGTATTCGTTGTTGTTGTAGTTGTGCTTTGAGCCCATCCATCTTGACCTAGACCAATACCAAGCCTATCGGTTCCACTGGTTGTATTTGCAAAATCACCGCCCACAAAGCGTACTTCGTTTCTGGAAATAGTACAGTTATTTTCAAATATGGCAAGAATACCAGTCTTACCAATTTGATCGGCACCAAAAGATGCAGGTCCAATAAGATTATCTGTAATAGTGTTGCTTTGTCCTAGATTCGTGGCAGACTGACCTCTAGTAGAAATTCCATATCGACATTTTGTAATTGCGTTATCGATGATAGAATTATTATCATTGTCTAAACCTGTTGTTGCAGTAACACTAATAGTGGTACCACCAATTAACACACCTATTGTTGTAAGAGTACCTGCATTTTGAGGTGCTCCACAAGCAATATTACAGTTGCGAATGGTGTTATTAGTTGCCCCATTACCAGCAATCACACTGGCGAGCCATACCGCTGCTGTTGCAGTGGTATTACTGTTATTTTGGATGGTAATATTACGTCCCGAGCCGGCAATACGACCATCGATAGTAACATTGTCTGCTCCATTCAATTTTACGATAGCACCTACAATGCTACCCTGCACTGTCACCGGCGTAGTTGCTGTTACAGTTACTGAAGCCCACGTGAAATTGTCGAGCGTAGCAGTTCCTGTTTCCGTTGTATTAGCGGAAAGCACCACACTGATAGCACCAGAACCATTGTTCCCCGCTACGTTAATAGCAGCAAAGGCAGTCTGTAAAGTTGCGTAAGATCCGTTACCAGCATTGGCACCGGACACTGTTACCTGTGCCCAACTGTTCGTGCTCCAAAGCCCAGTGAGTAGGAGCACTAGACAAATTCTTAGCAGATCGGAAAACTTCCTGTTTACAGGTTGCGAATGGAAATTCCGTAAGATGTAGTTTTTGTTTTTCATTGTATTTTTTGATTATTAATTTGCGATTAGATGTAAATAGCCGGAAGAAGTGTTTCCTCTTCCGGCTTATTTGATTTATTCAACCATTAAGCGAATTGACTGTGAACCTTCCCCACTTTGAATCTCGACGAAGTAAACGCCTCCATTCAATGTTTCTAATCCAAGTTGCATGGTATTCTTTCCTTCGGATGTAGTTCCTTCTTTAACAAAGATTTCACGTCCCAACATGTCGGTAAGGCGTAAACGATAGTTACTTTCGTTCGCCGCATTAAATTGGATAGTTACCAAATCACTTGCCGGATTCGGAAATACATTTACTTGCGTGATTGAAGAATTTTCTCCCGCCAAACGTGGACCACAATAAATATTATTTATTGCTATGCCACTCAATGAACGTAATGGACTTAGTCCGCAAGCATTGTCTGTACGTACCGAAACTGTTTGATTGATAGCTGATGTCAAATTGAAGTCAACAGTAATAATCTTAGTTCCTTGTCCACTAGTAATGGTTGCACTGCTAGGCACAGTCCATGTATAATTATTAGCACCACCCACAGTAGCAACTTGATATACGATACCCGTTGCACCAGGACAAACTGTTATTGGTCCTGAGATTAATCCAGCGATTCCTGGATTACCAGTAATTGTTACCGAACGACTCGATCCTGTTCCACATCCATTTACTCCGCTAACAAATACAGAACCTGAAGTAAAGCTTCCATTAATATTAACAGTAATTGTATTTGTTCCTTGTCCGCTTGCAATTGTTACTCCAGGAGGCGTTGACCAAACATAACTTGTTGCTGCGGTTGCTCCTGCTGTACTAAACACGTTTCCTGTAACACTACACAAACCTGTTGTAATTCCTGAAATTGGACTTGGCACGCCAGGAATATTAAAGTTCATCGTTTTCGTTCTTGATGGACTAGCGCCACAAACGTTTATGCCTACCACTTCTATCATTCCACCTCCAAAGGCTCCAGTGATAGTAGCAGTAATAATGTTGGTTCCTTGACCACTTGTAATATTTACTCCTGCAGGAACTGTCCATAAATAACTACTTGCACGTGCAACATTTGCAATGGAATATACAACTACGTCGCCAGGACACACTTTAGCTGCTCCAGAAATACTTGGAGGACGAACTGGTGCCGTGTAGTTAATATCTACTAAACCTGATGAAGGAGTTCCTGAGAAACAAGCATCATTTGGAGTTACTGTAATTGGACCAACAATTCCAAAATGTGAAGCTGCTGATGTCCAACTAACGTTTAAAGTGGTAGTACCTTGACCTGAAACAATTGTAAATCCAACTGGCACTGTCCAAGTATATGTTAATACTCCTGGTACTGCAACAACACTAAAGGTTGCAGATCCACTCGAGATTGGAAGACATTGTTGCAAGGGTCCATTAATAGTTCCTAATGAAGGTACCATCGTATTATCGACTATTCCATCACAATTATCATCAACGCCATTACAAACTTCTGTTGCGCCCGGATATACCGTTGCGCTTCCATCGTTACAATCTGTATTGTTGGTAGATGTGTTTGCCGGTTGCACGCAAGCTAAGATAGCTGCACCTGCTCCGAATCCATCACCATCAACATCTGCATAATAAGTTCCTTGACCTATAACACTTGGATCTGCATCATCTACTAATCCGTCGCAATCGTTATCAATTCCACTGTCACAAATTTCTTGTGCGCCTGGGTTGATTGCAGAATTTCCATCATTACAGTCTGTATTGTTCGTAGATGTGTTTACCGGTTGGATACATGCTAAGATAGCTGCACCTGCTCCATAACCATCACCATCATTATCTGCATAATATGTCCCTTGTCCTATTACAGATGGATCTGCATCATCGGCTAATCCGTCGCAATCGTTATCAATTCCACCGTCACAAATTTCTTGTGCGCCTGGGTTGATTGCTGCGTTTCCGTCGTTACAATCTCCAGCAACAAGAACAGATCCTGGGATCGCAACACAAGAAGATGTTCCTGCGCCTGCTCCGTATCCGTCACCATCACCATCTACATAGTAAGTTAAGAAAGTAAGTCCATCATCCGTTAAACCATCACAGTCATCATCGATGTTGTTACACACTTCTGTTGCACCTGGGTTGATTGCTGCGTTTCCGTCGTTACAATCTCCAGC